>NZ_SCNZ01000019.1:0-148561 GCF_005502655.1 Burkholderia sp. 4NA327C6 | reverse complement strand
TGCCTCGAGCGCCTGGACGTCGAGCTCTACAACCTCTACGGCCCCACCGAGGCCGCCGTCGACGTGACCGCGTGGGAATGCCGGCGCGACGATCCGCACCGCATCGTGCCGATCGGCCGGCCCATCGCCAACACCCGCCTCTATATCGTCGACGCGCAGATGCAGCCCACGCCGATCGGCGTGGCCGGCGAATTGCTGATCGGCGGCACCCCGGTCGGGCGTGGCTACCACGGCGAACCCGAACTGAGCGCCGAGAAGTTCATCGCCGATCCGTTCTCGGCCGACCCGCTCGCGCGCCTCTACCGCACCGGCGACCTCGCACGCTACCGGCACGACGGCAACATCGAGTTCCTCGGCCGCATCGATCACCAGATCAAGCTGCGCGGCCTGCGCATCGAACCCGGTGAAATCGAGGCGGCGCTGCGCGCGCATCCGTCGGTCGACGACTGCGTCGTGATCGCGAAAACCGAAGGAGCCCGAACGTTCCTGATCGCCTATGTCGCGACCGCCGCGCCGGACATCGCCGGTCTGCGCGGCTATCTGGGCGGCAAGCTCGCCGACTACATGGTGCCGTCGCAGTTCGTCGCCCTTGAATCCTTGCCGATGCTGCCCAACGGCAAGATCAACCGCAAGGCGCTGCCGCTTCCGGCGGATCGGGGCGACGCGGCCCAGCCGCACGCGCCTGCCGTCACGCCGCGGGAAATCCTGCTGGCGTCGATCTGGCAAGACGTGCTGCAGCTGCCTTCCGTCGGCATTCACGACAATTTCTTCGAACTCGGCGGCGACTCGATCCTGAGCATCCAGGTGATCGCGCGCGCCAATCAGGCAGGGCTGCGCGTGACGGCGAAGCAGCTGTTCCAGTATCAGACGATCGCGCAGCTGGCCGCCGCGCCCGAGGAGCGGGCAACCTGCGCGCCGACCTTGAGCCCGCTGGGCGATGCGCCGCTCACGCCGGTGCAGCACTGGTTCTTCGAACAGGAAATCGATGCGCCGTCGCACTACAACCAGACGGTCCTGATCCAGGTGCCGGCGGATATCGACGCGTCGAGGCTGGCCGACGCGTTCCAGCAGGTCTACGACCATCACGACGCGTTGCGACTGCGTTTCTCGCGCGATGCGGGCCGCTGGACCCAGCAGGTCGTCGCCGGCGGCGAGATGCCGGCGCTCTTCGAGAAGCAGGTGATCGCCGGCGACGCCGGCGAGCGCCTGGCGGCGATGCGTGCCGCCGCCGCTGACGCGGAGCGCGGCATCGACATCACGCATGGCCCGTTGCTGGCGGCCCGGCTCTTCTGCCTGGCCGATGAACCGCTCGCCCGCCTGTTCGTGTCGATCCATCACCTCGCGGTGGACGGCGTGTCATGGCGCGTGCTCCTCGAGGACCTGCATGCCGCCTACCACGGCCAGCCGCTGCCCGGGAAGACGACTTCGTTCCGCGAATGGGCGTTGCATCTGCAGCAACTGGCCCGGTCGCCCGCGATCGGCGACGAAGCGCGGCTGTGGCAAGCCCTCCTCGCGCAGCCCGTCGAGCCGATGCCGGTGGACTATCCGGGCACGGGCGCGGCCAACAACGCGGTCGACGACGCGTCGTCCGTTTCATTCGAGCTGGACGAAGCCGATACCACCGCGTTGCTGCGCCGGCTGCCGCGGGCCTACGACACCCGCATCAACGACGTCCTGCTCGTCGCGCTCGCACAAGCCTGCAGCATGGTCACGGGCAACACCCGCACGCGGATCGATCTCGAGAGTCACGGCCGCCACGTGTCGGATGCGCCGCTCGACCTCACCCGGACGGTGGGCTGGTTCACGTCCATCTACCCCGTCGTGCTCGACGCCGACGCGATGCACGCGCCGGAGCAAGCGCTGCGTGCCGCGCGGCAGCAGCTGCGCCGGATTCCGGCCGACGGTCTCGGTTATTCGCTGCTCCGCTACCAGAGCCCCGACGCCGCCGTGCGCGACAGTCTCGCCGCGTTGCCGAAGGCCGATATTCTCTTCAACTATCACGGGCAGCTCGATACCGTATTGCGGCAATCCGATGGCTGGCGCCCGGCGGCCGAAGACCTCGGTTCGCTGCGCGCCGGGCGGTCGCAGCGCACGCACGCCTTCGAGATCGTTGCGGCCGTTGCCGACGGCAAGCTCCAGGTGGACTGGCGCTACGGCGAGCGGCTCCACCGGCGGCAGACGGTCGAGAACCTGGCCGCGCACTTCAGGGACCGGTTGCTCGACTTCGCGGCGTCGGTCCCCGACACCGCAGCGAACGATATCGAGGACAGCTACCCGCTCTCGTCGCTGCAGCAGGGCATCCTGTTCCATTCGCTGTACGACCTCGATCCTGCCGCCTATTTCCAGCAGTTCAGCTTTGTCGTCAGCGGCCCGCTCCAGGTGCCGGCGCTCCGGCAGGCGTGGGCCCATGCGCTCGCGCGCCATGCCGTGCTGCGCACCGCGTTCGCGTGGGCCGATCGCGACCATCCCGTCCAGACCGTGCAGCACACGGTCGACCTGCCATGGACGTTCCTTGACTGGCGGCACCGCGATGCGTCCCGCCGCGCGCAGGATTTCGATGCGTTCCTCGCCGACGACCGGAAGCGCGGCTTCGATCTGCAGCGCGCGCCGTTGTTCCGCTGCACGCTGATCCAGGAAACGGACACCCGCCATCGCTTCTGCTGGAGCGCGCATCACATCATCCTCGACGGCTGGAGCACCGCGACCGTGATGAAAGAGGTGTTCGACGACTACCTGTCGCTCGCCCGCACCGGCATGCCCGCGGTCGCGGCGTCGGCGCCGGGATACCGCGCGTACATCGACTGGCTCGCGCGTCATCCTCGCTCGGCCGACGAAACCTGGTGGCGCGCCGAGCTGGCCGGCTTCCGGGCCGCCACGCCGATCGCGGCCAGTCCGGCCCGGCAGGCGACCGGCGACGCCGCGCGGCAGGACAAGCGCCGGACCCAGCAATTCCTGCTCGACGAGGCGCTGGCCGCGCGGCTGCAAACGCTCACGCGCACGCATCGCGTCACCCTCAACGTGCTGATCCGCGCGGTCTGGGCATTGGTGCTGCGGCGCCACGCCGGAACGGACGACGTCGTCTTCGGCGTCACCGTGTCCGGTCGCCCGCCGATGCTCGACGGCGTCGAGTCGATCGTGGGGCTGTTCATCAATACGCTGCCGCTGCGCCTGCGGATCGCGCCCGAGCGCCCGTTCATCGAATGGCTGGCAGAGGTCCACGCAGCCCAGACGGCGATGGAGCCGCATTCGTACAGCTCGCTGGTCGATATCCAGTCGTGGAGCGAACTGCCCGCCGGCGACAGTCTGTTCGACAGCCTGCTGGTCTTCGAGAACTTCCCGGTTGCCGCCGCGCCCGATCTCGGGCCGGACGACATCGAGATCCTCGACACCCGCGCGTTCGCGGAATCGAACTACCCGCTGACCCTGACCGTGCACCCGAACGAGCGCATCGGCTTCCATATTTCGCACGATGCCCACCGCATCGCGCCGGAGGTCGTGCGGCAGATGCTCGATACCCTCCGCACGTTGCTCGAGCGATTCGCCGAGAACCCGGGCCAGCTGACCGGCCAGCTCGCCGCTCCGCCGGCCGCCGACGGCCAGCCGAGCGCGCCGCGCGGTGCGGCCGGACCGGCAATCGAAGCCGCTGCCGGTGCGGCCACGGCGGCACGCGCCGTCGCCCATACGGCGGACGAAAGCACGTTGCTGGAGATCTGGCGGCGGATCTTCAAAAGAGACGACATTGCGGTCAGCGACAACTATTTCGACCTGGGCGGCCACTCGATCATCGCGATCCAGCTGATGGCCCATGTCGAGAAGGCGTTCGATCGCCGGCTGCCGATTTCCTGTCTCTTCGAGAATCCGACGATCGAGAAACTGGCGGCGGCGCTGGCCGCGAAAGAGCCGTCCGCGCCCGCCGGCGGACTCGTGCCGATTCGCGACGGCGGCCCCGCCGCGCCGCTCTTCCTGCTGCCGGGCGCCGGCGGGAACGTGGTCTACTTCCACCCGCTCGCGAACCACCTGAGCGGGGCTCACGCGATTCACGGGCTGGAAGCGCTCGGCCTCGACGGCGCGTGCGAGCCGCTCACCCGCGTGGAAGACATCGCGGCCCGTCATATCGAACGCATCTGGCCGCTGGTGGGCGCGGGTCCGTACTACCTCGCGGGCCACTCGTTCGGCGCGCACGTGGCGCTCGAAATGAGCCGGCAACTGGTCGCCAAGGGCGCCGACGTAAAACTGCTGGCGATCTTCGACGCGTCCGCGCCCATCGACAGCTCGGCCGCCACTTACTGGCAGGACTGGGACGACACCGAATGGCTGGTCGCGATCGCCCACGAAATCGGCACCTTCCTCGGGACCGACCTCCAGGTGACGCGAGCAGACCTCGTCCATCTCGATCCCGACGCCCAGGCCGGCCTGATCCTCGAACGGATCGGCGACCGCGGCAGCTGGTTCGCGGACGCCGGGTCCGACCGCCTGCGCGCCTACCTGCGCGTCTATCAGGCCAACTTCAAGTCGCACTACGCGCCGCAAGCCACCCGGCTGCCCGTGCCGATCGCGTTGTTCCGCAGCACCGAGCGCGATCCCGGCGACTACGCGCCGTCGCCCGAGATCGCGCAGCTTCGCCTGGACGCGACCTGGGGATGGTCCCGCTTCTCGGCGCACCCCGTCGCGGTAACGGACGTCCCAGGCGACCACCTGACCATGCTGCTCGATCCGCATGCCGGTGTCCTCGCCGCCCATGTCAATTCGTTTCTGGAAAAAACGCCCTCATGAAATCAACGCCGACGATCGACAATACCTTTGCCCGCAAGGTCTGCATCAACCTGGACCGGCGCCCCGACCGCTGGGAAGCGATGCAACGAAAATTCGCAGAGCAGAACATCCTCACGGTGGAACGGCTGCCTGCCGTCGATGCAAGGCTGGTGAGCGTGCCGGAATCGTTGAGCCATATGCGTGCGCAGGACTACGGCTGCACGATGAGCCATCTCGCCGCGGTGAAACAGGCGAAGGCCGCCTGTGCGAGCGAAGTCCTGATCTTCGAGGACGACGCGTTCTTCGACGCCGATTTCGCCGCGCGCTTTCCCGAGTTCATCGCGCAAGTGCCGGACGACTGGCACATGCTGTTCCTGGGCGCGTATCACTTCACGCCGCCGATTCCCGTCGCGCCGAACATCGTCAAGGCCGTGGAGACGCTCACCGCGCACGCGTACGTCGTCAGGGCCTCGCTTTACGACGCCTTCATCGCGATCAACGAAAACCCGCCGGCGATCAACGACCGCAACAACCTCGTCCTGCAGCAGACGTTCAATTGCTACTGCTTCGAGCCGAACCTGGTCGGACAGGAGTCCGGCTACTCCGACATCATGGACGAAGTGATGCCGGAGAAGCCGCTGACCTATTCCATGCCCATTCCGGACGGCTGGTAACACCTGCCGCCCGTGCTCGCCGCGATCCATCACTCGACAGGCCATTGAACATCATGCAACTCACCACCGTTGACCTCGAAGCGGCGTTCGTGCAGGCCGCGCTGGATGCGCTTCACCGGGACTGCAAGCTCGGCGACGCGATTTCACTGGCTTACGGGAAATGCGAATCGACCGCCGGCGTGATCGACCTGATCTTTCCGCTGATCACGAAGAAACTGCGGATCGATTACATCCTCATGTACAGCATCGAAAGCAATCCCCGCACGCTCCTGCAATTTCTCCGGCAGACCGAGTCGGGGCTGGCACGGAGCGAAAACTGGACGGCCGCCTCGGTCGAGGCCGCGTTGCGAAGCGTGGCCGATTCACCGGACGGCGTCGGCTGGGAGCGTGCGCAGCGCCTGCTGAAGTGCTGCATCCTGTTTTCCGATTCGCCGCTGGGAATCGTGGAAAGCATCACGTTCCTGGGCAAGCCAGAAACCTCGTCGAGGTTGAGATCAGCGGCAAGCAATGTCGAACTCAGCCACCTGATCAACTGAGACCTATTGGCCACTCATGGATTCCGCTCAAAGCAAATCGCCGCCATGGCATTCCGCCGCCACCCTGATGTGGCGCAGTCATCCCTGGCTGACGCTGGGCACGGTCGTGACGGGCCTCGTCAGCGGCATCGCGTCGATCGTGGGCGTCGGGTTGATCAGCACCGTGCTGCACGACCAGTCTGATCGACGGACGCTGTTGCTGCTGTTCATCGCGGTGAATGTCATCGCGGTGGTCTGCAGGAGCTGCGCTGCCGTGATGCCCTCCTATGCCTGCATGAAAGTCATGACGCGATTGCGCGTCAACCTGTGCAAAAGGATCCTGGCGACCCCACTGGATGAAATCGACAGACGCGGCGCCCCCAACGTGCTGACCATGCTGACACAGGATATTCCGCAGCTGAGCCAGACCCTGCTGACCATCCCGACGATCATCGTTCAATCAGTCGTCCTGATCTGCAGCATCGCCTATCTCGCCTATCTCTCGTGGATCGTGTTCGCGTCGACGATCATCCTGACCCTCGTCGGCCTGGTGCTTTATCTGTTTTTCTATCGAAAGGCGGTCAATTTCACGGAGCGGGTTCGCGATGAATTCGTCCAGTTCAACGAATACACACATGGCCTCGTGTTCGGCATCAAGGAGCTCAAGCTCAACCGGGCCCGGCGACGCTGGTTTACCCGCGCCGCGATCGAATTGTCATCGAAGCGCGTGGCGGGATTCAATTACATCGAACGTTTCTGGTTCATGAGCGGCGACAGCATCGGCCAGATCACGGTAGCGGTCCTGCTCGGATGCCTGCTGTTCGGCGTACCTTCGCTGGGCGTCGTGGATCCCTCCGTCCTCACGGCGAGCATCCTGGCCGTGCTCTACATGATGGGGCCCTTGACCATGCTGATCAATATTCTGCCGGTGGTGGCCGAAGGCAAGACAGCGCTCGCCCGGCTGGCGGAATTCGGCTTTCTGATCGACGACACGCAGGCTTCGCACGAGGAACCGCGCGCTGCCGGCAACGTGGAATCCCTGTCGGCCAAGTCATGGAAGGTCATCGAGTTGAAAGACGTGACGATGAACTACCGTGACAACGAAGCGTCGGTCGACTTCGTGCTCGGCCCCATCGACATGACGATTCATGCCGGAGAACTCGTCTACGTGATCGGCGGAAACGGCAGCGGCAAGAGCACGTTGGGCAAGGTCCTCAGCGGCCTCTATGCGCCTACCGGCGGCACGATTTCCCTCGACGGGAAAGTCGTTGACGACGCTGCCAGGGAACGGTACCGAAACCTGTTTTCCGCCGTCTTCACCGATTTCCATTTGTTCAATCGCATCATCGGACCGGATCGGGGCAATGAAAGCATCGAGCTTGCCCGGAAATACCTCGACACTCTGAAACTGGCGGACAAGATCGAGATTTCCGGCCGGACCTACTCGACCACCCGCGCGTTGTCGACAGGGCAACGCAAGCGCCTGGCGTTGCTTTGCGCGTACATCGAGGATCGTCCGATTTATATCCTGGACGAATGGGCCGCCGATCAGGATCCGGTGTTCAAGCGATTCTTCTATGAAGTGCTGGTTCCCGATCTGAAATCCCGCGGGAAATGCGTCGTCATCATCACCCACGACGATCAGTACTTCAAGCTGGCGGATCGGGTCATTCGCCTGGATAGCGGCCGCATCTTCTCCGATACGGCCTTGTGTGCCGTGCGGGCCGAGGCTGCCGGATGAGCAGCGATCCGGATGCAGAGAAGGTGCGCACCGTCTGTCGCAGACGCGCGGAACGGTCGCCGTGCGCCGTACCGGCTTCGACGGCCGGCGATGTAGCGTCTGTCCCGGCAATCCGTTACAGACGCGTTCGCATCCGGGTGTTTAAATCATGTCGGCATTCATGCGCACAAGCGCAGCTTCAACGTCTCATCAGGAATCCCTTCATGGAGTTCAGCAGATTGTTCGCACACGTCGGCGAAGCGATCTCGAGCAGCGGGAGCCGACGTTTTCCCCGGATGATGTACAACCTGATCGCCGCGGCGGTCCCCGTCGACGAGATCCGCATTTCGGAGCTGGCGGTCGACGACGCGCCTGACGGCCATCCCGAGGTGCGCAGCCTCGGCGCGGTCGGCGCGGCGCTCGCGAAGGCCGGCGCGGCCGCTGTCCGTTGCGGGCCGCAGATGCCGCCGCGCGCGGGCGCGAGCCCCCTGCACGTCGACGACACGCTCGCCGGCCACGGCCCGATCCACGCGCAGCTCGACCGCTTCATCCTCATGCAGGCGGCGATCGTGTCGCCGCGTTACGCGCAATTCCACCTCGTGACCCGCAAGCGGGGCCACTGTTATGTGATCTCGTTGTATCGCACCTGTACGTTCGACGATTTCTCGCCGCAGGAGCGGACCTTCCTCAAGGAACTCTCGCACGTGCTGTTTCCGATCGTCGAGAGCCATGTCGCGGCGCTCGATTCGGCTCCGCCGTCCGCCCGCGTGACAGCCGCCGCGCCGCCGGCGACGCAATCGGGCCGGGAGCGCGTGGCGCGGCGGTTCGCCGATCGCCTGCAGCAAGCCGGCGTCAAGCTGTCGACGCGCGAGATCGAGGCATGCACCGCACTGCTGGCCGGTGACACGGTGCCCGCCATCGCCATGCGCTTCGCGCTGCGCGAAAGCACCGTCGAAACCTACCTGAAGCGGGCGGCCGTCAAGCTGGGCTTCAGCGGGCGTCATGGGCTGACGCGCTGGATGCTCGACGAGACGGCCGGGGCCGCGACGGAAGCTGGCGGGGGCGAGATGAGAAGCGTGCGGCGCGACTACGTGGCGCCGCGCATCGGAACCTGAGGGCCCGCGGCCCGAACGCGCATGCCCGGCGGCGTGCGTCGCGCGTCCGCGGCGTGATGGCGTGACGGTGTCACGCCGCCGACGCGCACGGAACGGAATCGTCGATCATCCATTTCGTGAGCCCGTGCCGGCCGCTGATGCCGAGCTTCACCGCGGCGCGCTTGATGTACGTCTCGATCGTGCTCTCCTTCACACCGAGCTCGCCGGCCATTTCGCGCAGCATCTTGCCCGCGAGCAGGCCGAGGCACACTTCGTTTTCACGCGCGGACAGCACGACCCTCGCGCGCGCGAGTCGCGATTCGAACTCGTGGCGCAGCGCCTCGACGCCAGGCATGCCTGCCGTCGCACCGGGTGCCGTCGCGCCTTCACGCTCGCCGTGCCGGCACGTCGACGCATGCCACTCGACGAGCGGCAGCAGCGTATCGGCGAAGTTCTTCAGGAACGACATCTCCTGCAACGAGAAGTCGCGATGCGATGCCGTGCGATGCAGCGAGATCACGTAGCGGCGATTCGCCTTGCCCGACACGAGATGGCACTGAAATCCGCCGCCCGGCCCGCGCGGCGGCGCGACTTCGCCGCCATTGCCGCGCCGCATCAGCGGATTGATGTGAATGAGCTGCCGGTCGCAGGCCGCCAGGATCCGGTTCAACGGCGGATGCGCTGCCGGTTCCCGCTCGCCGTGCGCGGCCGGCGCGCCGCGCCCGTCATCGCCCGGCGCGCCGGCCGCGCCGAGCGATTGCACGCGGACGACTTCGCCCGCCGGCTCGTCGAGCGTCCATTCAGTCATCCGGGTGATCGCGAGCGGAATCGACTCGACCAGCAATGCATGCATGTCGGATGCGAACCGCTCACTGCCTGCGCTCGAAATCACCTTCCCGAGCTTCGCGAACATCTGACTCTCCTTGTTGTGCGTGCTTGAGGACCTGACGCAACGCAAGCGCCGGCGAACCGGCACGGCTTGCGCGGCGCGCGTCGGGTCGCGCTGCGTCGCGCGCCTTCTCAGGCGGGCAACGCGCCGCCGCCAGCGCGCGCCGATGCGTCCGGCTCATGCGAGACGACGGCGCGCCGCTCCCTGTTCAGCCCGATGCGAGCGACTCGCGAAGCCGCAAAAGGCTGAAACGTTCATTTCGGCCGATTCGCGTTGCCGGATGAAAACGCGCCGCCGCCGGACGTGCCGAAAACCTGAATCGGAAAACCCGGCGCCGGCTCGACGCGGGCGCGTTCCCGGCGAATTCAACGAAAAATCTCGATCAAAAAGCGAAACGATTCTTTCCATTGAATTTGATCCACGTATATCCCAGCCGCGTATGATAGCGACGATTCAAGACATTTGCAGTCAACCCGACATCTATTTTTTAAAAAACATCATTCATAAACTGGAAATCAATCAATTCGCGAGCCGTTCATTGGCATTATTACGGATACAAGGAAAAATCGACATCCGTTTACCACGAACTTTTGTAATAATCACCCAGGCGACGCATACCACGAATTTTCATCCGGGCGCCTTATTCGAGAGAATAATTACCGGATTTCACCATACCCCCGCCCATCGACCCGGTTTCAGGTATTGTCTTCCGGGCGTCATTTCGATTCACTCAACAATCGATTCTATATACGCGGCGGCAAAGCATAATTTGCGCTCCAAGCCCACGGCGGCGCGGCGCCGGCACCCGCGTTGCAAAATACCCACAAAGGACGAAGCCATTTCCCGTCATAAAATTTCCATATTAAATGACGCGAAATTCATCAACTCCGCCGCTTGTCACCCGATAGATAAATTGCTACGCTTCCGACCGAAATATACTACGTATCGTCAATCAACCTTGAACTGCGGCCGGGTTTATTTTAAAAATCGAAACATGAAGATTAATATTCACGTGAAATCATTTTTTATCGATCGTCTCGGCTAGCGCTTCGCCACACGCGATTCCGTCGAATCTCCCTATCTGCTTGCCGACAGAACAGGCCGACGGCCAATTGAAGCAATCGCCAGGCGGTTTTCCGATTTCCTATTAGACGTCCGTGGTGATGTGCGGCCGCGCATTGCCGAACGCACCGTCTTTTTCAATTCTGGCCCACCCACGCGCAACGCTTCCCGCGCGTCGCACCTGCTCGAATTGCCACACGAGTCTCAACGCGTCATTTGTCGTCTTTCCAATCTGCAAAACAATTCCGAAAAATTGGAGCACACCATGAGTCACGACTTCAGAGACGAACCTGCGCCGCGTCGCGCCTTCCTGGCCGACATGGCGAAGCTCGCGGCGGCCGGCATCGTCACCGGCTGGACACCGCTCTACCAGGTTGCGGCGCACGCGCGGACACCCGGCGACACACCGCCCGGCTTCCCGGCCGACATCCCGCTTTACAAGCAGGCGTTCCTGAACTGGAGCGGCGAGATCGCCGTGCAGGACGTATGGACCGCCGCGCCGCGCTCCGCCGACGACGTCGTCGCAACCGTCAACTGGGCGCGCGCAAACGGCTACCGGATACGCCCGCGCGGCTACACGCACAACTGGTCGCCGCTGACGCTGGACCCGGGCGCCGGCGCCGCGAACCTCGTGCTGCTCGATACGACGAAGTCGCTGACGGCCGTCTCCGTCGACACGTCGGCGCGTCCGGCGCGCGTCACCGCCCAAACGGGCGTCTCGCTGGAGTCGCTGCTCGCAACGCTCGAGCAGTACGGCCTCGGCGTGATTGCCGCGCCGGCACCGGGCGACATCACGCTCGGCGGCGCGCTCGCGATCGATGCACACGGCACCGCCGTGCCGGCGGCCGGTGAAACCTTGCAGCCGGGCCATACCTACGGCTCGCTGAGCAATCTCGTGGTCGCGCTCACGGCGGTCGTGTTCGATCCGGCCCGGCAGCAATACGTGCTGCGCCGGTTCGAGCGCACCGATCCCGAGATCGGCGCGTTTCTCGCGCACATCGGGCGGGCGCTCGTCGTCGAGGTCACGCTGACGGCAGGCCCGAACCAGCGGCTACGCTGCCAGAGCTACGTCGATATTCCGGCATCCGAACTGTTCGCCGCGGCCGGCGCGACAGGCCGCACGATCGCGTCGTTTCTCGACAGCTCGGGCCGGGTGGAAGCCATCTGGTTCCCGTTCACGACCAAGCCGTGGCTCAAGGTCTGGACGCCGACGCCCAGCAAGCCGTTCCTGTCGCGCGCCGTCACGCAGCCGTACAACTATCCGTTCTCCGATTCGATCTCGCAGTCCATCTCGGATCTCGTCAAGCGGATCGTGATCGGCGGCGAAGGCGCATTGACACCGCTGTTCGGCCAGACGCAGCTGGCCATCACGACGGCCGGTCTCGCACTCACGCTCAGCGGGGACATCTGGGGCTGGTCGCGCACCGTGCTGCAGTACATTCGGCCAACGACGCTGCGCGTCACCGCGAACGGCTACGCGGTACTGGCGCGGCGCGCCGACGTGCAGCGCGTGATCAGCGAATTCGTGCAGTTCTATCAGAACCGCGTCGACACGTACAAGGCGCGCGGCGAGTATCCGATGAACGGTCCCGTCGAGATCCGCGTCACCGGTCTCGACAAGCCGGCCGATGCCGGCCCGGGCGCGGCCGTACCCGCCTTGTCCGCGCTCAAGCCGCGCCCCGACCGGCCGGAATGGGATACCGCCGTATGGTTCGACATCCTGACGTTGCCGGGCACGCCGGCCGCCGATCGCTTCTATCGCGAGATCGAGCAATGGATGCTCGCGAACTACACCGGCTCGTATGCGACGGTGCGCCCGGAATGGTCGAAGGGCTGGGCCTATACCGACACGGCCGCCTGGCAGGACGACACGATGCTCACCACCACGATTCCGAACCTGCATCGTGAGGGCCAGCCGCCGTCGAGCAGCTGGGATACGGCGCGCGCGACGCTCGAGCGCTACGATCCGCACCGGATCTTCCGGTCGCCGCTGCTCGACCGGCTGATGCCGTAGCGATCCCGGCGCAAGCCGTCCGCCACGGCGGCCAGGCGCCACGACGCACGCATCACGCGGCGCCGTCGCGCCCCTTCGGAAACACGCCGTGGCTCATCGCATCGAGCTGCCGGCCGATCTCCGCGCGCAATTCGGCGGATATCTCGAGGCTGTCGAGCAGTTTCGAAATCCACAGCCCGTCGGCGGCGAGCCGGCAGATCATCAGCGTCGCGGCCTGCTCGAGCGGCACGGGATCAGGCCGCGTCCATTCCCGCATCGGCACCGACCAGCGCGCGCGCGTGTCCTGGTCGGTAATCATCGACGCGACCAGCACGCGCAGCACATCGGTACTCGCGACCGCGTGCGACTCGTCGAGCACCGCATGCATGTAGGCCCGCGCCACCGCGCCGGCGCCGTCGCCGTCCGCCGCCACCCGCGCGGCCATCTGCGCGGTGAACCGCTCGGTCGCCTGACCGAACAGCGCATCCAGCAACCCCTGCTTGTTCGCGAAGTGATATTGCAGCGCGCCTTTCGTCACGCCGGCCCGCTCGGCCACAGCATCGAGGGTCAGCGCGGCCACGCCGTGATGTGTCGCGATTTCCGATGCAGCCGCCAGCAACTGCGCACGCACCTGATCCGGCGCTTTTTTCCGACGCACGCCGGCGGTGGGGACGGCCGGCGCCGATGATGCTTCAGGCGCCTGCGCACCGGCCGTTCCAGCCGGTTCGACGAGCGCGGGCGCACCGAGCGGCGCGGGGTCGAGGTGTTTTTTCATGGTGCCGATGGTAGCACCCGGCGTCTCGATATAAACATTCCGGCCGGATGGTATGATCCGCCGCATGACTACAGCCACCCCCTCCCCCTGGTCCGCGCTCGACACCGCGATCGCCCGTGGACGCGACGCCCTCGTGCGTCTCCAGCAGCCCGACGGCAGCTGGTGTTTCGAACTCGAATCCGACGCGACGATCACCGCGGAATACATCCTGATGATGCATTTCATGGACAAGATCGACGACATCCGCCAGGAGAAGATGGCGCGCTACCTGCGCGCGAACCAGCGGCTCGACACGCATGGCGGCTGGGCGTTGTACGTCGACGGCGATCCGGACGTGTCGTGCAGCGTGAAGGCGTACTTCGCGCTGAAGGCGGCCGGCGACAGCGAACATGCGCCGCACATGGTCCGCGCGCGCGACGCGATCCTGAAGCTCGGCGGCGCGGCCCGCGCGAACGTGTTCACGCGGATCCTGCTCGCGACGTTCGGCCAGGTGCCGTGGCGCGCGACGCCGTTCATGCCGATCGAATTCGTGCTGTTCCCGAAGTGGGTGCCGATCTCGATGTACAAGGTCGCGTACTGGGCGCGCACGACGATGGTGCCGCTGCTCGTGCTGTGCTCGCTGAAGGCGCGCGCGCGCAATCCGCGCAACATTTCGATCCGCGAGCTGTTCGTCACGCCGCCGGACGAGGAGCGCCGGTACTTCCCGCCCGCGCGCGGCATGCGCAGGCTGTTCCTCGCGCTCGACCGCACGGTGCGCCATGTCGAGCCGCTGATGCCGAAGGGCCTGCGGCAGCGCGCGATCCGCCATGCCGAGGCGTGGTGCGCGGAGCGCATGAACGGCGAGGACGGGCTCGGCGGCATCTTCCCGCCGATCGTGTACGCCAACCAGATGATGCAGGTGCTCGGCTATCCGGACGATCACCCGCTGCGGCGGGATTGCGACAATGCGCTGGAGAAGCTGCTGGTCACGCGGCCGGACGGCAGCATGTATTGCCAGCCGTGCCTGTCGCCGGTGTGGGACACCGCGTGGAGCACGATGGCTCTCGAGCAGGCGCGTGGCGTGGCGGCGGCGGAAGACGGCGAGCCGGGCGACGCACGGCGCGCACTCGACGAACGCATCGCACGCGCTTACGACTGGCTGGCCGAACGCCAGGTGAACGACCTGCGCGGCGACTGGATCGAGAACGCGCCGGCCGATGTCCAGCCGGGCGGATGGGCGTTCCAGTACGCGAACCCGTACTACCCCGACATCGACGACACGGCGGTCGTCACCGCGATGCTCGATCGCCGCGGCCGCACGCATGCGAACGCGGACGGCACGAACCCGTATGCGCCGCGCGTCGCGCGCGCGCTCGACTGGATGCGCGGGCTGCAATCGCGCAACGGCGGCTTCGCGGCATTCGACGCCGACTGCGACCGCATGTACCTGAACGCGATTCCGTTCGCCGACCACGGCGCGCTGCTCGATCCGCCGACCGAGGACGTGTCGGGTCGCGTGCTGCTGTGCTTCGGCGTGACGAAACGCGCGGAAGAACGCGCATCGGTCGCGCGCTGCATCGACTACGTGAAGCGTACGCAGCAGCCCGACGGCAGCTGGTGGGGCCGCTGGGGCACGAACTACATCTACGGTACGTGGAGCGTGCTGGCCGGCCTCGCGCTCGCCGGCGAGGACAAGTCGCAGCCTTATATCGCACGCGCGATCGAATGGCTGCGCTCACGGCAGCACGCGGACGGCGGCTGGGGCGAGACGAACGACAGCTACATCGACCCGAAGCTGGGCGGCACCAATGGCGGCGAGAGCACGTCGAACTTCACCGCGTGGGCGCTGCTCGCGCAGATGGCGTTCGGCGACTGCGAATCCGATTCGGTGAAGCGCGGCATCGCGTATCTGCAGTCGGTCCAGCAGGAAGACGGCTTCTGGTGGCACCGCTCGCACAATGCGCCGGGCTTTCCGCGCATCTTCTACCTGAAGTATCACGGCTATACCGCGTACTTCCCGCTATGGGCGCTCGCGCGCTATCGGCGGCTGGCGGGTGCGGCGGCAGCGCGGGCGTCGGCCGCGCACGGTGCGACGGCCGTCAAGGCAGCGGACTCGGTTATCGCCTGAGCGGTAACGTGACGGCGCGAGGCCGTCACACGAAGCCCTCTTCGACCAGCGTGCAGCCGTGCGCCGTGATCTCGTGCCGCTGGCCCGAGCCGCCGACCACGCGGCTCCAGCTTTCGGACACGAGCACGGCCGCGGCGCCGTCGGTGCGCAGCGCATAGCCGAATCCGCCGTACATGCCCGGCACCCCGAACCACACGCGTTCGGCTTGCGCGTCGAGTTCAAGCAGCGGTTCGAGTTCGGGCAGGCGCAGCGCGTCGGCGCGCAGATGCGCGATGCGGCCGAGAATCATCTCGTGGAAGTGGCGCTGGATGTCGCGCAGCGTTTCGTCGGGCACGACGCGTCGCGGCTGCGGCGTCAGCAGATCGATCAGGTGCCGATGCCCGCGCTGCGCGGCGATATCGACCGGGCGCGCGCCGTGTGCATCGCGCAACATGCGCCACGCGCCGCGCTGCAACAGTTCGACGACGACCGCTTGCGGCGCGCCGCCGTAGGCGGCCTGGTGCAGCGGGGTATGAAGCGACGTCCCGCCGAGCCGAGTCGCGTTGACGAGCTTGTACTCTTTTGCAATGCAGTCGAGCATCGTCGCCCAGTCGCCCTTGCGCGCCGCGTCGGCCAACGCGTGCCGGCTCGCGACCTGCGCGTCGTCGAGCACGTCGGCGCCCGTGATTCCATCCCATGCGATGCTCAATCGCTTCTCCTTTCGTCTCTCGCGCATCCAGCTGCCGCGTCGTCCGCTCATCATAAGCGCTCGTCACGGCCGTGCGCTCGCGACACGGGAAGCGACGCCGGTAACCGCCAATATCGCCCTCAAGTATGGAATCATGCGAACGCGCCGTCGGCGCGTTCATTTCACTTCGACGAAGGATGCCAGCCGTGCTCGACATTACCGCCATCACCGATGCCCTCACCCCCAGCGGCGAACCCGTGCAATACTGCGTGCCGCCCGAGAAGCTGATTGCCGGCGACCCGCTGCAGACGCTCACGCCCGGCTTCACGAGCCCGTGCGGCCGCTTCTCGACCGGCATCTGGGAAAGCACGCCCGGCCGCTGGCGGGTCGCCTACACCGAAGCGGAATACTGCGAGATCCTGGCAGGCACGTCGGTGATCACCGATGAGGAAGGCAACGCGAAAACCCTTCGCGCCGGCCATCGCTTCGTCATTCCGCCGGGCTTTCGCGGCACGTGGGAAGTCGTCGAGCGCACGCGGAAGATCTTCGTCGCGTACGAAGAGCAGGCGCCGGAGTAAGCCGCACCGGCTCCGGCGCCGGAAGCGTTACCGCCGGCCGTCGAGCGCGCCGAGGATCCCGTACGCGGCCTTCACGCGGTCCTCGTTCGGATAGCTGCGGTTCGCGAGCATCACGATCGCGATCCGCTTCGACGGGACGAACGCGACATAGGTACTGAAGCCGTTGGTCGAGCCCGTCTTGTTGATCCACGTATCCGCGCTCGGCGCGAGCGGCGGCTTGATCGCGGTGGCCTGTATCCCGTCGCGCAGCATCTTCATCGAGTTGCCTTCGAGCAGCGTCGGCAGCGCGACCGGATACGGATACTGTTCCCAGATCAGGTCCTGGGTCAGCGGCCCCGCGCGGAAATAGCCGGTGTGCGTGCGTTCGAGCGCGCGCTGCAGGCGCGGTGCGGTTTCGATCAGCCCCATGTTCGCCTGCACGAAGCGCAGCAGGTCGGCCGCCGTGGTCCGCACGCCGTAGGCCGGCTGCCACAGCATGCCGCCCGTCATCCGGATCGGCTTGCCGTCCTGCGTGTAGCCCTGTGCATAGTCGGCCTGGCGTGCTTCCGGCACGTTGATGTACGTGTGCGTCATGCCGAGCGCGGGAAAGAGCCGCTGCTCCATCAGCGCCGCGAAATCCTTGTGCATCGCCTTCGCGGTGAGCCACCCGAGCATGCCGATCGCGACGTTCGAATACGTGCGATACGTGCCCGGCGCATACGCGGGCCGCCATGCTTCCAGATAGCGGATCAGGCCCGCGTCGTCGCGGATGCTGTCGGGCACCTGCAGCGGCATGCCGCCGGGCGTGTGCGTGCCGAGATTGAGCAGCGTCACGACGCCGAACGGCTTGCCCTGCACCGCGGGCAGATACTTGCCCGCGGGGTCGGCCAGCGACAGTTCGCCGCCCTCCTGCGCGTCGGCCGCGAGTGTCGCGGTCAGCGTCTTGCTGACGGAGCCGATTTCGAACAGCGTATCGCCGGTGACGGGCTTGCCGGTCTGCGTCGACATCACGCCGTAGTCGAACACGTAGGGCTTGCCGTCGGCGACGATGCCGATCGCCATGCCGGGAATCGCGTACTGCTTCATCAGCGGCGCGATGTGGCGGGTGACGGTGTCGTGGAGGTCGTCCTGCGTGGCGGCGGCCGCGCGGCCGGCCGTGGCGGTGACGCACGCGGCGACGAACAGGGTCGCGGCGAAGCGTGTCGCGTTGAATCGCATGGTTGCGGTTCCTTCGATTTCTGGTGGTTGCGTGGACAACGGTTCCGGCCGCACCGTGCGCAAAGCACGGCGGCCGGGCTGCCGAAGCAGGACTATCCGCTGTCGCCGCATCGCCAACAATCGACGATATGTTGCGCGAGCCTAAAGAAAAACTTTTGGCGCCGCCCCGGGCCGAACGGCGGGGGGATGCCCACGCCTGACGATGCACGTCCGCATCGGAAGATGTTCAACGCAGCGCGGGTATCTCGATCATGCGAGACACCGCATTCCCGTCAGGCGCACGCTCTTGTTCGCAGCCCAGCGATACTTTTCGGCCGCATCGCGCTGTCTTTCGCCCCGCACGCCGCACGGGACCGGGTAGAACCGCTTTCGTCGAACTGATGAAATCGGCAATGCGGTGGAGAACGCGGCCGCCGGCGGGCCGCGCGACGGTCACCCCGGCAGCCGCTCGAGAAACGCCAGCATCGCCGCGTTGAACCGCTCGGGCCGCTGCAGCGGCGCGAAATGGCTCACACCGGGCAGGGTCGTCAGCGTCGCGCCCGGAATCGTGCGCGCCAGGTACGCCGCGTGCTCGGGCCGGATGAATTCGTCGTGCTCGCCCAGCACGATGGTCACCGGCACGGCAATCGCCGCGAGATCCTGCTCACGGTAATCCGGTTGCGTGCGCATCATTTCGCTGACCGCCGCGACGAATGCGTCGAACTGGTCCGGCGTCGCCGACAGTGCTGCGTAGTCCTTGCGGTGCCGCGCGAAGCAGCGGTCGAGCAGCGGGCTCGGCACGATCTCCTTCGTACCGCTCGGGTCCATGTTGCACGCGAAGAAGAACACGCCGGCCGCCCGTTCCGGCGCGCGAGCGGCCAGCACGAGCGCGATGCACGCGCCGTCGCTCCAGCCGACGAAGCGTGCACGCTCGACGTGCAGCGCATCGAGCACCGCCAGCACGTCCGAGGCCATGCGTTCGTAGGAATAGGGTCGGGCGTCGCGCGTGCTGCGGCCGTGGCCGCGGCTGTCGATCACGATCGCGCGGTAGCCGGCCGCGAGCAGCGCCGGCACCTGGTTGCCCCAGTTGCCGCTGTGGCCGAGCCCGCCGTGCAGCAGCACGACCGCCGGGCCCTGGCCGAACGACGCGTGCCAGATGCGCGCGCCGTCGTGTTCCAGCCACCCTTGCTCGTCGGCCGCCGGCAGCGGCGTGCCGCCTTGCGATTCGAAGCGGGCGAGGTCGTCGTCGTTGAATTCCGCATTCATCGTTCAACCGTCCTGTCGAGGGAGACGAGCTTGCGATTGTAATGCGGGCGGCCGACACGGCCGCGACCGGTCAGGCCTGCGTCGACACCAGCCCGCCCGCCTGCGAGCCGCCCGATTTCGCGATCGCCGCCGCGAGTTGCGAAATCGCGGTCGAAAGCGCCGCCGAGATCGTGCTGGCTTGCGCGCTCAGCGACTGCTGCTGGATCGCCGCGGCCGGGTCGTCCTTCGCGCGCTGGCCCGCGCTCGCCATCTGCTGCTCCAGTGCCGCGAGCTGCTTCTGCAGCCGCTCGATCAGCGCCTTCAACTGGCTGACCGCCGGGTCGTCCGACGACGCGCCCGATGCGCCGAGCGTTTGGCCGCTGGCGCCGGTCGCATCCTTCGTGCCGGAAGTGGCGGTCGCGTCAGCCGTGCTGGTGCCGGTGGTGCCGGTGGTGCTCGTGGCGTCGCCGGTAGACGGCGTCGCGGCGGCCTTGGTTGCGGTCGCGCTGCTGTCGGCCAGCGGGGATCGCGTCGTCGTGGAGAAATCGATCTGCATGATGTCGGTCCGTGTGTCAGGAGGCGTCGTGACGGAGTAGGAAACGCCTTCCAGATTGTTTACGGCATTCGTCATACGAAACTTGAGTATCGGGGACGGACTGATTTGCCCGAAGATCGACGGGTTTAACCGCGAAAGGGCCAGATTGGGGGCACCGCGGCGCTGATAAAATCGCGGCTTCGCCAGCGGCATTCGCGCGCCGACCGCCTCCAGGCGCGAGCGCGCAATGCCGCCGGTCTCGACTCCCGCCCTTCCGGGCACGGCACGCAGCACGTGCCGGCGCCGCGGTCGCGGCCGCGCGGGTCGCCTTTCCCGTCTGCATGCGCGCCCCGCTCGCCGTTTCGAGCGGCGGACGCCATGCGGCGCACACACTTCTCACGCATTCGAGGAACACACGATGGCCCGCATCGGCGCCTTCTGCATCACGACGTGGCTTGCCGCCGCGATTCTCTACTTCGGCCAGCACTCCGTCGCGATGATCGTATTGAGCGGTGTCGTCGTATTCGGCGGGTTCGACCTGCTGCGCCCGTAAGCGCGCCTGGCGACGCCACCGCGCACGGCCGCGCTGGCCGATGCGATTGTGATAGCCTCTCCCGCACCATCCGTCAGACGCACGCGTCGCTGGCGAGAACAGGAGAACGGGAATTGAGTCACGACCTGAATCGCCACCCGGCGGCCCTTGCCTGCAAAGTGTGTGCTGCCCCCGCGCCCATCTGCGGCCTGGTCGATTTTTCGCGCTGCGGCGCCGACTTCATTGCCGGGAAAAAGGTCGACCCGTATGCGGGGGTGCCGGTCTACTACCATGCGTGCGAGCAATGCGGCTTCACGTGGGCCCCGATGTTCGACAGCTGGACCCACGACGATTTCGCGCAGCATGTGTATAACGCCGACTACCCGCGCCACGACCCCGAGTATCTCGAGATCCGTCCGCAACAGCATGCCGACCTGATCTGCACCAGCTTTCCGGAAATGCGGGAAGGCCGCGTGCTCGATTTCGGCTCGGGGCTGGGCTTGCTGGAACGGAAACTGGTATCGCGCGGCTTCACCGACGTGACGTCGTACGATCCGTTCTCGCACCCGGTTCCGCCCGAAGGCCGCTTCGATACGATCCTGTCATTCGAGGTGTTCGAGCATCACCCGGCGCCGGTCGATCTCTTCGACCAGATCATGCGCTATCGGAAGCCCGACGGCGCGCTGCTGTTCCAGACGTCGCTGATCACCCGGGACATCCTCGACCAAGGCATCGATCAGTGGTGGTACTGCGTGCCGCGCAACGGGCACATCTCGTTTCACACCGCCCAGTCCCTGACGCTGCTTGCCCAACGCCACGGGCTCGAATATGGCGCATTCGGTCCGTCGCTGCACGTCGTCTTCGATCGCGCAGCGACACCGCGCTGGCTCGACAAATTCCTCAAGCAGTAGCAGCCGGCGAGCCAGCTCGTACCGGCGAGTGCTGCGCTGTAAGACAGGCATTTCCGGCGCGATTTCGATTGCATGTTGTCGTTCTCCCGGATGGCATCGTCTCGACGCGCACGCACGGTGGCCGTTGCGCGTGCCCGCTGGCGTTCATCGCGCGCCGGCCTGGCGCATGCGTGTCGCGGCTGACGCTCCGCCGGCCGTCATCTGCGTGTAGTCCGCGTTCGGCCCGGACGGCGGTGTCAGGTTGTCGGCCGCCGCCCACTGCGTCGGCGTCGCGGACAGCGCGTAGCTCATCGTGCCGCCGTTGGCGATCTTGCCCAGCGGCAACCATGACCCCGCGTAATCCGCGCCGTTGACCTTCAGCGACTGGATGTATGCAAACGACGGGCGCCCCGCGCTGTCCATCGCGACCTGCTTGTCGCTTTCGAGCCGCAGCGTCTTGCCGTTGCCGAACCAGACGGTGATCCCGCTGAACTGCGGCGTGGACAGCGCCAGCCCCGCTTCCGACGGAATGACCGGGAACATCCCGAGCGCCGCCCACACGTACCAGCTCGACGTCGCGCCCATGTCGTCGTTGCCCGGCAGCCCGTCGCGGGCGGTCGTGAACGACTTCGACATGATGATCGGGAGAACGTACTGTGCGCCACTCGGCTGCCCGGCCCAGTTGTATCCCCACGGCGACTGGAACGACGGTTCGTTGCCGATGTACAGGTTGTTCGACGATTCGCCGCCGTTCAGGCTGCCGGAGGATGGCACGGTCGAGAACGGCGTCGTGATCGCGAACAGGGTGTTCAGCCGCGTGACGGCTGCCTGCTTGCCGCCGATCGCATCGATCAGCGCGCTCCAGTCCTGCGCGAAGGTCCAGAAGTAGTTCGGCTCCGTCGATTCGTGGAACGAACCCTGCACGAGCGTGCCCAGCGTGCCGGGCGCCGAGCCGGCCGGCGGCGCGTTGCGCGCGGCGATCACCTTGTTCGTGTAGTCGAAGATGTTGCGCCACCAGCCGGCTCGCGTGTACAGCGTGCCGATGTTGTCGGTCGTCACGCCGACCGACGGCGCGGTCAGCACGCTGGCGGGCAGCGCCTGCAGGAACGCGGCCGCGGAACGGTCGCTCAGCACGCGCTCGATGGTCGCCGACGACGAGTGACCGTCGTCGCTCTGCGACAGGTAGTGGGCCGTCAGGAAATTGGCGAGGCCCGCTGCGCTCGTGCGGTCGTTGCACGCGCTCGACGGATCGAACGCCGACTGCTTCGTCAGGCGGGCGGCCGATACCAGGTCGAAATCGGTCGCGCCGAACTTGTACGCGCCGGCAATCACGTTCAGTGCGTTGTCGCCCGCCATCGGCGTCGAGTCGTCGCTGCCGTCGACCCAGTGCGGGAATGCGCCGCACTGCAACCCGTCGACGACGAGCGACTGCATCATGTCGCTCGATTCCTTCGGCGCCAGCAGCGCCAGCAACTGCGCCTGCGACCGATACGTATCCCACAGCGAGAAACCCGTGTAGTGGTTGCCCGCACCGCCCTGCGATCCGTCGGCGCGCCGGAACGCGTAATCGCCAACCCTGGCCGTCGCGCGCGGCGGAATCGTGCCGGTCTGGTCGACCGACTTCGGATAGCTGCCGTCCGCGTTCCTGGGCTGGCGCATGCTGCGGAATTCTCCGTTCGTGTCGCTGTAGAGCGTCGGCGTGCCGAACACGCGATAGAGCGCGGTATAGAACTTCGTCAGGTTCGCCTTCTGCGTCGCATTCAGCGCGGCGGGTGTCGCGGCCTGGTCGATCTGGATCGTGTTGAGCCGGTCGTTCCACAGACCGGACGCGTTCTTGCGTGCATCGTCGAATGCGAGCGTCTCGCCCTCGGCTTTCAGGTTCGCCTGCGCATTCCGGACGCTGACGGACGACACCCCGACTTTCACGGTGACGGTCCGGTCCGCGTCGGTCAGGTCGAACTGCAGCGTCGCCGCGCCGTTGCTGGCGGTATTCACCGCCGAGGTGCCCGCCTGCTTGCGCAGCGGCTTGTCGAAGGTCGCGTAGAAATACACGGGCGCATTCCATACCGTGCCGTATGGCGTGCAGAACGCCGGCGCCACGGCTTGCCCGCTCATCGACTTGCCGTCGCTCGCGAGCGCCAGCGCGACGTTGTTCGCGGTGACCTTCGTGCTGCCCGAATCGCTGTTGCCGTTCAGCTTCGCGTCGATCGAGAAAAAGCCCTTGTCCTTGTTCGCGTACGTGAAGCGCGCGATGCCGGAGCGCGCGGTCGCGCTCAGCTCCGTCACGATGCCGTTTGCGAGACGCACCTTGTAGTACCCGGGTTCGGCCGTTTCATCCGCGTAGCTGTACCCGACGCCGATCGGCCGGCCGCCCGATGCCACGGTCGTCGCCGCATCGGTCGGCAGCATCGCGACCGCGCCCTGCCCCGGGCACCCGACACCGCTCAGGTGCGTCACGCTGAAGAAGTCGATCGTGCCGCCCGACCCGCCCGACGACAGGTAGCCGCCCGAGCCGTTGAAGTCGTAGCGCGGCGTGTTCGGCCCGAAATTCACCATCCCGAACGGCACCATCGCACCGGGGCTCACGTTGCCCGCGTAGCCGGAATCCGCATTGACCTGCGTGCCGATCAACGGATTGACGAACTGCGTCAACGCCATGTCGGTGCGCTTCGGCGGAGCCGGCTGATCCGGCTGATCCGGCTGACCCGGCTGATCCGGCTGATCCGGCTGCGAAGGTTGTGACGGTTGCGACGGCCCCGAGGTCGGCGGCACGGTCGACGGCGTCTCTCCTGCGCCGTTGCTGCCCGTCTGGACACCGTTCATGTCGTCGCCGCCGCACGCGGTCAGTGCCGCGCAAGTCAGTGCGGCGATGAGCAAGAGTCGTGGATTTTTCATTTTATCGCTTAGTACCATTAATTAAAACGATCGGTCCGGCGCCGACGATCATCCGGCACGCCGCCCGGCTTGCGGCCCTGCGCGGCACATCGATGCCGCGCGGCGTGACTTCGGCTGCCCCCCCCTAGCGACGTCACGCTGACCTTCACATGCGACTACCCGCCGACGATCGTTGCCACCGCAACCGTCGCCTCCTCCGCCCTGCCTCCGGGAACGTCACCCGCTTCCCGAGGGCTTACAGTGCCGCAACGACTGTTTATTCACTACAGGAAGTTTCCCGAATTTTCAGTTTGTTTAACTAAACAATTCGGCGTTAAGTGGCTTGGGGTACACATTCCCGCCATTGTTGCGTTGCAACGGCGGCGCACGGGGAGTGCATCGACAGGCGCCCGGCGAACCCGGGCGCCGCATGAACCTACGAAACTGAACGGGTCAATGCCGTGCGCATCAGCGCGGCAACGTGCGCAACGACGACGGCCCACCCGTCAGCGCGATCCGCTTGCCCGTATCGTGCAGCTTGCCGCCTTCGACCGAATAGAGCGCCAGTTGCCGTTCGACGTTGAACTGCACGATCACGTGCCGGCTGTCGGCGGTGAACACGATGCCTTGCGCGGCTTCGCCGCCGGCCAGCTCGCTCACCTTCACGGCCTGCCCGTTGCGGATTTCGAACAGCAGCACCTTGCCGATCTTGTGGCGGCCCGGGTTGTCGGCCGTCAGGTTCGAGCCGTCCATCGCCTGCACGGCGATCCACTTGCCGTTCGGCGAGATCGCGACGCCTTCCGGCAGCGACGGCACCGTCAGGTACTGGACCGTGCGGAACGGCACGCGCGACACGTCGATCAGCGCAACGGTATCCGCGTCGCCCGCGAGCGTGCCCGTATAGCCCGGCAGCCCCGCGAGCCCGACGTTGCTGACGACGGCCCAGCGGTTGTCGCTCGACACGTCGATCGTGTAAGGCGCGACGCCGGTGCTCAGGCGCGACCCGCTGTCGGTCACCTTGCCGTCGTCGACGTTCAGCACCGCGATGCCCTGCTCGTCGCGCAGCGACACGAGCGCATGCTTGCCGTCATGGGTGAAGCTGATCCCGGCCAGCCGCTTCTTGCCGATCTTCAGGCTGCCGTCGAGCGTCACGTTCGTGCCGTCGATGCGCAGGATCGACACGCTGCCGTCGACGTTCGCGACCAGCGCGAGCTTGCCCGCGCGGTCGATCGCGATCCCTTGCGGATGCGTGCCAAGCTCGATGCGCGTGATCGACGGCGGCGCGGCATCGAGATTCACGACCTGCAGGAACGTGTCGAACACGAGCTGCTTCGCGGCCGTGTCGTAGCGCGTCGGCGCGCCGACGAGCGCGAGCTTCGCGTCGGGCGTGATCGCGACGGCCTGCGGCGGCCCCTGGATGCCGTTCTCGACGTCGACCTGCAGCGCGACCTTCGGCGGGAACGTGCTGGCGTCGAGCAGCGTCAGCGTGTCGGCGGGCGGCGAAGCCAGATAGGTGTCGCGGCCCTCGACGCGCTGGTACTTGCCGTCGTTGCCGGACACGATCCAGTCGGCGGCGTGGGCGGCAACGGCCGTCGTGGCGAGGGTCAGCGCGGCGAGCAGGCGCGCGCTGCGCGGGCGAAAAGGATTCGAATGCATGTCGGTCGATTCTCCGGATCGGTTGCGGACACAAGGGATGGCATCGACCCTGCTGCTCGACGGGTCGGCGCCATCGCATGATGCCCGAAAGCCGGCCAATCCGGCGTCTCGCGCCCGGTTCGTTTCCGTCAATCCATCCGTCGTGCGCCGGACGACGACCACTCGCCCACATCGTCGAGCGGATACACGGGCCGCGCAAGACGCTCGTAATGGAACAACCCATAGTCCGAACCCGTCACGCCACGGCTGTCGCACTCGACCAGCGCGGCCGCGATCGGCACGAACACCGGCCGGCAATACATCCGCGACTTCAGCAGCAGGAAGCGGGCGCGGCGCGGATCGACACCGACGCTCTCGAATACGCCGAGATCCCACGGCTCCTGCGTACGCTCGGTGATGACCAGCACGGCCGCGCCGATGTCGAGCACGGCCGTGCGGCCCATGTACGCACGCTGGCCCGTGTAAGTGGGCCCCGTGATCACGTATTCGCCGTCGGTGAGCGCGCGCACGATGCCGGTCGCGCGAAACGGTGCGCGCCGCACGCCGCCGTGTGACGGCAGGCGGTTGCCGACCGGTACCGTGACGGTCGCGCCGACACCCGCGTCGATCAGCGCCGCGACGGCTTCCGGGTCGCACAACGGCCCGCTGACGATGCCGTCCAGCCCGTGCGCGAGCGCGGCTTCGAGCAGGTCCATCGTGTCGCACGGGCCGCCCGACATGCAGTTGTCGCCGTGATCGAGCATCAGCACCGGGCGATCCGCGCCGCGCGCGAGCGCCGCGGCCTGCGCCACCGATTCGGCGAGCGGCGCGCTGCGATACACGAAGTCGTCGCGCGCGTCCCAGATCTGCCGTGCAATACGCTCGGCCACCGCGTCGGCCGCGGCCCGGTCGCCATCGGCTACGACCACCACGCTGATGCACGGTGCGGGAATGTCCGCGAGCGAGAAGCCGGGCAGCACCGATACCGCGAGCATCCCGTCGGCCTCGGCCGCACGCGCGGCCTCCACCGCGCGCCGCATCGCGCCTTCCGCGCTCGCGCTGCGCAGCGTCGACGTCATCAGCGGCGGTTGCCGCCACGCGAGCACGGGCCGCGTGCGGCCGTGCAGCCGGTCGAGCAGCACGCGCGCCGCATGCTCACCGGTCTCGTACATATCGACGTGCGGATAAGTCTTGAAGCTGACGATCACGTCCGCGTGATCGACCATCTTCTGCGTGACGTTCCCGTGCAGGTCGAGCGCGACCGCGATCGGCGCGCCGGGCAACGCCGCGCGCACGCGTTCGAGCAGGTCACCCTCGCCGTCCGCGCTCTGCTCGGCGACCATCGCGCCGTGCAGGTCGAGCATCACCGCGTCGCAGCCGGGCGCGGCCGCGACGATCGCGTCGCAGATCGCCGCATACGCGTCGGCCGCGACCGGCCCGCTCGGATTCGCGGCCGCGGATACGGGCGTCACGATGTCGGCGCCTTCGCGCTCGGCGGCGTCGAGGAACGCGGCCATCGCGGTACGCATCCCGCGATTCGCGCGATACGCGTCCTCGCCCCAGTCGGGGCCGTTGCGGCCGAACGCGGCTAGCGGCGTCGGCACGGGCGAGAACGTGTTGGTCTCGTGGTTCATCCGGGCGATCAGGATTTTCATCGTGCCGAGCCCTCCGCGATCCCGGCAGCGCCCAGCATCGCATGCAACAACACGTTGCAGCCGGCTTCCAGGTGGGCCGGATCGGCGTCTTCGATCTCGTTGTGGCTGATTCCGTCCTTGCACGGCACGAAGATCATCGCGGTCGGCGCCACGCGCGCGAGATACACGGCGTCATGGCCTGCGCCGCTGATCACGTTCATCGACGACAGTCCGAGTGCGCCCGCGCCGGCCCGCACCTGCTCGACCAGCGCCGGATCGAACGGCTGCGGCGGGAAGCACACGACTGCAGCGATGTCGATCTGCATCCCGGCTGCCGCCCCCAGGTTCGCACATGTCGAGCGCAATTCCGCATCCATCGCCGCCAGCGTCGCGTCGTCGGCCGCGCGCAGGTCGACGGTCAGCGTCACGCGGCCGGGAATCACGTTGCGCGAATTCGGGTGCACGTCGACCCAGCCGACCGTGCCGCGTCCATGCGGCGGATGCGCGCACGCGATGTCGTTCACCTTGCGCACGAGATCGGACGCGACGAGCAGCGCGTCACGCCGCAGCGCCATCGGCGTCGGGCCGGCGTGCGCCTCCATGCCGTGCACGGTCACGTCATACCAGCGCTGCCCGAGCGCACCCTCGACCACGCCGATCGTCGTGTCGTGCGCCTCCAGCACCGGGCCCTGCTCGATATGCGCTTCGAAATACGCGCCGACCGGATGCGCGCCGCGCCCGTCGTTCGCATCGCCCGCATAGCCGATCGCGGCCAGCGCATCGCGCACCGACACGCCGTCGCGGTCGCGTTGCGCGAGCGCATGGTCGAGTGTGAACGCGCCCGCGAACACGCCGGAACCCATCATCACCGGAACGAAGCGAGACCCTTCCTCGTTAGTCCACACCGCGACCTCGAGCGGCGCCAGCGTGCGCACCCCGGCGTCGTCGAGCGTACGCAGCACCTCGAGGCCGGCCAGCACGCCGTAGTTGCCGTCGAACTTGCCGCCAGTCGGCTGCGTATCGATATGGCTGCCCGTCGCCACGGGCGGCAGGTCGTCCCGTTCGCCCGCGCGCCGCGCAAAGATATTGCCGATCGCGTCGACACGCACCGTACAGCCGATTTCCCTCGCCCATGCGACGAACAGGTCGCGCGCCTCGCGATCGAGTTCGGTGAGCGCGAGGCGGCACACGCCCCCTTTGTCGGTCGCGCCGATCCGCGCGAGACGCATCAGGCTGTCCCACAGCCGCGCGCCGTCGACGCGCAAGCCGGACGCCGCGACGCCCGGTGTCGAATCCTGAACTTGCATCGATGGAATTCCTCGCATTGAAAGGGCGCGGCGCTTACGCGACGCCGACACCCAGGTAACGGTCCTTCACCTCGTGATCGGCCGCGAACGCCGCGTTGCTGCCCTCGTAGACGATCACGCCCTGCTCGATCACGAAGTGGCGATCCGCGAGCTGCGTGCACACTTCGAGGTTCTGTTCGACGAGCAGGATCGCGACGCCGGCCGCCTTGATCTGCTTCAGCTGCTCGACGATCTCCTCGACGATCACCGGCGCGAGCCCTTCCACCGGCTCGTCGAGCATCAGCAGCCGCGGGTGGTTCATCAGCGCGCGGCCGATCGCGAGCATCTGCTGCTCGCCGCCCGACAACTGCGCGCCGCCGTTGCGGCGGCGCTCCTTCAGGCGCGGGAAGATCCGGTAGATGTCGTCGAGCTGCCACGGTGAATCGCGGCGCGCGCCGAGCCGCAGGTTCTCCTCGACCGACAGCAGCCGGAAAATGCCGCGATGCTCCGGCACGAAGCACAGGCCGCGCGCGGCGATCCGGTGCGCGGGCTGCCCGGACACCGGCCGTCCCGCGAACGTCACCGCGCCGCCGGTCGGCGCGACGACGCCCGCGATCGTCTTGAGCGTCGTCGACTTGCCCGCGCCGTTGCGGCCGAGCAGCGTCACCGTCTCGCCTTCGTTCACGTTCAGCGAAATGCCCTGCAGGATGTGGCTCTTGCCGTAGCAGGCATGAACTTCCTTCACGTCGAGCATCATGCGCGGCCTCCCGTGATCATGTTGCCGAGATATGCGCTGCGCACGCGCTCGTCGCCGCGAATCGCGTCCGGCTTGCCTTCGACCAGCACACGGCCCTGCTGCATCACCGTGATCGTGTCCGAGATATCCATCACGATGCCCATGTTGTGTTCGATCAGCACGACGGTGTAGTCGTCGCGCAGGCCGCGAATCAGTGCCTTCATGTCGTCGAGATCGTCGATCCCCATGCCCGACGTCGGCTCGTCGAGAAAGATCGCGCGCGGTCGCGCCGCCAGCGCCATCCCGACCTCGAGCCGGCGCTGCTGGCCGTGCGACAGCACGCCGGCCGCCGTATCGGCGAAGCGCTGCAGGCCGAGCCGCTCGAGCACGTCGTCGACGATGCCGTCGTGCGCAAGCGCTCCGCGCGGAGGCGCCCACGGATTCAGCGCGCGCCGCGATTCGACGCCCTGCGCGGCGACGCGCAGGTTCTCGCGCACGCTCAGGTTCGGAAACAGGCTCGTCACCTGGAACGAGCGCGCAATGCCACGCCGCACGCGCTTGTGATCGGGTTCGCGCGACACGTCGTGACCGTCGAACAGGATCGAACCCGACGTGATCGGCAGCGTGCCCGTCAACGTATGGAACAGCGTCGTCTTGCCGGCGCCGTTCGGCCCGATCACCGAATGCACGGTGCGCGGCATGATCCTCAGATCGACGCCGCCCAGCGCCGTGAACTTGCCGTAGCGCTTGACGATGCCGCGCGCCTCGAGAATCGCTTCGCTCATTGCCGCTCCCCGGTCGTCGTCGCCGTCCGTCCGCCGCGCCGCAGCGACGCCACGACGCGTTCCCCCAATCCCCACAACCCGCGCTGCATGAACAGGCTGACCGCGATCAGCACGAGGCCGAGCAGCAGCAGCCAGCGCGGCCACAACGTCGACAGCCAGTCCGCGAACAGCACGTAGAATGCCGCGCCGAGCACCGACGCGAACAGGTTGCCCGTGCCGCCGATCACCGTCATCACGAGGATCATCTCGCTCGTGTGATAGTCGATGTTCGACAGCGGCGCGATGCCCGTCATCAAGGCATGCAGCGCACCGGCGAACCCCGTGACCGCACCCGACAGCACGAACGCCGCGAGCTTGAAGCGCTTCACGTCGTAGCCGGCCGCCGCCGCACGCGCCTCGTTGTCGCGGATCGCGAGCAGCGTGCGGCCGAACACGGAGCGCGACACGCGCAACAGCAGCCAGAACACCGCGACGAACAGCACCGCGACGAAGCCGTAGTAGCGCCACGGCGAATCGAGTGAAACGAGCGGATGCCCGAACAGGGACAGCGCTGGGCGCGGGATGTCGAGCAGCCCGTTGTCGCCGCCCGTGACGTTCGGCGTCGTGTAGGCGAGAAAGTAGAACAGTTGCCCGAACGCGAGCGTCAGCATCACGAAGTAAGTGCCGCGCTGCCGGATCGAGAACCAGCCGACGAGCGCGGCCGCGACGGCACCGAGCACGGTGGCCGCAACCAGCGCGGCAGTCACCGATGCGACGCCGTGCGTCAGCACCAGCCCCGCCGCGTAGCTGCCGAGCCCGAAGAAGATGCCCTGCCCGAACGACAGCAGCCCCGTGTAGCCGAGCAGCAGGTTGCAGCCGAGCGCGGCGAGCGCGAACACCAGCACCTCGGTCGCGAGCGAGCCCGAGCTCAGCGCAACCGGCAGCGCGCACACGACGGCCACCGCGAGCCAGCCTTCCGGCCGCTGCAATGCGCCGCGCCACGGCTGCGGGTGTGACGCGGCCGCCGTCCCGGGCGGCAGCGGTTTCGACGATTCGATCATGCAGCCCTCCCCAGCAACCCGTTCGGACGCAACAGCAGCACGGCCGCCATCGCGACATAGATCATCAGCCGCGCACCTTCCGGCCACAGCGTGCTCATCAGGCTCTGCACGATGCCGACCAGCAGCCCGCCGACCAGCGCCCCGAGAAAATTCCCCATCCCGCCGACGACGACCACGACGAACGCGACGCCGAGCGCCTCGATGCCCATGAACGGGTCGACGCCGCGGATCGGCGCGGCGAGCACGCCCGCAAGCGCGGCCGTCGCCGCGCCGAGCGCGAACACGAGGCTGAACACGCGCGTCACGTTGATGCCGAGCAGCGACACCATCTCCGACGATTCGCTGCCCGCGCGCACCGTGCTGCCGAGCCGCGTGCCTTCCAGCACCCACCACAGCAGCGCGGCGAGCACGGCCGTGAACGCGATCACGAACAGCCGGTATTTCGGGTAGACGAAGCCGCCCCAGATCACGACGCCGTTCAGCGCATCGGGCGGCGGCACGTTGTCGCCGAGCGGGCCCCACGCGAGGATCGCGCACTCCTGCAGCACGAGCGCGAGCCCGACCGTCGCGAGGATGTGGAATTCGTGCTGCTGCGCGTACACATGACGCAGCACGAGCTTTTCGACGCTCCACGCGAACGCGCCGACGACGAGCGGCACGACCGCGAGCGCGACCCAGAAATTCGCCGACCATTGCAGCGCCTGGTAGCAGAGATACGCACCGAGCAGGTAGAACGCGCCGTGAGCGAAGTTCACGAAGCGCAGCAGGCCGAACACGATCGACAGGCCGACGGCGAGCAGGAAATACAGCATGCCCACGCCGATGCCGTTGACGATCTGCAGCAGATAGACGTTCATGGCTTCCGTGTCAGAAAGGAAGGTAACGGACGTCCGCGGCGCGCGACGGCCGCGGACGCGTGCACTGCGTCACGCGAGCTTGCAGCTCGTCTTGTCGACCGGCAGGAACGACTGGCCCGAGCTGACGATGTCGGCGTAGTCGTCCGCGTTCTTCATCCGGCTCTTCGGCTTGCCCTTCAGCAGGTAGTAGTTCTTCAGCACCTGATGGTCGCCCTTGCGGATTTCCTCCGGGCCGGTGAGGCCGTCGTACTTCATGCCCTCCATCGCCGCGACCACCTTCTTCGGATCGGCGCTGCCGGCCTTCACCATCGCGTCGACCAGGATCTTCGAGCAGATGTACGAACCCGCGAGGCTGTAGTTCGGGTTCGCCTTGAACGTGGCGTTCGCGCGCTTCACGAGGTCGCGGTTCAGCGGCGAATCGATGGCGTGCCAGTACTGCGCGCCGAAATACACGCCGTCGCAGATGTCGGGCCCGAGCGCCTCGAACTGCTCGAGGCCCGACGCCCAGGCGAGCAGGATCGTGCAGTTGCGCTTCATCCCGAAGCTGACGGCCTGGCGCAGCGTGTCCGACGACTGCGAGCCGAAGTTCAGGATCAGCAGCACGTCCGGCTGCGCGGCCGCCGCGTTCGTCAGGTAGCCGCTGAACTCCTTCTCGGCGAGCGAGTGGTAGCTGTTGCCGACATGCTCGATGCCCTTTTCCTTGAAGATCGCCTTCGCGGCCGACAGCAGGCCGTCGCCGAACACGTATTGCGGCGTGATCGTGTACCAGCGCTTCGCCTTCGGCAGCATCTGGGTCAACGGGCGCACCGTCTGCTCGATCGCGCCGAAGGTCGGCACCGACCAGCGAAACGTCGCGGCATTGCAATCCTTGCCGGTGATCTCGTCCGCGCCGGCCGTCGTGATGAACACGCCGCCCGCCTTCTGGACTTCCTTGCCCATCGCCAGCGATTCGGACGACAGGATGCCGCCCGCGAAGAAGCGCACGCCCTTCTGCTGCGCGATCTCCTGCACGCGCCGCACGGCGGTCGCGGGCTTGCCCTCGGTGTCGAGCGCCGTGTAGGCAAGCGGCGCGCCGAGCACCTTGCCGTACTGCTGGACGACGAGCTGCATGCCGAGATCGGCGTACTTGCCGTTGGCGGCGAACGGCCCCGACATCGGCACCGGGCACGCCAGCTGGATGGATGAACCCTGCGCGAACGCGGCTCGGGACGACATGCTGCCGAGCGCGCCCGGCACGGCCGACAGCGCGGCCAGTTTCAACAGTTCTCGGCGATTCAAGTTGACGCTCCTGATAAAGGGGGACACACGCGATGCGACCGACTGCCAAACCGTGCCCACGCCCTGCAGGATGCGCGCCGCCGGTTGATCCTATTTATCATGATAAATAGAATGAACCTGATGCTAGAGTTGATCAAAATTGGTGTCAATCAGGCAAAATTCCGTACCCGCGCCGGCACGGATCGTCGACGATGACGCGGCGCGCAGTCAGACAAAGGAGTCGTAAAGATGGTCATGGACCGAGCCAGGGCGGGCCTCGCGGTCGAAATCAAGCAGCCGAAGCGGGCCGATCTCGTCGCCGAGGAGATCAAGCGGCTGATCACCGAGAAGGACCTGAAGCCGGGCGATCGCCTGCCGCGCGAAGCCGAGCTGCAGCAGCTCTATGCTGTGAGCAAGAGTACGATCCGCGAGGCGCTGAAGTCGCTCGAGGTGCAGGGGCTGATCAAGGTCACGACGGGGCCGTCGGGCGGCGGGATGGTCGTCGAGGTGCCGCTCGACCGCACGCTGCAGCTCCTGCAGAACTACCTGTTCTTCAAGGACGTGACGATCGACGACATCTACACCGTGCGCAAGCTGCTCGAACCCGAGCTGGCGGCCGGTGCCGTGCCGCATCTGAGCGAGCGCGACTTCGCGGCGCTGGAGGCGAACATCGCGTGCTGCGACGGCGCATCGGGCGTGCACGACCGCGGGCACATGCTGCGCCAGCGCCAGGAGGACACGACATTCCACGACATCCTCGCGGCCGCGAACCCGAACCCGTTCCTGCGCTTCAGCTGCGAGCTGATCAACGAGATGATCCGGCAACTGATCGAGTTCCGGAACGATACGCCGCTCGTGGAGCACAAGCGCTTCGGCGAAGCGAACGTGTCGATCCACAAGGCGATCCTGCAGGCCGCGCGCGAGCGCGACACCGAGCGCGTCCGGGCGCTGATGGTCGAGCACATGACCGAGGCGCCCAAGCATGTGAAGCGGATGAAGGGCAAGCTGCGCGGGCGGTTGATCCTCGATTCCGAGATCCGCCGGCGGGCCGCCGCGCCCGTTGCGGGATCCGATGCGGGCGCAACGGATCCCGACGAGGATTGATTGCCGGCGAGCGCGGCGTCGGCTCGACGCCGCGTGCTTCGCAGCGCACGGGAAGTATCCGCCACGCCGCAACTGCCGACACTGTGCGTGGCCGTGGCGGCCAGCCGCCGCGAGCGGCGCAGGTAACGGCGCATGCGCGTCGCGACTCGCCCGTGCGGGCGCAGCATCGTACGTACGCTCAAGCGTACCCCGTCGTCCCCTTCGTCTCCAGATACTCGACCAAGCCGAACTCCGCATACTCGCGGCCGTTGCCCGAGCGCTTGTAGCCGCCGAACGGCGCGGCCGGGTTCCATGCCGGGTAGTTGATGTGGACGTTGCCCACCCGCAACCGCGCCGCCACCCTGCGCGCACGCTCGATATCCTTCGACTGCACGTACGCCGCGAGCCCGTAGACCGAATCGTTCGCGAGCGCGACGGCTTCTTCTTCGGTCCGGTAGGTCATGATCGACAGCACCGGTCCGAAGATCTCCTCGCGCGCGATCGTCATCGCCGGCGTGACGTTCGAGAAAACCGTCGGCCGCACGTAGAACCCGTCGCCGAGCCCGTCCGGCCGCCCCGGCCCGCCGGCGACGAGCGTCGCACCCTCTTCGATCCCGAGCCGGATGAAGTGCTGGATGCGGTCGAACTGCGTGCGGCTGACCACCGGCCCGATGCCGGTTTCCGGTGAACGCGGATCGCCGACGACCGTACGCTCCGCCTCCCGCCGCGCCGCTTGCTCGGCAAGCGCGAGATGGTCGGCGTGCACGAGCATGCGCGTCGGCGCATTGCATGACTGGCCACTGTTGCTGAAACAGCTGCGCGCGCCGCGCATGACCGCATCCTCGATATCGGCGTCGGGCAGGATCAGGTTCGGGCTCTTGCTGCCGAGCTCCTGGTGCACGCGCTTCACGGTGTCGGCGGCCGCCTTCGCGACTTCGACGCCCGCGCGCGTCGACCCGGTAAACGACACCATGTCGACATCCGGATGCCGCGACAGCGCGTCCCCCACGTCATGCCCGTAACCATGCACGAGATTGAACACGCCGGGCGGCACGCCGGCCTCGTGCAGGATCTCCGCGAACAGGATCGCGCTGAACGGCGCGATCTCGCTCGGCTTGAGCACCATCGTGCAGCCGGCCGCGAGCGCCGGCGCGACCTTGCACACGATCTGGTTGATCGGCCAGTTCCACGGCGTGATCAGCGCGCATACGCCGATCGGCTCGTGCGACACCAGCAGCGAATCGGTCTGCGTGCTGAAGCGGAACGACTGCAACGCGCGGATCGTCTGCTCGAGGTGCGCGGTGCCGACCGCGGCCTGCGCCGCGCGCGCAAATGCAATCGGCGCGCCCATCTCCTGGCTGATCGTCTGCGCGACCTCCTCATGGCGGCGTTGGTAAATGTCGAGCACGCGCCGCAGCAGCGCGACGCGCTCGTCCACCGGCCAGCGCGAATACGTGTCGAAGGCCTGCTTCGCCGCGCCGACCGCGCGATCGACGTCGGCCGTGCCGCCGATCCTGAGCTGCGCATACGGCCGTGCCGTGCTCGGGTCGATCACGTCGATCGGCTTCGCATCGGCCGGGTCGAGCCACTGGCCATCGATATAGGACTGTCGTGACGTTCTCATCGAATTCTCCTGGAATGAAGGACGCCGCGCTCAGCGCGTCGCCCGCGCATAGGTGTCGACGAGGATGTCGCGAATCTTCGCGACGAACCACACGATCTCGTCGCGCGACATCACGAGCGGCGGCGAGAACTGCACGATCGGCGTGCCTTCGTGATCGACGCCCGCGCGGCACAGCAGCCCTGCGTCGAAGATCGCGGGTGCGAGCAGCGTCGACACGAATGCCTGCGCGCTGATGCCGGCCACCCAGCGGCGCGCGGCCTTGTCGGTCACGAGTTCGAGCGAGTAGTGGTAGCCGTCGCCGCGCACGTCGCCGACGCACGGCAGTTCGAGCAGGCCGTCGAGCGCCTGGCGGAACACGGCCTCATTGCTGCGGACGCTCTCCAGTACGCCTTCGCGCTCCATGATCGCGAGGTTCGCGAGCGCGGCCGTGCACGCGACCGGGTGGCCGCCGTAGGTCGCGCCGTGCAGGAACATCTGCTGCGGGCCGTCGAGCACCGTGTCGACCACCGCGTCGCTCGCGATCACGCCGCCGAGCGGCACGTAGCCCGATGCGATGCCTTTCGCGAACGTGATGATGTCCGGCTTCAGCCCGTAACGCGCGGAGCCGAAATATTCCCCGAGCCGACCGAACCCGCAGATCACTTCATCGGCCACCAGCAGCACGCCGTGCCGGTCGCAGATGTCGCGCAACCCGGCCGCGTAACCGGCCGGCGGCGTCAGGCTGCCGCCCGCATTCTGCAGCGGCTCGACGACGATCGCGGCGACGGTATCCGGCCCCTCCTGCACGATCAGCGATTCGATCTCGTCGAGCAGGTGACGCGTGAACTCCGCTTCCGTCTCGCCCATCGGGCGGCCGTAGCGCTTCGTGTTGCCCACGTGCCGCACGCCCGACATCAGCGGCTCGAAATGCTTGCGGAAGTTCGTCATCCCGTTCAGCGCGAGCGCGCCGAACGACGTGCCGTGATACGCGACCCGCCGCGCGATGAACTTGCGCCGCTGCGGCTCGCCGCGCGACTGGTGATACTGGCGCACCAGCTTGATCGCCGATTCGTTCGACTCCGAGCCGCTCGACGTGAAGAACACGCGGTTCAGCCCCTCCGGCGCGAGCGCGGCGAGCTTGTGCGCAAGCTTGATCGCCGGCTCGTGGCCCACACCCCAGTTGGTCGCGAACGGCAACCGCACCATCTGCTCGCGGATCGCGTCGCCGATTTCCGCGCCGTGGCTGTAGCCGACCTGCACGCAGTACAACCCCGCCAGCCCGTCGAAGTAGCGCTTGCCGTTGCGATCGACGAGCCAGCAGCCTTCGCCGCGGTCGAACACGGTGAGCGCGTTGTCGCGATACGCATCGGCATGCGTGAAATGCATCAGCAGGTGGCGTTTGCCGATGGCCTGCAGGTCCGCATCGAGATTGACGTCAACAGCGTTCATGGATGATTCCTCCTTCAGGGTTTCAGAGCCGGCGGCCGGCGGTCGGCCGCCGGTCATTCAATTCATCGACAGCGTCGGCGCCGGGCGCGTGAAGCCGCGCGTCAGCCACACGAGCTGGCAGAGTCCGAGCACGAGCCAGCCGATGCCGACGTAGAACGTCTGGCGCGACAGGCCCGACCAGAGCCACACGTTCATCGCGAAGCCGATCGCCGGCATCACGCCGAACGTGATCCAGCCCGCGAAGCGGCGATGCTCGGGGCGGCACAGATAGCTGCGCATCACGCACAGGTTCACGACCGCGAACGCGACGAGCGCACCGAAGCTGATCATTGTCGACGCGAGGTCGAGCGTGATGAACAATGCCGACAGCGACACGATGCCGACCGCGAGCGTCGCGCGCACCGGCGTACGCAGCCGCGCATGCAGATGGCCGAATACGCGTTCGGGCAGCACCCGGTCGCGGCCCATCGCGAACAGCACGCGCGTCACGCTTGCCTGGCCCGCCATCGCGCTCGCGAAGCAGCCGGCCACGTACACCGCGACGAAGAACGCCGACAGCGTGCCGCCGCCGATGCGCCGCATCAGTTCGAGGCTGGCCGAATCGAGATCCTTGAATGCGTGCCAGTCGGGAAACACCACTTGCCCGACGTAGGCGACCAGCATGAACAGCACGCCGCTCGCCAGCGTGCAGAGCAGGATCGCGCGCGGCACGGTACGCTTCGGCTCACGCGTTTCCTCCGACAGCGTGGTGACCGCATCGAAACCGAGGAACGACAGGCACAGGATCGCGGAGCCGGCGAAGATCGCGCGCGCATCGCCCGACGACGGCAGCGCGACGGCCATCGACAGCCCTTCTCCCGATGCGACTCGCGCGGATGCGATGAAGAAGATCGCGATGAACACGAACTGGCTCGCGATCAGGATCAGGTTCACGCGATTGACGAGCCGGATGCCGACGATGTTCAGCCCGGTGATCAGCACGATGCTGCCGACGATCCACACGCTGGCCGGCACGCCGGGGAAAATCTGCTTCATGTAGATGCCGATCGCGAGGTAGCTGATCATCGGGATGAACAGGTAGTCCATCAGTAACGCCCAGCCGACCATGAAGCCGGCCGACGTGCCGAAGTTGCGGCTCGCGAACGTGTAGGCCGACCCGGCGCTCGGCATCAGCCGCGCCATGTGGCCGTAGCTACGCGCGGTGAACAGCATCGCGACCAGCGTGACTGCGTACGCGGCCGTCAGATGCCCGTTCGTCTCGCTCGTGACGATCCCGTAGGTCGTGAATACCGTCATCGGCAGCATGTACGCGAGGCCGAAGATCACCAGCGTCGCGAGCCCGAGCAGGTGCGGCTTGCGGCGTTCGTCCGCGTCGCCTCGCATCGCGTGCGCGCCGAAGTCATGCGTCGCGGCGGCTAATGCATATCGACCTGGGCTGTCGTTGTCCATGCTGTCCTCACGTGGGTGGCGTTCACGGCTTCAACACTCGTTCGCCCGGCATGGCCGGCGGCGCACGACTGGGAGAAAGTGTGGTGCGCCAAAAAATCGGCCACGAATGAGAAAAGCGGACGTAATCGGGGGATATTTCCGGACACATCGCCGCGTGTCGCGCCGACGAGCCATGCATGCTGCTGTGCGGCACTGGCGTTTTGCGGACATTCCGGCTATGTTCTACGCGACCCGTCGCCCCGTCAGCACCATGAACAGCCGCTCCCATCCCGACCAGAGCCGGGCCGAACGCAGCCTGCGTTCGTCGCTCGGCCTCGCGCGCCCGGCCGGGCGCCAGGAGGACATTCCCGCCACCGTCCACGCGATCGCGGTCGCGCTGGACGAGTGCCGCGTGCGGCATATCGACGGCGCCGCGCTGCTCGAAGGCACGGGGCTCGGCGCGGAAGAAGTCGCGTCGCCGAACCTGCACGTGAATCGCGGCCAGGAGCAGCGCTGCTTCCACAACCTGCTGCAGCGCAGCGGCGTGCCGTCGATCGGGCTGTCGATCGGTGCGCGGCTGCACGTGTCGACGCTCGGCCTCGCTGGCTATGCAATGCTGATCAGCGGCTCGGTGATGCAGGCATTCCGGTGCATGGGCCAGTTTCCGCTGTTCATGGGGCTGTATTTCGATGTGCGTATCGATGCGCATGCGGACGGCATGAGCGTGACGATCAGCCGCTACAACGGCGAGCCCGATCTCGAGGTGTTCCAGGTCGACATGTGCCTGTCGAGCCTGCGGCTGATCGTGTCCGATCTCGTCGGCAAGCCCGTCTGGCCCGAGCAGGTGCAGCTCGCGCGCCGCACGCCGCGCAACGCGGCCGACTACACGCGCCACTTCGGCTGCAAGGTCACGTTCAATGCATCCGACAACCGGCTCGTGTTCACGTCGGTGAACGGCACGGAGAGGCCGCTGCTCGCGAACGAAGTCAGCTTCAATGCGCTGCACGGCCAGTGCGAGGCACTCGAACGGCAGTGGGCCGCGTCGGTCGGCACGCGCTTCGCCGATCGCGCGAAGGAGCTGATGGCGCGCGATCTCGCGCGCTTCAAGTCGATGACGTCGCTCGCGGATGCACTGCACCTGACCGAGCGCACGCTGCGCCGGCGGCTCGACAAGGACGGCCTCACGTTTCAGTCGCTGCTCGACGACGTGCGCCGCGACGAAGCGGTGCGGATGCTCGACGATCCCGCGCTGACGGTCGCCGCCATCGCGGAACGTCTCGGCTACAGCGAGCCGCGCAGTTTCCGTCATGCGTATCGACGCTGGACCGGCAGGACGCCGCGCGCCGATCAGGATGCTGACGCGTAACGCGCAATCGACGCCCGCTCGGCAGACCTGCAGCAGAAGCCTTCCCGACGCACGTCGGCAAGCCGGTTTCATCGCCGACATCGACACTTCGCGCACACGCCGTTCATGGCCGGCGCCTGAACGGCGTCGCGCTCGACATGGCTGCAGTCATCCGAGTCTTCTCGCGTAGAATGCCCGCAACAATCAAATCAAGCATCAAGCCGAGCGGGCCGCCCTTCCATTCCACTCGCACCGGCGCAACGCGAACACGACAACACGAACAAGACCCGCGGCATCCACCGGCGGCGCCGACCCGACCGGGCGTGTGCCGCCACGACGATCGCCCGCCGACGACGCCACCATGAGCAAACCGATCCTGTACCTCCTCGCCGGCAACGGCAGCGCGGCCGACTGGTGGGACGATGCACTGCCCCACTTCCGGCATTACCGGCCCGTGCCGCTGGAACTGCCGGGCTTCGGCGACAACCCGGCGCCGCCCTGCGAGGATCTCGCCGCGTATGCGCAAGCGCTGCTGGACCTGACCGAGGCGGGCCACGCGATCATGGCGGTCGGCGTGAATGCACTGCTGGTGCTGCACGCATTGCAGCGACGCCCCGGCCACTTCAGCCGCAGCGTGCTGCTCGCGCCCGTCGGTGCGTTCCTGTGGGAACGGCGCCTGCCGAAACTGATGGCGCCGAAGCCGCTGCGCAAGACCATCCACTGGCTGCTCGCGCACTACCCGACGCTGTTCGCCCGCAAGTTCTCGAACCTGACCTGGACGCGCGCACAATACCGCCGCATGGGCGCCGGCTATGCGCGCTGCCGTGCGTTCCTGCCGCACTGGGATCTCGTGCGCGCCGATACCGCGCTGCCGCTGCTCGAGTGGGTCGCCGACCGCATCGAACTCGTGTGGGGTGACCAGGACAACGTGCTCGGCGTGCGCCAGGCCGCCGCGTGGTCGGCCATCCTCGCACGCGCCGACCTCACCGTCACGCTGCAGGCCGGCTGGGGACACTATCCGTGGATCGACACACCGGCGGCATTCGTGCACTGGCTCGAAGCGGGCGGTGCCGGCTTCGTCGCGCATACCAAGGGCGGGCGCCTCGCACTGGCCACGATGGCCGGCCTGCCCGTGCCGCCCGCGCTGTCGCTGACCCGCGCCGACGATCCGCGCCTTCCCGGTTTTCTCGCGAGCCAGCCCGACGCCGAGTGGGCGATCCGCTCGTCGAGCCACGGCGAAGACCAGGCCGATGCGGCCAACGCCGGCCTGCATACGACGTTCCTGCGCGTACCGGCAGCGCAGGCGGCCGCGCGCGTGGCCGAGCTGCTCGATGGCGGCCTCGAGGAAGCGGTCGTGCAGCGCTTCATCACGCCCGTGCTGTCCGGCATTGCGTTCGTGCGCCATCTGGCAGTCGAAGTCGAATGGGTGGAAGGCCACCTCGAAACGCTCGCCGACGGGCAGGCCAGCCCGCAACGCGCGATCCTGTCGCGGCTCGGCGAACCCTGGCAGCGCGGCACGTTCCCGACCGCACACGGCTTGAGCGCGACGCAGCTGTGGGCCTTCCTGCAGCGCGTGCTGCGCGCGTTCCACTACGTGCCGGGCGACGTCGAATGGGCGTGGGACGGCAAGCAGCTGTGGCTGCTGCAGTACCGTCCGATCAGCAGCTACGGCTGGCACCGGCACCTGACCGCCGCGAACATCGCCGAGATCCTGCCGCCGCAGCCGAGCCGGCTGGTCGAGTATGCGCAACGACGCGCGGCCGGCAGCATCCCGGCGATCATGGCGCGCTGGGATGCACGCGTACTGCAGGACAACGAACCATTTACCGCACTCTATGGCGGCGCGTCGTACATCAACAACGACCTGTTCCTCGCCCGCCTCGCCGACTGGGGCGTGTCGGCCGGCAACTACAGCGGCGAGATCGGCGGCGCGACACCGCCGCTGCGCTGGCGCCCGCTGCGGCTGCTGCGTTCGCTGCCGGTGTTCTGGCGCATGCTGCGTGTCGCGCGCGGGCACCTGCCGACGCTCGAGCGCGGCTTGCAGCGCTTCGACCAGGAACTCGCGACGCTCGTCGAGCGACGCGCCGACGGCCAGCAACTGGCCGACTGGTTCACGCGCTTCTACGTGTTCGTCGTGCAGGGCAACCTGTGCATCGCGTCGTCGCTGGCCAGCAGCGGCGGCGCACTGTGGGGCCGTCCGCCGACCGCATACGGCCAGCTCGACGACAGCCCGCACCGGCTGCCGTGGGAAACCGATCCGGGCACCGCACGGCCCGCGCCCACCCGCCTGCCGCTGCAGGCGTTTCCCGACTGGCCGCTGCCGGTACGCGTGCTCCATACGCTCGGCGCGCCCGGCATGCGCGGCTGGTATCTTCAGGTGCGCGAGTGGTATCGCGACAACCTGATGCGCGTGTTCTTCCGCCTGCATCATGCGATGCCGGCCGCCGATCGCGACACGTGGTTCGCGCCCCATCCCGATCGCCGCGAACGCAACGGCAGCTTCTGGCAGGACGGCGGCGAAGGCACCGACGAGGCAGCCGGCTTCATGATCTATCCGGGCCACACGCAAGGCGTGCTCGGCCACGACATCCTGCTGGAAGACACACTCGACCCGGGCCGGCACGCGCAGTACCAGGCCGCGCGCGCCGTGATCGCGCGCATGGGCGGCCGGCTGTCGCACGGCGCGACGCTGCTGCGCGAGCTGCGCAAGCCGTCGGCCGTGCTGCCGCGCGTCGATGCAGCGTGGATCGGGCGCGAGGTGCGGCTCAGCGACGGCCAGCTGACGCTCGTCGAATGAACGCGATGCGGTTGCCGCGCACCCGAGCACGGGCCCGGGCCTGAACTGCTGGTCAGCGTACCGGCGTGCGGACGACTCCGTCGACCTTCAGCGTGCGCCGGTCGTGCGCGGCTTCGTATTCGACCGTCTGCGCGGGCGTGACGGCGCCGTACGAACGGCCGTTCACATAGACGGTGCCGTCCCGCAGCTCGACCCGGTCGCCGTTGACCGTCGCGGTGGCACGTTCGCCCTGCAGCACCGCGCCCGAACAACCTGCAGTCGAAAAACTGCGGACCGACGTGCCCGGCATCGCGGCGATCCCGCCCTGGTCCGCCGCATGCGCCGCGCTGCACGGCGGCGCATCCATGCTGCCGGCAGCGTGGACCGCGCCGGCGCTGATGCCGCATCCGGCAAGCAACGCAATCGTCATCGGCTTCAGATGGTTCATGGTGAGCTCCATTGTCCGCCGCCGCGGATCGATGACCGGCCGACGCCCGTGCTCGCATGGCAGGCCGGCCGGCCGGCCGGATGCATCCAGTATGCGTCCGGTTCGCGGCATTCCGCCATCGTCGCCGGTACCGCTCATCGCCGCCCTGGTTCGCTCCGACACCGGCCTTTGGAAGCACCTCCCGCGGGGCAACCCGTCCCCATGAAGATCCACCTTGATCAAGTTGCGACCCGCAACTATTATTGATTGCGATCCGCAACCTTTCCGGACCCGCAATGGACCTCATCGACGCTCCCGCCAAGCCCCGCGAAGCCACGATCCTCGAGCTGCGCGACTTCTCCCGCAAACTGGTTCGCGAGCTCGGCTTCATGCGTGCGACGCTGGCCGACAGCGACTGGGCGCCTTCGGCCGTCCACGCGATCCTCGAGATCGGGATGGCGCCCGGCATCAACGCCCGCGATCTGGGCAACATCCTGCGGCTGGACAAATCGAACACGAGCCGGCAACTCGCGCGACTCGAGGCCGCCGGTGTCGTCGAGCGGCGCGTGTCGAGCGACGATGCACGCGCGATCGAGCTGTACCTGACCGCCGACGGGAAAAAGCTCCAGAAAAGAATCGATACGTTCGCGACGGACCAGGTATCGAATGCGCTGCGCCGCATGGTGCCTGCCGACCAGCAGGCACTGCTGCGCTCGCTCGCGCTGTATGCCGATGCGCTCGCGCAGGACAACGCCGCGAAAGCGCCCGTCGCAACACTCGATGCGCCGGCGATCCGCGAAGGTTACCAACCGGGCTGCATCGGCGATATCGCGAGCCTTCACGCGCGCTTTTATTCGGAACACTGGGGCTTCGGCGCGTTTTTCGAAAAGCGGGTGGCGACCGAGCTGGCCGAGTTCGTGGGGGCGCTGCCGGCCGACGGCAAGGCGCTTTGGCTATGCCAGGAAGACGGGCGGACCCTCGCGTCGCTCGCGATCGACGGCGACCCGGCAACCGGCGTCGCGCACCTGCGCTGGTTCATCGTGAACGATGCGCTGCGCGGGTCGGGCATCGGGCGCCGGCTCATGACGGAAGCCATGCGCTTCGTCGACGCGCAGCGGTTTCGCGAAACCTACCTGTGGACGTTCAAGGGGCTGGACTCGGCACGCCATCTGTACGAGTCGTTCGGCTTCGCGTTGACCAGCGAATCCGCGGGCACGCATTGGGGAACCGAGGTGGTCGAGCAGCGCTTCAGCCGACCGGGGCCGTCGGGCGATTGAGGGTCAGCAAGCGTCGAAGTAGCGGGCGTCGGACGACGTGCAGGGTCGCGCGCCCGTTCTACTTCGAACACCGCAGGACTGCGCCGGGCAGTATGCGGTGGGCAAGTTCACGGCTCCACGCGACTCGCGAGGAATTCGAAGAGCAAGGCGACCGGCCGGCCAGTCCCGCCTTTCGTCGTGCCGCTTCGCCATGCGGTGCCTGCGATATCGAGATGCGCCCACGAATATGCCTGCGCGAAACGTGACGGAGAACGGGCCGCGGTAATACTGCCCGCCACGGGTCCGCCAATATTCGCCAGACCGACGAAATTCGATTTCAGCTGCTCGCCGCCCTCGTTCGGCACGTCGCCTCATAACGATTCGACGATTCATTGGTTCCCTCGATCACGCGGCGCTCGTATCGTCCACGATTCATCCGACTTATCGGCCGATGGCAGCATGGCTGATCGTCGGCGAAATGACAATGCGGAATATTGCGTTGGTTTCAAGCCACTTCGAGTCTGGCGTTTTTTGTAATGGCATACTCAAGCTGAGACGCTGCGCAGAGGCGTTGTTACTTCCAGAGGTGTGGCGGCGCAAATAATGTGCGCCTCCTCATGTGCTGTTTTCGTGCACGCTTTCGTGCCTTGACGCCCCTCGTCCAGGAATCAGTTTCAGATGAATTACAGTTCACCGATCAGTGGCGCCCCCACAGGATGCGATGTCGACGAACGCACGCGCTCGCGCGCGGCGTGGTTGACAAGTGAATTCCGCACGAGCTATGCGTGGCTGAAGTCGAAACTGCAAAGACGTGTCGGCTCGCCGGCCGACGCGGAAGATCTCGCATCGTCGTCGTTCGCCGAACTTGCGGATGTGCAGGACGTGACAGCCGTGCGCGATGCGCGGGCCTTTCTGACGGTCATCGCACAGCGCCTCACCTACGAAATGTGGCGGCGCCGCGACCTGGAACGCTCGTACCTTGAATCGCTCGCCCATCGGGAAGAAGCAGTCGCGCCGTCGGCAGAAAGCCTCGCGGAAGTCACGCAGGCACTCCTGCTCGTGGATCAGGCGTTGAACGGCCTGTCATCTAACGCAAAAAGCGCCTTCGTCATGAGTCAGATAGACGGCCTCACGCACGCCGAAATCGCCGAGCGGCTCGGCGTGTCGGCGAGCATGGTGCGGAAATATATCGCGCAGGCGTTGACTCAGTGCTATCTGATGACGTGAACCGGCTGCACCAGCGTCGGTGCTCGGCTGCCGGCTGGCATCCTCCGATGCCGATCGTTGTCGCGAATACGTCTCTTTCACTGGGCCGCGCTGGGGCGCTCCAGTTGCCGTGCGACGATGTCGATCACTCGGACGGGCGCTATCTCGAGTTGTAAATCATGATCCGTCACGAGCGCCGAAAAGGTGAGAAAAGCGGCGGGATCGAATCCGTAGCGGCCTACCTCGCCCGATTCATATGCGTTGCCGGCGATGCGCTCGTACTCGTCGGCTGTATGCAGGCGTCGTCCGCCGTAGCCGAGCTCGCGCAGCAGCGCGGCGGCCATCGCCACGCGCAACAGGATGCGCAGCGCAGTCAGCGAGCCGGCGCCGGCGCGCAGCGCTTCGAGCTGAAGGTGATACTCCAGTGAGAGTGCATCGCGAATGGCCTTCGGTAAAGGCTGGAGTTCCGTCTTGTCCGCCCGCGACCGGACTCTCGACTGGTCGAGACGCTGCGCCCAGCCTCTCATCTTCGGCTCACCACCCGTCCGCACGCGTTCATCACGCCGTTCCGCCCACCGTCATGTCGTCCACGCGAACGGTAGGCTGCCCCACGCTCACCGGCACCGACTGGCCGGCCTTGCCGCACACGGCACGGCCCGTGTCGAGTTCGAGGTTGTTGCCGACCATGCCGATTTTCTGGATCGTTTCGAGCCCGTTGCCGGTGATCGTCGCGCCTTTCACCGGTGCGCAGAGCCTGCCGTTTTCGATCAGGAATGCTTCTGATGCCTCGAACACGAACTGCCCGCTCGTGATGTCGACCTGCCCGCCCTCGAGCCCCGCCACGTATATCCCGCGCTTCACCGACGCAATGATCTCCTCGTGTTCGCAATCGCCGTTGAGCATGAACGTATTGGTCATGCGGGGCATCGGCAACACCGCATAGCCCTCGCGCCGGCCATTGCCCGTCGGCTTCATGTTCATCAGGCGCGCACTGAGCGCGTCCTGCATGCAGCCGCGCAACACGCCGTCCTCGATCAACACCGTGCGTTGCGTCGGACAGCCCTCGTCGTCGAAATTGAGCGAACCCCGGCGGCCTTCGAGCGTGCCGTCGTCGACGATGGTGACGTTACGCGCCGCCACGCGCTCGCCGATGCGGCCGGCGAACACCGAGGTCCTGCGGCGGATGCCGTCGGCCTCGAGACCATGGCCCACGGCTTCGTGCAACAGCACGCCGTTCCAGCCCGGCCCGACGACGACGGTCATTTTTCCCGCCGGGGCGGCCCGTGCATCCAGTTTCGTCAGCGCGGCGTCGACGCGGTCGCACACCAGCGTGCGGATGTCGTCATCCGACCACGAAGCGATCCCGTAGCGACCGCCGATTCCCCCGCTCGCGCTTTCGATCCGGTCGCCGGATTTGACCCGAACGTTGATCGCCAACCGCAGCATGGGCCGCACGTCGCCGACGCTGAGCCCGTCGCAACGCGCGACCCACACCGTCTCGTGCGTCGCGGCGAGCATCGCGTTGACCTCGACCACGCGCGGATCCTTCGAACGCGCCAGTTCGTCCACGCGCTTGAGCAGCGCGAGTTTCCGCTCCGCGCCGATCGCGCCGAGCGGGGCTCGCGGGACATAGATCGATCGCGCCGCCGCGAGACCGGCCGGTTCGCCGCGGGGCGCTGCGTGGGAGAGCTCGTCCGGTCCCGAACGAATCTGCCGCGCGATCGTGCGCAACGCTTCCGCCCCAATCCTTTGCGAACTCGCGAACGTCGCTTCCTCGCCGTTCAGCACGCGCATGCCGAATCCCGAATCGCACTGCCAGGCGCCGCCCCGCACAGCGCCGCCTTCGAGCGACCACGATTCCGCGATCGACTCCTTCAGATAGATGTCGGCGAAGTCGCCGGACTGCCCGAGCGCGCTGTTCAGCGCGGCGAACAAGTGCGTTTCGTCGATGCCGTGTTTGTCCAGCAGCCCCGCATACGCCGCGCGACGCATGTCGTGGAGCGAGGGGCCGCGGGTGTCGGTCAGGGTTTGGTTCGTGTCCAGCATAGTGTCGTACCGGTGTGTGACGGAAAAGGATGGTCGCGCGCACCGAGCGCGTCAGCTCCCGCCGATTCGCATTTCATCGATCAGCCACGAGCCCGTGCGGAAGCTTCCTCTGGTCGCGGTGTCGGCCCCCACGGCGAGCAGGCCGGAAAACATCGCATCCAGATTCGACGCGATCGTGATGCCGGTGACCGGAAAACTGATCTGGCCGTTCTCCACCCAGAACCCTTTAGCGGCACGCGAGAAATCGCCGGTCAGCCGATTCACGCCGCCGCCCGCCATCTCGGTGACGAACAAGCCTCGACCAAGCCTTTCCAGCATCGTGTCGATCCCGTCCGAGTTGGCGGTTTTCGCGCTACGCACTTCGAGGTTGTGCGGGCCCCGGCCGTTTCCGGTCGGTGCCATGCCGAGGCGCCGGGCGGCATACAAGCCCAGAAAATAGCCGCGCAACACACCTGCCTCGACGACCGATCGCCGGGACACGGCAACACCGTCCGAGTCGAAGCAGCGACTCGCCATGCCTTTCGGGACGAACGGATCTTCGTACACCTGAATGTGATCGGCAAAGATGCGAGTACCGAGACGGTGGCTCAGGTATGAGCCCGTCCGATAAAGCGCATCGCCGGATGCCGCGTTGACGAACTCGCCGAGTAGCGACATTGCGGCCAACGGCTCGAACAACACGGAGCAACGCTGCGTTTCGACCTGCGTGCTGCCCAGCAGCGCGAGCGCGCGCGTCGCGGCTTGCGTGCCGATCCGTGCGGGTGCGTCCAGGTCGGCATAGGCGCGCGCGCCGTCGCTCCAGAATCCCATCTGCTTCTCGCTGGTGCCTGCCGCGACAGGCATGCACGACAAAAAATGCGTGGACCACGGCACGCTGTGCCCAAACCCCTCGCTGGTCGCAAGCAGCGACAACCCCGCGGAAGTCCCGACGCTGGCACCGTTGGTCGTCACGATGGCCGGGCTCGTGGAGAACGCGGCCTCTTCCGCGCAACGGGCGTCTTCGAGCATGTCATCGAGCGACAGATCGAGCGGATGATACAAGTCCAGATCGATGAAGTCCGTCGCGAGCAAGTCCGCCTGAGCCAGGCCGGCGGCGGCATCGGCGTCCGTGACCGACGCGATGTCGATGGCCGCCGCGACCGCGCCGGCGAGACCGTCGGCGGACAAATCGGACGAGGTCGTCGCACCGCGTCGGCCATTGCGATAGACCACGAGCGAGACAGCCGAAGACAGTCGAAGGCTTCGTTCGGCCGGCACCCGGTTGCGCACGGTGGCTGTCCGTGATTCGACATGATCGATCTCCACACGGACGCCGTCGGCCCCTGCGCGTCGGGCAAGATCGAGCGCACATTCGGCCGCCGCCTCCAGATTGGATTTCACGTTGCGCCACTGCGTACCGCCGTCATGCATGGAAATCACTCCGAGTGTTGAATTGCCGTGTGCCCGTGAATCCGACTTTCCGTCGGGACGTTTTCGCGTCGCTTCGAGCGGAAGCACATTGAAAACAGTGTATCGAGGGCGATCGAAATTTTTTTATGAAACAAATCGCCGTATCGCGGAATCGTGGAATCGTTTTGCGCGCGCGCCAGCGCATCCGGAATTTACGTTCGACGCGCGCCTTTTCGACGATGATTCACGCGCAGCGCTTCGTCAGCCCGATCAAACGATCGCCGATGCTCGCGCCGACCTTTTTCAGGGCCTGCGTGCCATTGCCGTAGTGCGATCGAAACCGCGCAATGAGTTCGGCATCCACCAACCCAATTCGCTCGAGAGTCTTGTCGCCTTGCGAAGCCTCTTCGCCGCGCTCCACCGCGCGATTCGACGTTTCTTCCGCGAGCTGCATGAAGCGTCGGTCGTCATCGCGCGTCCAGTTGCAGGCCGCGCGCAACAACTCCCAATGCGCGCCCGCAAGGCCGAACATGAAATCGGTGACGATTGCGGCATCGCCGAGCGGTTGAGCGACCAACACGAGAAGCCGTGTCGCCAACGCGTGCGCAGCGCCAGCCGGGGTGGCATCGGCCTTCGCGAGCGCCTGCTTGATCGCGGCCAGCTCCGAATCGAGCGGCCCTTCCGCCCGAGCGGGGTCATGCTGCGCGGCAAGCCGATCTCGAATCGATAGCAACGTGGCGTCGCCGCGGATCAACTCGGTCATCTCGCCGCCGGACAGCAGATCCGTGAGCAGCATTTGCGGCAGCCGCGCGAGATTCGCACCCACCGGAACGGCATCCAGCCAGTGCGCGATGAACTCCGCGCCGTTCAGATGCGTGCTGCGATAGCTCGACAGTGATTCCACCACGGCCAGCACGTTCGCCGGAATGCCCAGCATCCTTGCGCAATCGTCCACGTCCGCGGTATTGCAGACGAACTGAATGGCGCTGCCGATTTCACCATCCCACATCGCTTCCGACGGCGCGGCCCGCTTGCGGTCCAGCCACGTGCGCAATGCGGCAAGGCGCTCCGCCTTGAGCTGGGCGTCGCCGCCGAACGCGTTCGGCGCAACGGCGATCGCCGCCGGCAACGGCGTGACGGAGCCGAGGTGATTGTCGATGAAGCCGGCCAGTTGCGTGGCGGAGCGATTACCGACCACGCGGCCGAGCTCCTTGCCGCCGCGCAGCAGGATCAGCGTCGGAATACCGCGGACACCGAATCGTTCGCGCACGCCGGCATTCTCGTCCACGTCGATCTTCACGAACGCCACGTTGCCTTCAAACTGCTCGCTCAATTTCGACAACGTCGGCGCGAGTGCCTTGCACGGACCGCACCACGGCGCCCAGAAGTCAATCAGCACGGGCAGCGGGTTGTTGATCACGTCGGCTTCGATTGTTTCCAGCGTCACTGATTTCAGATTGCTCATGGATCGACCTTGTCCTGTTTCACGTGTTGGCGCGCCGTGCATTGTTCAAATGCACGGCGTCGGTTGGGATCGTGGCGCTCAGCACAGCTGCGTTCCCGCGTATGCTCCGCTGCTGGTGTGTGCGCCCTCTGCTTCGTCGGCCGCATCCCGTCGTGCTTCCGGTGCGGGGAAATCGAGCGTCGTGTCGTGAAACGCCAGCAGTTCCTTGCGATGCGCGACGCTGACGACCGTGGCCTGAGGCAAACGCTCGATCAAAAGACCGTAAAGTTCCTTCTCGCTTTGGCTATCGAGCGCAGACGTGCACTCGTCGAGGAACACCGCGGAAGGTCTGGCGAGCAGCACGCGCGCAAATGCCACGCGCTGTTGCTCGCCGCCGGACAGCCGTGTGCTCCAGCGATCCTCGACATGGAGCTGGGAGGCATAGGCCGACAATCCGCACGCGCGCAGCAGTTCCTCGCACTCGCTGTCCGGGTACGCCGCAGCGTCGCGCGGATAGGTCACGGCCGCCTTCAGCGAGCCCGACGGGATATAGCTGCGTTGCGGCAAGAAGAACGTGCCGGCCGCCGGCCGCAGGATCGTGCCTTCGCCGTAGGGCCATAGGCCGGCCAGCGCCCGCAGCAACGTGCTTTTCCCGCATCCCGAGCGACCGCGCACGAGGCACCTCCGGCCGGCTGGGAGCACGAAGTCGGGCACGCGCGACAGCGTGTCGCCGGACGCGTCGCGCAAGACGAGCCCGCTCGCGGCGACCGCTCCTGTGCGGCTTTCGTGAAGCGCGATGTCCTGCCGCGGCTCATGCTCGCTCACGTGCAGGAATTCGCGCAAACGGTTGGCCTCCGCACGCCACGACGTAAACCCCGGATAGGCTTGCCAAAAAAATGCCAGCGACCCCGTGACTGAATTAAATGCGCTGTTCGATTTCATTAACCCGCCGAGCGTCAGTCCACCCGACATCAGTTGCGGCAGCATCAGCAAAGTCGGAATGATCGGAATGACCGAGCTCAACTGACCGACGATATTGTTAAAGAACGAGACGCGCGTCCTCACCCACAGCGTCGCGTAGAGATTCGATACCACGAAGCGAAACGATGCCTGCAGACGCCCATGCTCGGCCGTCCGCCCCTGAAAGAACGCGATCTGTTCCGCGAATTCACGCACGCCCACCATGAGCACGCGAAAATCGCCCTCGAGACGATGCTGTCTGGCCGTCAGCGTAATGAGCCGGCGGCCCAGATAATGCGTCGCCACGAAAATGACGCTGGTGTAGGCAAATGCGGCGAACACCAGATAACCGTGCAATACGTACGACGATCCGCCGACATCGACCTGCAACGGGCCACCCATGCGCCACAGCACGATGCTGAACGACACGACGCTGACCGGTACCGAAAGAAACCCAAGCCCCAGCAGCAGCGTGTCGTTGACGAACAGTTTCACGTCCTCCGCGATACGCTGGTCGACGTTCTCGAGTTCCCGGTCGCGTTCGATCCGGTAGTAGTTGTTGCGTGCGAGCCATTTTTCGGCGAGCCATGTCGTGAGCCACCGGCGCCAGCGGATCTGCACGATCTCCTGCAACACACCCCCCGTAATATGCACGGCCGCGCCGGCCATCGCCACGAGCAGGAAACGTACGAGCAGCTCCGGCAGCACCTTGAATCGGGACGCGCCGATCGCATCGTAGAACGTGCCGGTCCAGTTGTTGTTCCATAGCATCACGTACGTCGTGGCCCAACTCGACCCGATCACGAGCATCAGCAATATCAGCGAGAACACGCCTTCGCGCGTACGCCAGTACGGCAGCAGGAGACGCCACACCGGTGGAAAGCGGCGGCGTGCTTCCGCGTCTTCCGCGCGATCAATCGGGAAAGCGCGATTCACCGTCATTGGTGCGCCTCGGGCGGTTGCATCACGAAGTTGATCTTGTTGAGGCCGCCGCCCTGGAGCGCCGCGAGAATGGTCGCGACCTTGCCGTACTCGACGTGCTGATCCGCGTTGATGTTGACCGCCGGCGGCTCGCCCTTCGCCGCGGCCTCGGCCACGCGCGCCTTCAACGCCTCCGCATCGACCGGCTGCTTGTTCCACAGCACCGTCTTGTCCGCCGTGATCGACAGATCGATGTCCTGCGTCTTCGACACGGCCGGCTGCGCCGCCGCCTGCGGAAGATCGACTTTCACCGCCTTGTTGATGACGGGCAACGTCACGATGAAGATGATCAGCAACACGAGCATCACGTCGATCAGGGGCGTCATGTTGATGTCGTTCATGACGCCTTCGTCGCCGCCGCCCTCGGTAATCATTGACATGGCGGGCTCCTTCAGGCGGCGAGGTTGGGCGTCGCGCGCTTGGTCGCTGCCGGCGCGCCGACCGGCCGGCTGGCGTCGGCACGGGCCTTCGCGCCGGTGACGAAATACACGTGCAGCTCGTGCGCAAAGCGGTTCAGTCGATGGCTCACGCGCTTGTTGCCGCGGTTCACGTAGTTGAAGCCGAGCACCGCCGGAATGGCGACAAACAGCCCGATCGCCGTCATCACGAGCGACTCGCCCACCGGGCCTGCAACGTGATCGAGGCTGGCCTGCCCCGACATGCCGATCGCCATGAGTGCGTGATAGATGCCCCATACCGTGCCGAACAGCCCCACGAACGGCGCCGTGCTGCCGATCGAGCCAAGCACGGCCAGGCCGTTTTGCAACCGCGCGACTTCGTCGTCGAATGCATTGCGCAACCCGCGCGCCACCCATTCGCTCGCGCTCAGGCTTCCCTGCATCGACGGTTCATTACCTGAATGCTGCTCATTCGCTTCGCGCCCGGCAAGCACTAGCGCACGATAGGGATTGTCGCCGCCCTCGCCCAGCGCCTCGATGCCCTCGCTGATCGACGAGCTGGACCAGAAACGCGTTTGCGCGCGCTTGCCGAGCGATTCGAGGCGCCGATTGGCAAATCCTTTCGTTAGTATTACGAACCATGAGACGACCGACATCCCGATCAGGAAAACGAAGATGAAGCGGGTGACGAAGTCACCCTGTTGCCAGACGTTGGCGATGCCATACTGTTCCATGTGTTGCTCCGATTGGTGCGGGTTCAGTCGTTCAGGTTGAATGCGATGGGTTGGGTAGCTTCTACCGAGCGCGCGATGCCCGCCGTCTCGTACGGATGACAGCGCCCGGCACGGATCGCCGCGACGGCGGCCGCGTCGAGCAGCGGCGAGCCGCTGCTCTGCGCCACGCGCGCGGACGTCACCGCGCCGTCGGCGCCGATGCTCAGATGCACGACCACGGTGCCCTCCTGTTGCAGCCGCCGCGCTTTCGCCGGATAGTCGGGTCGCGGCATCTGGCATCCCAACTGCTTCAACTCGCCCGCGCTGATTTGCTTCGGCGCGTCCAGCAGGTTCGGCCCCGGCGCGGCTTGCGCGACAGGTTGGGCCGGCGCCGCTTCGGGTGCAGGATGGGGCGCCGGCGCCGGCGCGACCGGCTGCGTTTCGGCTGGTTTCGGCGTCTCCTGGGGCGCCGCTTCCACCGTGCGCGGGCTCGGCGCGTGCGACGCCAGCACGTGCGCCTTTTCCGGCTTTGCCGGCGCCACGGGTTTCGGCGGCTCGGTGCGCGGCTTGGGCGGCGCCGGCGGGGTTGGCGCAGGCCGCGGTGCCGGCGCGGCAACCAGTTGCACCTGCACCGTGCCGCCCGCGGGACGCCCGGCCTCGAGCCTGAGCGTCACCGCACTCTGGTGGACTGCAACGTACAGTCCCAGCGCATGCGCGAGCAGCACCCCTGCGGCACACGCGAGGCGGCGTGTGCGCGCATAAGGCGCCTGGGACGTGTTCTCGCGCACGGCGATGTCGTCCCAGGGGCGGGCGGGCAAGGAATCAGAAGTCATAGGTTCCGGTCAGCATGACCGTCCGCTCCGGACCCATCGGGATCAGGCTGGACGTCGTGCTGCTGTAGTAGAGCTTGCGATTGAACACGTTCTTGATCGAAAGATTCAGGCCGTACCCCTTCTTCCGATAGAACACGCCGAGGTCCGTCTCCACCTGGCTCGGGATGCGGTAGGCCGAGCCCGATTCGACGTACTGCCCGCTTGCAAAGAACAGCCCTGTGCCGACCCCGAAGCCCTGGAGTGCTTCGGTCTGGAAGTTGTAAGTCGCCCACAGGCTGGCGCTGTTCTTGGGTAGGTTCACCGCAAGCTTGGTGCCGGCGGGCTGCACGAAGTCGTTGTACGTGTAGGTACCGACCACGTTGACGCCGGGCAGCGGCTGGCCGTTGATCTCCGCTTCGAATCCGCGGCTGACGGCGCCGCCGGCAGGAAGATAGAAGCCGCGATGACGCGGATCGGCGACGTTGTAATTGCTGAACGAGGTGCGGTAAGCCGAGGTCGTGATGGCCAGCTTGTCGTCGAGCAGATTGAACTTCATGCCCACTTCGACTTGCTGGCTGATCTGCGGAGGCAGGATGCCGCCACCGAACTGAGGCGCCGAGCCAGGCCGGAAGCCACGGTTGTAGCTGGCATAAGCCGAAACCTCGGAGGTCAGTTCATAGAGCAGGCCGAGACTTGGGCTATAGGCGTTCTGATGGTTTCCCGGCGACGCCGTGCCGCCGATCGTACCCGTCAGGTAAGTGTCCCGCCTCACCGAAGCGAGCGCATGGAAATTCCTGTAGGAAAACTGATCCTGAAGATACAAACCCGTTTCCGTGTACCGACTGGCGGATGTCGGCGCAAGGTTACCCGTATCGGACGAGGGCAACGAAGGGGGGCCGAAAACGTTCGGAACGGAAATGAATTTCGAGGTCGTGGTATCGACCTGATACCGGTTGTAATGATTGAAATCCCACCCTGCTATCACGGTGTTCTTCACACCGCCGATATCGAACTTGGCTCGCAGGTAATTCTGGAAGCTCCAGCTGTAGTAATCCGAAATAGAATCGAAGTTGAAGAACGCCGCGCCGTTGGTCGGCGAGAGCGTCGTCGCCGTCGCCCAAGCCTGCTGCGTTTGCTGGGTACGCGTATAGGAACCCTTGCTCACGAAGGTCAGCGCCTTGCCGAGCTTCTGTTCGAGGTGAAAGAAAATACTGTCGGTTTGCGCGCCGAAGTGGTCGGACGGTGAGCCGAGCGGACGGTCGATATAGTTTCGGTAGATGTCGCCCGCGGCATAGCCGACCGTGAACTGCGGAACCGGCTGGCGATCGACCGTGCGCTCATAGCCGACCGTCAGGTCCGTGGTCGAATCCTTCCATTGCACGGTCGGCGCAAAGTAGAAATTTCTCTGGCCGTCATACCCCATGGCATTCTGGCCGACCCGCTCCCCCGAGATGATGAAGCGATACCGGAGCTTCTTGTCGTCGGTAATCGCGCCCGTGGTGTCCAGCGCGATCTGCGTGTCACCGTACGTGCCATAACCCAGTTTGATTTCGTGAAACGGGTCAGCCTGCGGCGTCTTCTTGACGATATTGATCACGCCTCCCGGCGGGCTGTTGCCGTTCACGATCGCCGACGGCCCCTTGATCACTTCCACGCTCGAGATCGCTATCGTCGGCGTGACGTTGGGCGCGGACCCGACAGTCGCAAGCCCGTCCGAAGTCAGATTTTCCGCTGCAAACCCGCGAATCATGTACTGCGGCACACCAAGCGGCCCCGGCCGCGTGACGACACCGGACGCATTCCTCAGCACATCGGAGAGCGACTGAGCGGCCTGGCTCTGGATCACCGCCGCGTTGATGACGCTGACCGATTTCGGCGTCTCGCTCAGCGGCACGTCCGAGCGCGCATAGGTGGACGACGATTCCGCGACGAAGCCGGTGCCGCCGGAGTCCCGGCTGGCCGCCACGCTGATGAGCGGAAGCGTGGTATCGACAGGCCCCACGGAGGCCGCCGCGGCCGACGCCGCAACGGGCGCCGCGGCAGCCGGCTTCGCAACCGCCTTCTGGATGGTCAGGCCACCGCTGCCCGTCGCGACGAGATCGAGACCGGTGCCCCGGAGCGCTTGTCGAATCGCGGCCTCGGCGGTATAGCTGCCCTCGACGGGCGACGATTTCAACGATTGCACGAGGCCCGCGTCGTAGCTCAACCTCACGTTGGCCGCCTGGGCGATTTCGACCAGCGTGCGATCCAGCGGACCGCTTGCGAGATGCCACGACTGCTGGGCAGCCTGTTGTGCATGCGCCGACGCCGCCATGAAAACCTGTGCAACGGCGACCGCGATGGCAACCCCTGATGCCTGGCTCGAGATAGCCCGGCGTGTTCCGATATTGAGCTTCACGTTTGAACCGCTCCCTTGTCGAATGTATTGGCTCTTCGTCCGTTCTATCAGTATTCCTACGCGTGACCACGTCATCATCGTGTCGCAAAGTACCGTCATGCTTTCAATCGGGCTTCGGTCAGCCTCTTGCCCGAACGCGTCATCGATGAAACAAGTCTATCGTCCGGGCCTGGAATGTTTTTTTAAAACAATTCGCTTGCGCTGCCCGTTTTGGAATTCCATTCCGCGGTTTCCGCCGCGCCGGTGAAATTCCGTCCTTCTCCGTTCCTGTCGATACACTGCCCGGCCCGTGCGGTCACAGCATGTAATCGAGCGGTAATACGGTGGTCTGTTTAATGGTCTCCATCGCGAAGCTCGAACTGACGTCGAAGATGTCGACGGCGCCGATCAAACGCCTGTATACGCTGTCGTACGCGTCGATATGCGGCACCACCACCTTGAGCATGTAGTCGATGTGTCCGCTCATGCGATGGACCTCCACCACCTCGGGGATCGTCTCCACGACGTCGCAGAAACGCCGCAACCATGCGGCGGTATGTTCCGCGGTCTTGATCTCCACCAGAACGGTCACGCCCACGTTGAGCTTCTTCGCATCCAGAAGCGCCACGCGACGCGCTATCACGCCGTCCTGCTCGAGCTTCTGAATGCGTCGCCAGCATGGCGTGGTCGAAAGATTCACGCGGTCGGCGATCTCGGCCACCGAGAGCGTGCTGTCCTGCTGCAGCACGGACAATATGGCCTTGTCGATAGCGTCGAACACAATGCCTCCACTCGAGTGCACGGGTTGATGTCGAGCGATTGATGCGCTCTTGATTACCTTGTGCAACGAGCGGCGAAAAGTGACACCGCAAATCGAAAAAAATCTGGAGGGGGGACTGGAGGGGCTGCCTGCGGTTTCAGGCAGGTGTGGCGACGGCGAGCATCTTGCCGTACAGATTCAGGGAAAACCCGAGGCTTTCGGCCAGTTGCCGGAGCGCGGCCGGCGCGTCGTCGAGCGGAAAGACGCCGCTCACGCGGCGCGACAGCGCGGCCTCCGGAAAACGGATATAGCCGCCGAAGTAACGGCCCAGCGTTTCGATCACGTCCGGCACCGCGCGGTCGAGCACGACCAGCGTGCCGCGTGTCCACGAGAAGATGTCGGCCGACGTTTCGGGCATGCGTGCGATCTGTCCGCCCGACAGGGACCACGCCGATCCATCAGGTACCCGCAAGCGGCGCCCGTGAGGCACGGCAAGGACCGCGTCGCCGCCTTGCACGGCCACGACGGTATGCAGCCGCAGGACGTCCACGCTCACGCGCGCGCGCTCGGTGCGGACCGTGCCGTCGCGGGTGGTCACGACGACAGACAGATGGCCCGCGCGATTCGGATCGGTTGCAACCTGACCGGCGGCAAGATAGAGGTCGGCTTGCTCACGTGCACGGGTATACACCCGCGTGGCCGCGCCGGCCGTGACCGAAACGTTGCCGTCGAACTGGACTCTTTGTGGGACCACATCGCCATTGTGGTAGTCCGCGTCGAGCGAAAACGTCGAAACGAGCTGGCGCGTGGCGATCCCCGCAAGCACGATGCCCCCCAAGCCAGCGCCGGCTTTCAGCAATCGTCTGCGGTGACGCGACGGCTCGTCGAGCGCCCGCCGCACCGCCTCACTCGACGTGCCCTGCAACGGACCCAGCCTGCCGAGCCGCTGCTGCAGCCGCGCCCACGCTTCTTCGTGGGCCGGATCCGCGCGCCGCCATGCCGCGAATGCGTCGCGCTCCTCCTGCGAAATCTCGCCGGAGCGCAGCCTCACTTCCCAGTCAATCGCCTCTTGCGCCACCGGATCGAGCGTGGAGTTACCGTTCATGAGCATCAATCAATCGCGGGCGAACGGCCGTGCCGCAAACGCGGCCCGTTGCCGAGCGGATAATTCCGGAACATGTGTTTCGCGCGGAGCATATCACGCTCTCGCGTTGGCATGCGGCTCCTCAATGTCTGCCGACAGCCACGCACGACATCGCTCACACCAGCCCGTCAGGTACGAGCGGCCCCGATTGGCCAGCCCTCGTCAAGACGTGCTCGAGCGTCATCGAACTTGTCGTCGCACTGCCATCCATCGACCGTTCCATGCGCGATCCCTGGATAACCACTTCATTCCCGACGCCACCGCGGAAGGTGAACCTGCTCGTCTTCACGGCATCCCTCCTGGTCTTGATGAAAACGTCACGCCGGAATTCTCGATTTCCAAATGGGACGGTTTCACAAATCAGGGGCACATGCAGATGCCCGACCCTTCACATTTTGGAAACGGTGCGTACACCGAAACGCTCAACGCGTGCCTCGTCACCTGATCACAATGACCTCATGGCGCACGGGCTTCTCTTATTCCAGATATCCGGGCGCACAGCATAGGCAAACGAGATAGTGGTAATGGAGACGATGCAGGCCCTGAATATTCTTTTCTCCGATGTGGCCGCGCGCCACTTCGACGGCGAGATCGCGCGAACGCTTGGCGCAACGCCTTTCCGCCTGCTGTCGCCTGGCGACGCATCGAGCGCCGAAGCGCATGTCGCATTCGTGAGCCGCGACGTGACGGGCCGCTCGACCAAGCACGACTTGACGCCGGAAACCCGCCACTTCTACGACGCGCTGCGCGCCGCACCGAACCTGCGCTGGGTGCATGCTCATTCCGCGGGCGTCGATCGTCCGATCTTCATCGAGATGCGGCAACGCGGCGTGCAGGTGACGTCGTCTTCCGGCGCAAACGCTCGCACGGTCGCGCATACGGCGCTGGCCGGTCTGATGGCGCTGGCACGCCGCCTGCCGCTGCTGCACGAAGCGCAGCGCGAACACGCATGGCGCCCCTTGCTGCTCGACGCCGCCCCGCGCGATCTCGCCACTCAGACCGCGGTGATCGTGGGCTACGGTGCAATCGGTCAAAGGCTCGCCCGCTTGCTGGATGCGCTGGAAATGACCGTCATCGTCGTACGCCGCGAGGCACAGGGCGAAAGCGTCATCGATTTCTCGATGCTCGATGACGTGCTGCCGCGCGCCGACTGGCTTGTGCTCGCCTGCCCGCTCACGCCGCAGACGACGAAGCTGATCGACGCAAGCCGTCTCGCGCGTCTGCCGAAGCAGGCGCATCTGGTCAACGTCGCGCGCGGCGAGGTCGTGGTCGAAGCGGATCTGATCGCCGCGCTGCGTAACGGTGCGCTGGCAGGCGCCTACCTCGACGTGTTCGAGCACGAACCCCTGAGTGCGGCATCGCCCTTGTGGGATATGCCGAACGTGATTCTCACTCCGCATATGGCGGGACAGTCAGACAGTCAGTACGCAGCCGTCGGCCGCATCTGGCTCGACAACCTCGCGCGCTGGCATCGAGGCGAACCGCTGCTCAACCTCGCGCGCTGAAACAGCGACCGGACGATGGCGCGCCGCTGGCACGCGACACCGGCGTGGATCTGACGCATACGCCATTCCCACAATACAAGGAGACAACCATGCACGAAACGATACCCGCCGACCTCGATGCCGCAACGCGTCCGCTACGTCGCCGCAGCGCGCTGCGATCGATTGCGGGCGGTTCCATCGGCAATCTGATCGAATGGTACGACTTTCACGTTTATACGACTTTCTCCATCTTCTTCGCCGCCTCGTTTTTTCCCCGCGAGAACCGCACCATTCAGTTGCTTTCGACGGCGGCGATCTTCGCCATCGGCTTTCTGCTGCGGCCGGTCGGAAGCTGGCTGATCGGCCTGTATGCCGACCGGCGCGGACGCCGCTCCGCGCTCACGCTGTCCGTCATCCTGATGTGCGCGGGCTCGCTCGCCATCGGCCTGTGTCCGACCTATCCGCAGATCGGCATGGCCGCGCCGCTCGTCTTGCTGCTCGCGCGGCTCGTGCAGGGCTTTTCCCTCGGCGGCGAGTACGGCGCGAGTTCGGTGTACCTGAGCGAGATCGCGAAGCCCGGCCATCGCGGCTTCTACAGCAGCTTCCACTACGTCACGCTGATTCTCGGCCAGTTGCTCGCCACGCTCGTGCAGGTCGTATTGCAGGCGCTGATTCCGCGTGCGGAACTGATTGACTGGGGCTGGCGCGTGCCGTTCATCACCGGCGCGGCGCTCGCGCTGGTGGCGTGGTGGGTGCGCCGCAATATCGATGAAACCCCGGACTTCCGCGCGCTCGGCGAGAAGGACAAGCGCGGCGCGTCGCTGTCGGCGCTGCGCGAGCACTGGCGGCCCGTTTTGCTCGTGTTCGGGCTCACCACGGGCGGCACGCTCGCATTCTTCACCTACACGGTTTATATGCACAACTATCTCGTCAATACGGTCGGACTGAGCCCGCAGACGAGCGCGTGGCTTTCGCTGTCCACGCTGACGCTGTTCATGGTCATGCAGCCGTTCTTCGGCGCGCTGTCGGATCGTATCGGGCGACGCGCACTGCTGCTGTGGTTCGGAATTGGCGGCACGTTCGCCACCTGGCCGCTGCTCACGGCGCTTGCGCGCACACACAGCGCAACAACCGCGTTCCTGCTGCTCACGCTCGCACTGATGATCGTGTCCGGCTACACGTCCGTGTGCTCCGTCATGAAAGCCGAGTTGTTTCCCGCGCGGTTGCGGGCGCTGGGCGTGGGCGTGCCGTATGCCATCGCGACGGCCATATTCGGCGGCACGGCCGGTTACGTCGGACTCTGGTTCAAGAGCATCGGCCATGAAAGCGGTTTCTACCTGTATGCGTCGGCATGCATCGGCTGCACGCTGATCGCCACCTTGAGCCTGCGCCGCAGCGACATGCAAATGCAGTCGTAGGCGACGCACGGCCTGCTCTTTCCGATCAACTTCGACGAGGAATCTCGAATGACCACGCTCCCCGAATTCTCCATTCCATCGATGCGCGAGCAATGCTCCGAAGCCGAATGGAAAACGCGCGTCGATCTGGCCGCCTGCTACCGGCTGACCGAGCTATACGGCATGTCGGACATGGCCGCGAACCACATCTCGGCGCGCGTGCCGGGCGAGGAAGGCGCGTATCTCATCAACGCTTACGGCATGCTGTACGAGGAAGTCACGGCATCGAGCCTGATCAAGATCGACATCGATGGAAATATTCTCAGCAAGCCCGTGTTCGTCGGCATGGACTACGGCATCAATCGCGCGGGCTACGTGATCCACGGCGCCATCCACGAAGCGAACCCCGAACTCGAATGCGTGATTCATACGCACAGCTGGCCGGGCATGGCCATATCGGCGCTCAAGTGCGGGCTGCTGCCGCTCACGCAGACTTCCATGCGCTTCTACAAGATCGGCTACCACGATTACTGCGGCGTGGTGCTGGATGTCTCGGAGCGCGAATCGCTGGTGCGCGATCTCGGCGAGAACAACGCGCTCATTCTGCGCAATCACGGCCTGCTCACCGTCGGCAAGACCATTCCCGAAGCGTTCAACGCCATGCATCGGCTGGAGTTGTCGTGCAGGACGCAGCTCGCGGCCATGGCGTGCAATACCGAACTGAACGCGGTTCCGCACGACGTGCTCGAAGAGACGTACATGAACTATCAGCCGCAGACACGCCGCCCTTATGGTGTGATGGAATGGCCCGCGCTGCTGCGCAAGCTGGATCGCATCGACCCTTCCTATCGACGATGAAAACAACGAAGCCCGACGCAAGGCCGGGCTTCGGTCGCGACGCATCGAAACGGCGTCCATCAGGCCGACGCCGACGCCGACGCCGAAGCATTACGTGCGGCGCCGCGCCGGTATAACCCAGGCTTTCGCACAAAAGGCCGCGAACCGCAGCGAAACCCCTGCCAGTAGCCAGACGCGGCCCAGTCATGCATCACCTGAGTGAGACAGGTGGACACGGCCGGCGTGAAACCGCCAAGCAGCGCCGTCGCAAGACCGAACGCTGGCGAAATACCCGCGACGCGCACTTCCCCCGGCATCACTTCGGTCAGCGCGGCGACCAGCTTTGCCCGCGTCCGCGAAGTTGCCATTGCGAATTTTTCGGGATCTCACCCCCCTTGCAATCGCCGAGCACCGGTCCGAAGGGGCGACCATGGCAAGCGAACGGTTCGTACAGGTGAGCGACAGAAGACGTATCTTCCCTATTGGCCGGCGTCCAGCTGTTCAAACCATGCTCAAGGAAGTTGCAGGCGACTCACTTCGTCGCCGTCTCAACAACCCTGTCCCGGATTGTTATAGTGCCGGGTCAGCAGCTGAACGATTCAACAGCGATGAAAGAGGCCCTACCGCCTCCGACAAATGGCTTCCGATCAACAGTCTCGCGACCGAATATGATGAAACTTGATCTTCAGAGTCTTCGCATCTTTGTTTCGGCTATCGAGTCAAAAAGCTTGACCAAGGCGGCAGAAGATAATGCCCTCGTAACGTCAGGAGCCAGCAAGCGGATCGCCGACCTCGAGAGCCGGCTCGGCGTGGATCTCCTGATCCGCCATGCGCGCGGCGTTCAGGGCACGCCGGCGGGTTTGTCGCTGTATCATCATGCGAAAGCGATCTTGCGCCGCGTCGAAATAGCGCAAGACGTTGTGGCTGAATTTGGAAAGGCAGGAAATCCAAAAGTCAGATTGGCCGCGAATCCGTCATCAATCATCGCGTATATACCTCCGATAACACGGAGATATCTTGCGGAGTCTCCTGCCGCTCGCATCGATCTGCAAGAGCGCTACAGCTACGACATTCCGCGGCTGGTCGCGGAAAATGAAGCGGATGTCGGGATTTATCACGCATTGTCGCCGGCGCCCGGCGTGACGTCCTATCCATTCCGGCGGGACCGCATTGTCCTGGTTACACGCCGAGATCACGCGCTCGCGGTTTTTGATGAGCTGTTCCTGGAAGCTGCCAATTCCTACCCGTTCGTCGGGTATTTTCCTCGGCACACCTATGACGCATTCTCATCGCTTGCCGGACGAGGCTTGTCACGTCCGCTCGATGTCAAAATCGAAGTTGGAAATTACGAGGCAAGATGCCGCCTCATCCAGGAAGGAATAGGAATTGGCGTAATTCCAGAACCAAACGCCTCCCCATATCTGAATCTTTACAATCTGAAGGCGATAAGACTGCTGGACGAGTGGGCGGAACGACAACTTTACGTGTGCGTCGCGAATGATCGAGATTTTTCGGATTATCCGGAGACGAAACGATTTCTTGAATGCCTGTTGGATAAATCCGATTAAAGCGTAAAATCCCGCCCGCAAGCCGTCATTCATGACGGCGCGCCACCATGCCCGTTCATCACGATCGGCCCCGAAAAGTCGGTAGCCGCGCCTTACCGCGCCAAAACCCGCTCCACCAACCTCACGAAATAACTCGCTCCCACCGGCAGCAACGCATCGTTGAAGTCGTAACTGGCGTTATGCAGCAGGCAAGGCCCGCCGCCATGCCCATGCAGGCGATGATCGCCGACCCCGTTCCCGAGGAATGCATAACAACCCGGCTTCTCGCGCAGCATGAACGAGAAATCCTCCGCCGCCATGGTCGGATCGACGGCCGCGTTCACATGCGCGTCGCCCACCAGCTCGCGCATCACCGCCACCGCCACCGCTGTCTGCCCGGCGTCGTTCACGGTAGCCGGATACTGGCGCTGGAAATCCACCTCGCTCTCGCAATCGAAGGCCGCGGCCGTCGCGGCCACCACGGCGCGCATGCGCGTCTCGATCAGGTCGAGCGTCGCATCGGAGAAAGTCCGCACCGTGCCGCCGAGCCAGGCATCGGTCGGCACCACGTTCATCGCCTCGCCCGCATGCACTTGCGTGACCGACAGCACTGCGCCGTCGATCGGATTGCGGTTGCGCGTGACGATCCCCTGCAGCGCACTCGGTACTCGGTGAGGGCTTCGTCTCGGATCTAAAGGCCGGGCCGATGCCGCAGTTCTGCCGGCAGTTCCCCGGGATCCGCGTCAACCTCGACGTGGGCAGCACCAACGATGTAATCCGCAAAATCTCGAACGACGAGGGCGAGATCGGCCTGGTCTACAACCCGCCCGCCGAACCCAAGCTGGTGTCGCGCGCCTCGAAGCGGCAGCCGATGATGGCGATCGTCGGCCCCGGCTTCCCGCGCCGCAGCCACAAGGTGCTGACGGTGCAGCAGCTCGCCGCCTACCCGCTGGCGGCCACCCACCCGTCCTACGGTACGCGGCAGATGATGGAGGCCGTGGAATACGCCGAACGCGTATGGCTCACGCCGAGCGTCACCACCAATTCCTTTGCTATCCTGAATGAGTTCGTGAAATCGGGGCTTGGCATCGCGCTGATGCCAGCCTTCGCGGTGGCGACCGAACTGCAGGCCAAGGAACTGTTTGCGATCGAGATCGCGCATCCGATTCTCGAGAACGCCGAGGCGCACATGGTCACGCGCGTGGGCCGCAAGCTCTCGGTGGCCGCCAACAAGATGCTGCAGATGATGAAGGGGCAGATGCAGGCGTTCCGCCAGGAGCCCTGCCCCGGCTCGCAGCCCTGCTCCTGCCCGCGACGCGAGGCCGCCGCGGACGCAGCCGGGCGCGATCGTTGCGATCCCAATCCAGGCCAGCGTGACGAGCCGGCCGACGCGCACGCCCCGGATCGACGAACTGCCTTTCGAAGGCGGCGCTTGCCTCGCTGCGCTCAATTCCGCAGGAAGTCGACCACCATCCGGTTGAATGCATCCGCATGCTCCCACTGCGCCCAGTGCCCGCACCGGTTGAACACATGCAGTTGAGCGTTCTGCATGCCGGCGATCAGCCGCAGGCCGGTATCCATCGGTACGAACCGATCGTCGCGCCCCCAGATCACGAGCGTCGGCGCCGCGATCTCGCCCAACCGCGGGCCGTAATCGGTGAACTGCTTCGGATTGGCCGCGAGGCTCTTCACGAAGTTCTCGAGGTGATCGCGCCGCGCGAGCATGTTGTCGAGGCGCGCCTTCATCAGCTCGTCGGTGAGCGCGCTCGCATCGTAGACGAACACGTTCATCATCCGCTTCAGGTTCTCGATCGTCGGTTCCCGATACAGGCCCTGCAGCAGCTTGATGCCCTCGGTCGGCATCGGCGCGAAGTTGCTCGGCCCGCCCGTGCCGCCGCCCATCAGTACCAGCTTGCCGACACGCTCCGGGTTGCCGAGCGCGAACGCAACCGCGCTATGCCCGCCCATCGAGTTGCCGAGAATATGCACACGCTCGATATCGAGCACGTCGAGCAGCCCCTTCAGCACGCGGCCGTTGAGTTCCGAGCGCGACGACGTACAGACGATCGGATCGCTCTTGCTCCAGCCCGGGCAGTCCATCAGGATCACGCGATAGCCTGCCGCGACCAGCGGCTCGACGTTGCGGTTGAAGTTCGCCCAGCCGCTCGCGCCAGGCCCCGAACCATGCAGCATCACGACCGTCTCGCCGGTTGGTCCGGCGCCCGTGTCGTTATAGTGGATCCGCAGTTCGAGGTCGCCGTCCTTCACGCGTGCAAACCGGCTCGTCGACGCTTCCGTGATCGGTGATGTCGTCGCAGTCATGATGATGTCCTTTCCGAAAAAATGAATGATCTCGATCGCGGGCCGCGCTCGCGCAGCCCGCCCGAATCGCTACGCGCGCTGCGGCTCGCCCGTGCGCTGCCGCGCAAACGCGCCCACCACCGTCAACGCCGCCACCGCGGCGATCACGATCAGCGGGATGCTCGCCGACACCAGCATCGACGGGCTCTGACCGAGCGCGAACAACTGTCCTGCCACCAGCGGCCCGAGAATCGAACCGAGCCGCCCCACCGCGACGGCCGCACCCACGTCCGTGCCGCGCACCTCGGTCGGATACGCATGGCCGGCCAGCGCATACAGCACCGACTGGCCGCCGACGAGGAACAACCCGCACAGCAAGCCGCCGATCGCCATCGACGTCGCGCCACCCGCGCTCGCCAGCGCGATCAGCGCGACAGCGACGCCGACATACATGCCGATCACCGTGCCGCGCCGTCCGAAGCGGTCCATCAGCGTCGCGATCGCGACGGCCCCGATACCGCCGCCGATGTTGAACATCATCAGCACGACGTTGGCCTGCACGCGTGTCAGCCCCCGCGACAGCACCATCGACGGCAGCCAGTTCATCAGGAAATACAGCACGACCAGCGTGCCGAGATAGCTGATCCACAGCGCGATGGTCGTACGCGCGCGGCCGTGTCGCCACAGCGCGTCACGCACGCCGGGCAGGCCCGCGACATGGGCCGCCACGGTCGACCGGGTCGCCACGAACTGCCGCGACTCGTGCAGGAACATCCCGAGCAGCGGCACCATGACGAGCGGCCCGACTCCGCCGACGTAAAACACGTGACGCCAATTCGCATCGCCTGCGCTCGCGATGCCGATCACCGCGGCGATCGCCGCGCCGAACGGCATCCCGCAGTACATCGCGCCGACCGCCGTGCCGCGCTGCCGCGGGCCCGCCGCCTCCGAGCACAGCGCGATCAGGTTCGGCATCGCGGCGCCGAGCCCGCAGCCCGTCATCAATCGCGCAACGAGCAGGCTCTCGAAGCTCCAGACCTGCGTCGTCGCGAGCGAGAACAGGCCGAACATCGCGACCGACCACATCAGCACGCGCTTGCGGCCGAACCGGTCGGCCAGCCGGCCGCCGAGCGCGGCACCCGGCAGCAGGCCGAGCGCGCCCGCGCTGAACGCCCAGCCCATCTGCGCGACGGCGAGCGAAAATTCCTTCGCCATGCGCGGGCCGGCCACCCCCGCCGATTGCAGGTCCAGCCCTTCGAGCAACGCAATCGCGAGGCACAACATGATCGTCGCGTGTCCCGTGCGTCCATGTCGCGCGGTATCGCCTTCCGTTCGTGACGTATTCATCCAAAGTCTCCAATGATTGATAGGCAGGCCGCTCTTGCCGGCGGCTGTCATGTATCGGACCGCGACGTGTGCGGTCCTGCCGTGCGTTCCTATGCGGCCTCGCCACGCTTCTTCAGATCGAGCGCGACGTCGACGATCATGTCTTCCTGGCCGCCCACCATCCGGCGCTTGCCCAGTTCGACGAGGATGTCCACGGTGCTGATGTCGTACTTCTTCGCGGCCGCCTCCGAGTGACGCAGGAAGCTCGAATACACGCCCGCATAGCCGAGCGCGAGCGTTTCGCGGTCGACGCGCACTGGACGGTCCTGCAACGGCCGTACGATGTCGTCGGCGGCATCCATGAGCGTGTAGAGATCGGTGCCGTGGTTCCAGCCCATCCGCTCGGCCGCCGCGATGAACACTTCGAGCGGCGCATTGCCGGCGCCCGCCCCCATTCCTGCGAGCGACGCATCGATCCGGTCGCAGCCTTCTTCCACCGCGACGATCGAGTTCGCGACGCCGAGCGACAGGTTGTGGTGCGCATGCATGCCGGTTTCCGTTTCGGGCTTCAACACCGCCTTCACCGCACGGAACCGATCGCGCACGTCCGACATCGTCAGCGCGCCGCCGGAATCGACGACGTAGATGCAGGTCGCGCCGTAGCTTTCCATCTTCTTCGCCTCGACGGCCAGATTCTCCGGCGTCGTCATGTGGCTCATCATCAGGAAGCCGACCGTGTCCATGCCGAGTTCGCGCGCATATTCGATGTGCTGCTTCGAGATATCCGCCTCGGTGCAGTGCGTCGCGACACGCACGATGCGCGCGCCGGCGTCGTATGCGGCCTTGAGGTCGTGAATCGTGCCGATGCCCGGCAGGAGCAGCGTCGCGATCCGCGCGTGTTCGACGACGTCCGCCACCGCCTCGATCCATTCGAGATCGGTATGCGCGCCGAAGCCGTAGTTGAAGCTCGACCCTTGCAGGCCGTCACCGTGCGCGACCTCGATGCTGTCCACTCTCGCACGATCCAGCGCACGTGCGATGTCCTGCACGTTCGCGATCGAATACCGGTGTCGAATGGCGTGACTGCCGTCGCGCAGCGTCACGTCGGAGATATACAGTTTCTTGCTCATCGCCGTTTGCTCCTTACGCGCTCACGCGCGCCTGCGCCATGCGTTCGGCGGTCGCGAGCGCGGCGGAAGTCATGATGTCGAGATTGCCCGCGTAGGCAGGCAGGTAGTGTGCGGCGCCCTCCACTTCGACGAACACCGACGTTTTCAGGCCGCTGAATGTTCCCAGGCCCGGAATACGGATCGGTGCGCTCGCCGGAATCTCGTCGAATTGCACTTTCTGCTTGAGCCGATAGCCAGGCACGTACGCGTGTACCTTCGCGACGGTGTCCTCGATCGACGCCTCGATCTCCGCGCGAGACGCGAGGTCGGACAGCGTATAGACCGTGTCGCGCATCATCAGCGGCGGCTCGGCCGGGTTCAGCACGATGATCGCCTTGCCCTTCGCGGCGCCGCCGACCACCTCGATCGCCTTCGACGTCGTTTCGGTGAATTCGTCGATGTTCGCGCGCGTACCGGGGCCCGCGGACTTGCTGCTGATCGACGCGACAATCTCCGCGTAGTGCACCTTCGCGACGCGCGACACAGCCGCGACGATCGGAATCGTCGCCTGGCCGCCGCACGTGACCATGTTCACGTTCGGCGCGTCGATGTGCGCGTCGAGGTTGACGACCGGCACGCAGTACGGGCCGATCGCGGCGGGTGTCAGATCGATCATGCGAATCGACGGCTTGAGCGTGCGCAGCAGCGCTGCGTTGCGAACGTGCGCGCCTGCGGACGTCGCGTCGAACACGAAATCGATCTGGTCGAATACCGGCAGACGCGTGAGCCCTTCGACGCCTTCGTGCGTGGTCGCGACACCCAGTCGCGCGGCACGCGCGAGACCGTCCGAGTTCGCGTCGATACCGACCATCGCCGCGATTTCCAGATGCCTGCCGTGACGGAGGATCTTGATCATCAGGTCCGTGCCGATGTTGCCGGAGCCGATGATCGCAGCCTTGAGTTTTTCGGAAGCCATGCGAGTTCCTGAGTTAAGCCGTAAAAGTTGCCCGGACGCTGCCGAGCCCGTCGATCTGCGCGACATAGGTGCCGGCCTCGCGGACGGCGACCATCGGACCGAGCGCGCCGGTCAGCACCACGTCGCCGGCGCGCAGCGGCGTGCCGAGTTGCACCATCCGGTCGGCCAGCCACACGGCAGCGTTGAGTGGATTGCCGAGGCAGGCGGCGCCGCTGCCCTTCGACAGCACTTCGCCATCGCGGGCGAGCGTCATTGCGCAGCTCGTCAGATCGAGCTGCGAAAGCGGCACCGGACGGCTGCCGACCACGAAGCGCGCGCTCGATGCGTTGTCGGCGACCGTGTCGACGAAGCGGATGTCCCAGTCCCGGATGCGGCTGTCCACCACCTCGATCGCGGCGAGCGCATAAGCGCTTGCGCGCAGGATGTCGACGAACGTGTGCCTGTCAAGCGTGAGGTCGCGATCGAGCACGAGCGCGATCTCCGCTTCGACCTTGGGCTGGATCAGTTGCGCGAGCGAAATCGGCGCGCCGTCGCCGCAAGCCATGCTCGCGAACAACGCACCGAAATCGGGCTGGTCGACGCCCAGCTGGGTCTGCACCGCGAGCGACGTCAGGCCGATCTTGCGGCCGACGATGCGCTCGCCGTTCGCGACGCGCCGGTCGACGTTGGCCTGCTGCACCGCGTAGGCCAGCGTCATCGCGTCGAGCGGGATGCCGCCCGCGGCGGCTTCGCCGCGCAGCGGCGCGATCGTGCTGCGCGACGCCTCGGCTTCGCGCAGTCGCGCGGCCAGTGTCGTCACAAGGTTCGAATCGGACATCGAGGTCTCCTGGAGTTCGGTCACGCCGCCGCCGCGACGGCGGTCGACGACGTGGCGTGCATGGTGGCGAAACCCGCGATCCACTCGGGAATCGCGCGGTAGTAGTCGAGTGACGCGTGATACGGGCCATATGCGGCGAGCGCGGCGAATGCGGCGACCCACGTGCGGATCTCGTGCGCGGACTTGCCGCCGTCGCGCGTGATCGCGTCATTGGTCATGCCGTCCAGTGCGGTCAGTTCGCCGGATGCGAGTCTGGCAAGGAATGCGCGATCCCATTCGGGATTGAGCGGATGCAGCGGACTGTCGCCGGCGGCAAACGAACGGGCGGCGGCCACGGTACGCGCCTGGCGCGCCGCGCGCGACTCGGCTGACGGATGGCGACCGGCGATCAGCCGCTCCGCCACTTCGGCGGTCGCGCCGATCAGTTCCGGTACAGGCGGCTCGTGCGAGATGCCGCCCGAGCCGACCACCAGCACGCGGCGGTCGGTACGCGCGAGATGGCGGCCGATCGCATCGCCCAGCAAACGCGCGCGGCGCAGCGTCGCCATCGGCGGCGCGACAGAGTTGATGAATACCGGGATCACCGGATAGCGATCGAGTCCGCCGGTGAGCACTTCAAGTGCCTGCGCACAGCCGTGGTCGACCTGCATCCGGTACGACAGCGCGACATCGACGTCGGCGGCCAGCACGCCTTCCGCCAGCCCGTGCGCGAGATCGCCCGGCACCGGCAACGTGCCGGCCAGGCTCTTGAAATCACCGATCGCGTCGGCGCGTGCGCCGATGCAGAACGGCGGCATCATGTCGTAGAAGAATCCGTTGAAATGATCGGGGGCGAAAACGACGATCAGGTCGGGCCGGAAACGCTCGACACGTTCGCGCGCGGCCCGGCCGATGCGCTCGACTTCGGCAACCACGTCGGGCGCCGGATCGACGTAACCGTGCAGCGGCGTATGGGACAGACATTCGAGATGAATCGGCATGCTCATGCTCCTGCCACGTGTGTGAGGACATCGCGATCGCACACCGGGCGCGGCGAAGATGGCGCAACGTCGCCGTGCTCGTGCCGCGCGCCTGCCGTCATGCCGAGCTTTTCCGCGAGCGCGACAATCGCCGAGGACACCTGCTGCGGCGCACATACACCCGCGACGAAACGATCGGGACGCAGCAGCACGACCGACTCCGGCAGACGGCTGAACCAGTCCTTCAACCGCCCCGTCACGTCACCGATCGCGAGCACGTCCGACGGCACGTCGTCGGCGTAAGCGAGCTGCGCGTCCGGCTTCGCAACCACGAAGCGGCCGCCGAGCCGTGCCCACGACGCACGCGCCTGCGGCGTCATGCCGAAGGTCGGATCCGCGCCCCAGCCCAGCAGGACGAAACCGGTGCCGATCGCGTCGTCGAGCAGCACGGTGCGGCCGTCGGTCAGCCGCACGCGCGGCTGGATGAACATGCGACCGACCGGTGACGCGGCAAACGGATCGCGACCGTATGCGAGCCGGCCGATCAAGGAATCGCGCTTTTCGCTCATCAGGCCAAGCAGCCGGCCCGGCGCGGAATTGCCCGATCGTTCGAGCACGCGTGCAAACCAGCCGTGCCTGCATGCATGCGCGGGCAGCAGTACCGCGCCCGCCTCGTAACGCGGCATCGGCTTGAAGCGCATTTCGACGAAGTAGCGCTTCACCATCGGGAACAGGTTCAGCGCACGCACGAAGGTGTCGCGAAAGCGCGCGCCGAAACGTGTCGTCGGCGCGAATATATCGCCCGCCACTTCGGAAAGATGGATCATCGAACGCGCATGCGCGCGACGCTCGACGGTATAGGTTTCGAGCAAGCGGCTGTCTGCCAGCCCCCGCGCGACCATCGCGAGCTTCCAGCCGAGATTGTTCGCGTCGCGGATTCCGCTGTTGTAACCCTGCCCCTGCCACACCGGCATGATGTGCGCGGCGTCTCCGGCGAGCAGGACGCGGCCCACGTGAAACGTCGACGCGAGACGCGCATTGTGCGTATAGACGCGCTTGCGGATGTAGTCGACCGCATCCGGATCCGCGACCACCTTGCGGATCAGCGCAGCCATGTTTTCGGGTTTCGACAGTTCTTCCTCGGTCTCGCCCGGCATCACCATGAACTCGAAGCGGCGAATGCCGTGCGGCAGCGCCGCCGACACGTACGGCCGTTCGTGATCGCAATGCATGTAGATGTGCGGCGAGCCGATCGGGTCGTTGCGCACGTCCACGACGATCCACTGGTTCGGCTTCGTGCGCCCTTCGAACGGCACGTTCAGCACGCGGCGCACGAAGCTGTTGCCGCCGTCCGCGCCGACCATGTACGCTGCGCGCACGGTCCGGCGTTCGCCATCCGCATCGTCCACGTCGATGCTGACGCCGTCGGCGTCCTGCGTGAACGATGCAACGCTGTGCCCGAACAGCACCTGGACATGCGGGAAACGCGCGAGGCCTTCGTGGAGCACGCGATCCGCGAGCGGCTGGATGAACGCGTTGCGGCGCGGCCAGCCGAATTCGTCGGTGCGCGGCTCGATCGATGCGAAACAGTGACCGTCCTTCGTCACGAAACGCATCCAGTGATCGGGCGTCGTGTGCGGCACGAGTTCGTCGGCCAGGCCGATCGACTGGAACACGCGCAATGCTTCGTCGTCCAGACCAATTGCGCGCGGGTAATCGATGATCTGTTCGAGCTTCTCGATCAGCGTGACACGCACGCCCTGAAGGCCCAGAATGTTGGCGATCATCAAGCCGACCGGGCCTGCGCCAATGATTGCGATGTCGGTGGAAAGCCGGTCGCGCGGGTCGCGATGCGCGGCTGGACTGGGTGTGGGATTCATGTGTCTCCTTCCTCGCGCGACTCGGTGGTCGCTGCGTATGCCGATGGATACCGGCCGGGGCACGTCGCGGGTTCCGTGTCGCGTCGTGTGGCGGCGGGATGGAGGCAAGTCTAGGGAGCGGCAGATACGCACTCAACAATTTCAACCAAATGTGCAAGGAATGCACGTCGTTGATTTTTAATACATTTTCCGATGAGCAAGTACGCAAATGTCCGAGGATTGTCGCGTGGCCTGCAGGTGCTGCAGGCCCTCAATGCGCTGGAGAACGGTCGCGCGACGAGCCAGCAGCTGAGCGAAGTCACGGGGCTGCACCGCACGACCGTGCGGCGGTTGCTGGAAACGCTGGTGGAAGGCGGATTCGTGCGACGCAGCGAGTCGGACGACACGTTCCGACTGACGCTGCGTGTGCGCACGCTGAGCGAAGGGTTCACCGACGACGAACACATTGCGACGGTCGCGCCGCCGATCATGGCCACGTTGCTGCAGCGTATCGTGTGGCCGTCGGACCTGACGACGCCGGACGGCGATTCGATGATCATTCGCGAGACGACTCATCGGTTCAGCCCGCTGTCATTTCATCGTTCGATGGTCGGGCGCCGACTCCCGATGCTGCTGACGGCGTCGGGCCGCATCTACTTCGCGTCGTGCCAGGACGCGGAGCGCGAAGATATTCTCGACCTGCTGCGCACCGGTGCCGGCGGAGAACAACAACAGCGACTCGCATCGGACGATGCATTCATTCGCAATCTTGTAAGGCGGACACGCGCCGACGGTTTCGGATCGAACCATGGCGACTGGACCGAACAACGCAAAATCGGCTCGCTCGCCGTCGCGGTCAGCGCGCATGATCGAGTGATGGCGGCGCTGAACGTGATCTACCTCGAACACGCGATCAATCCGGCGGACGCCGTGAGACGCTTTCTGCCTTCGCTGCAACACGCCGCGCAGGAGATGACGAGCGCGCTCGATGCACCAGGGAATTAGCCGGGATGGATGGCCGGGCGATATGCCACCGCGATCCCAGCCCGCAGGAATGTCGCAGATCACGTGGAAAACCGGCATGACGCTGCACCCAGGATCAAACGGCCATGCCATCAAGCAACGGCGCCAGGCGCGAAATCGACGTCCGGCGCGAGCACTTGACGATGCTCCCTGTCATCGGGGTACGGGTACGGTCTAAGCCCCCAGGTGCGATCCTTTTTGCAGGTCTACGCGTTCTGCCGCTCCCACATCGCGACCTGCGCGAGTTCGGTCGCGAACGCGTTCGTGTCGAATCCAGGTCTTTCAACCGGCTTTCCGACGATCATTCGGTAGCGATCCGGGCTGCAAGCCGTCGAATATTCTCATCACTTCGTGCGGTTGCTGACCACCCGAAGCAGCGTTGCCGACGCGATTTTCCCGTCATCACCACCGCGCCGAACACGCTCATCGGCCCTCCGGTCCCTAGGGAAAATCCCGAGACATCCTTACAGCGATTTACCTGATGATTCATGGAAGCGTCACGTTTCGGCGATTCAGGTGTCCGCCAAGCTTTCAATTCGCGTCTCGAAGCCGATGCCGCCGCGCGGCAATTGCGATGACCGAAACCTGGAACGGCAGCCGCTGGCGAATCGTCAGGTGTTCAATACTTTCAACAACCCGGTCGAGAGTAATCGTGAGATTCCGTGGCCCGCTGGTGCGGTGGAGACGAGGCGATGCGCGAAACCTGCGCGCTACGATCGCATCCCCCGACGACAGTGGCGGCGGGCAAAGCCCTCGCCTGCCGCTGTCGATCTACACCATCCTGTCCCGCCGCTCCGTTCGCCGCCACAACGCCGTCGCCGCGCGTGCATACCTCGCGATCCATACCGACGACGTGGCATCGCTGCTGCCTTAGCGCCCCGCCGCTTTCCCTGATTCCGTTCGACCCACTCGCCGTGTCACCAGACCGGTGACGAGATCGGCTCGCGCTTCGTTTCCGCACGACCCGGCCTGAAATCAAACGGACTCCTGATCGACGTGCACCACGCTCGCTCGCCGCGGGCGGCGGTCACGCACGTCTGCTTCATCCGATGAACCATCGCGCCTTGACCCGCCCCTCGCGGATCGACACGCGCACCGAAATGGAAAACCACGTCATGCGAATCCGCACGCTTCGCCGCGCCCTTGCAACCGCCGCCATCCTGTCGGCCGCCGCGGCTGCCGGCACGACCGCCCACGCGGCCGGCGAACTGAACATCTACAACTGGTCCGACTACATCGCGCCGGACACGATCCCGACCTTCCAGAAGCAGACAGGCCTCCACGTCCGCTACGACAACTACGACAGCGACGACACGCTGCAGGCAAAACTGATGTCGGGGAATTCCGGCTACGACATCGTCGTGCCGACATCGAACTACATGGCCAAGCAGATCCAGGCGAGCGTCTACCAGCCGCTCGACAAGTCGAAGCTGCCGAACCTGGCGAACCTCGATCCGCTGTTGATGAAGATGGTCGCCGATGCCGACCCGGGCAACCAGTACGGCGTGCCGTGGGCGTATGGCACCGACGGCATCGGCTACAACGTGCAGGCCGTGAAGAAGGTGCTCGGCGACAAGGCGCCGGTCGACAGCTGGGCGCTGGTGTTCGATCCGGCCAACATGGCGAAGCTGAAGAGTTGCGGCGTGTCGTTCCTCGACCAGGCCGTCGACGTGTTCGCGGCCACGCTGCAGTACATGGGCAAGGATCCGAACAGCACGAACCCGGCCGACTACCGCGTGGCGTACGACGTGCTGAAGAAGGTGCGCCCGTACATCACGCAGTTCAACTCGTCGGGCTACATCAACGATCTCGCGAACAACGACCTGTGCGTGGCGTTCGGCTATTCGGGCGACGTCGGCATCGCGCACCGTCGTGCCGCCGAAGCAAAGCGCCCGTACGAGATCGGCTTCGCGAACCCGAAGGAAGGCGGGCTGCTGTGGTTCGACATGATGGTGATTCCGAAGGACGCGCCGAATCGCGACGCCGCGCTGAAGTGGATCAACTACGTGCAGGATCCGAAGGTCAACGCCGGCATCACCAACGCGGTGTTCTATCCGACCGCGAACAAGGCCGCACGCCAGTACGTGAAGCCCGCAATCGCGCGCGATTCGTCGGTGTATCCGTCCGATGAAGTACTGAGCAGGATGACGCTGCTCAAGCCGATGCCGCCCGAGATCCGCCGGCTGCAGAACCGGCTGTGGGCGCAGTTGAAGACGGGCCGCTGAACCGCGCGCCGAGGTAACGAATCGTGCCGCCGGCGGCTTGCGCGCGCCGGCGGTACGTCGTCGCACCGAAACCGGTGACATCGTGTGCCAGCGTCGCAACGACAGTAGTCGAACCGGCCGCGCGAATTATCGGAGCGGCAGCTCCGCCGAAAACGCGTGTTCCACAAAGCGGATCACGTCGTCGAGCGACGACGTGCACGTGGCGCCCGCCGCGAGCTCGCGAAACGCACCTTCCGGCCCGAAACAGATGAGCGGCTTGCGCCAGCGCCGCGCGAGCGCGATCTCCTCGGCCGTGCCGTGCCCGCCCGGCAGCGCGACGATCAGGTCGCTGCTCAGCACGTTCACGTAGTTGCGGTTGATCGTATCCGGCGCGGCGCCCGGCTCGCGGCGCGGCAGCGGCGTGAGGATCGGGACGTCCACGAACGGATGCGGATAGCCGTCGAGCGGCGCGAAGCCCGCGAGCGGATCGGCCCGCGTCGGCAGGATGCCGATCGATCGGCCCGCCCGCCCCGGCACGCCGGCGAACGCACGCGCGACCGCCAGCATCACGCCCTGCCCGCCGCCCGTCAGCAGGTTGAAACCCGCCTGCGCAAGCCAGGCGCCGAGCGGCTCCGAAAACGCGAGCCACGGCTCCTTGCCCGAGCCCATCACGCCGATCGTCTTGTTCTTCCGTTGCATCGTGGTCATGAGTGAGGTCGTTGGATGGCGCGCGATGGCCGCGCTCATTCGAGTTCTACGCCCTTGAGTTCGGGAATCAGGAACAGCGTCGCGACCATGTCCAGCACGTAGAGGCCGGCGAGCAGCGCGATGGCCGTCTGGAACGAGTAGTGCGCGGCCAGCGCGCCGACCGCGACCGGGCCGAAGCCGCCGACCGCGCGGCCGATGTTCCACAGCACGTTCTGCGCGGTGGCGCGTGCGGCCGTCGGATAGCCTTCCGACATCAGCGTCCCGTAGCCGCCGACCATCCCGTTGACGAACATGCCCATCAGCGCACCGGCCCACAGCATCGCGGTCGGGTCCGACAGCCGCGCATACGCGAGAACCGTCACGACCGCGCCGAGCTGGTACAGCAGGAACGTCGGCTTGCGCCCGATGCGGTCGGCCAGTTGCCCGAACACCCAGACGCCGATCATCATCCCGACGACCGTCGCCGCCGTCCACAGCCCCGACTTCGTCAGCGAGAAGCCCATCTGTTTCGACAGGAACGTCGGCAGCCAGATCATGATCCCGTAGTAGCCGAAGTTCTGGACCGAACACAGAATCACGATGCCGAGGCTCGTGCGCGCGGTACGGCCGTCCGCGACGAGCAGGCGGAATGCGTTGGCCTTCGGCTGCGCTGCGCGCTGCACGAACGCTTCAGGCTCGTGCAGCGTGTTGCGCATCGCCCACGCGAGCACTGCCGGCAGCACGCCGACCAGGAACATCCCGCGCCAGCCGATGTGCATCAGCAGGAACGGCGTCAGCAGCGCGGCCAGCAGCACACCGGCCTGCCAGCCGAGCGCGACATAGCACGACACGCGTGCGCGCTTGCTCGCCGGCCACGCTTCCGCCGCGAGCGCCATGCCGATCCCGAATTCGCCGCCCAGCCCGATGCCCGCGATGGTGCGGTACACGAGCAGATCCTCGAAGCCCTGCGCGAACGCGCACAACCCGGTGAAGATCGCGAACAGCAGGATCGTCCAGGTCAGCACGCGCACCCGCCCGTAACGGTCGCTCAATGCACCGAACAGGATGCCGCCCGCCACGGCGCCGATCAGCGTCCACGTGACCAGCGCGCCGCCCTGCCCGGGCGTCAATTGCAGCGCCGACGTGATCGCCGGCAGCATGAAGCCGAGGATCAGCAGGTCGAAGCCGTCCATCGCATAGCCGATCGCCGATCCGGCCAGCGCTTTCCACGCGTACGCGCCGACCTGCTCCACGCGCGGGGCCGACGGGCCCTCGAGCGACGAAGATTTCATGTTTGCTGCCATGGTGTCCTGCCACGATTGTCCGGCGACATTCTAAGGCCTGTGCCGGTGCCCGACGGGCCGGCAGACCTGCCGGCGGCGGCGGTGCGCGCACGGCGGCATCCGCTTGCAGGACGTCGAGCGGGAATCCGCTGGCAATGTACGGGAGGGGAATATAAGCGATCCGGTGTCGGCGGCGAAGCCGGTGATGTCGCGGTCAGGCCGGACACCGGATGAAAGACAGCATGCTGGCGGAGTGTTACCGGCCGGTTCGCGCCAGCGGACCGGCCGGCGCCGGGCGGCCTCGCGGCCCGGCCGGCTTCAGCCTTGGTCGTCTCCGGGCCACCAGGTCTTGGCCTCGCGGTCGACGGCGAGCGCGGCGAGATCCTTGCCTTCGAGCCATTTCGGGCGCGGGCCGCGGCCCGACCATGAGCGGCCGGTCGTCGGATCGTAGTACTTGGCAGGCGCCTTGCGTTTTCGCTGGACGATGTAGCCAAGCGCGCTCAGCACTTCCTGCTGCGAAATTCCCAAAAGCTCGACCTGTTCCTTGAATGCCGCGAGCGCGGCCTGCTTCTCCTTCTGCTTCGCATCCGACAGCTTGATATTCAGGTCCCGAAGTTGTGCTTCGAGTTCCTGCAGGGCCTGGGTCATGTATTCATCCTCTTTGGGCATGTTTTCGCAAAAAGCTCCGATGGCGGAACCTACCACGAAGTTCCACCGATGGGGGCTGTCAAATCGGTGCATCGTTTGCCTGAGCCGGCATGGCTTGCGCGATACGCACTAAACGACGTCGCGCGTCAATCAATGAGACAAGACCGGCCGGCAACGCGCAGCCCGCCATGTATGAGGCACGGCGAACGGCTGCAGCAAGTAAGCGCCGCACCTGACACGGGCGCGGCATGGCGCGAATGATAGCAGTGCTCGGCGTCGTGTTACAGAAGGCGTCGATGCGGATACGTCCGATTACAGGCCGACGTCGCGGGCGTCCCACGCGATCCGGTCGAACAGCGCGCGCAGCTTCGCGCCGCGCGCCGCGTTCAGCGCGGCCGCATGCGCGACGCGCCCGGCGAGATGCGCGCGGAAATCCGGATGCGCGTCGCGATTCTGCGACGCCGGGCCGTGGCGGATGCAGTTGGTCAGGATGGCCTTCAGGAGATCGAACGCATCGCGCGCCAGGTTCGGATGACGATTGACGACCACGCCGGCCAGTTGCTGCCGCACGCCGCGCCGCATCACGCGGGTTTTGCGCAGTTGCAGCGCAAAGCCCTCTTCGAGCGCGATCGCGGCAACGCGGACCTGCAGCCGCTCGACGTCGCGCGCCAGCGCGCCGCCGCCGGAAAAGGCGAGATCGTCGGCATAGCGCGTGTAGGTTGCGCCGAGCGAACGCGCGAGCGCGGCGAGCCGCATGTCGAACCGGAACGCGCACAGGTTCGCCAGCGCCGGCGACGTCGGCGCGCCCTGCGGCAGATGTCGTTCGCGATAACGCTGGCGGCCGATCCAGTCGAACCGGTCGCGCAGGTCCGGCGCGAGCAGCCGCGCGGACGGCACGCGGTTGGTGCACAGCCCGGTGAGCGTGCGCGCGACTTCGGCCGGATACCCGAGCGTGACGAACAGCGCGTGCACGCGGGCGGCGCGTATCGACACGAAGAAATCCGCGAGATCGAAACGGACGACGACCTCGCGATCCGCATGGGGCGCGGCGAACGACACGATCCCGTGCCCCTTGCGAAAGCCGTGTACCGCACCGTGCGGCGCGATGCGATCGAGCAGCCCGTGCAGGATGCGGCGCTGCGCTTCGCGCAGCCGGCCTTTCGGAATTTCGACGAGGCGGCTGCCGCCGCTGCGCTTGTCGTGCGCCACGTACGTGTAGTGATGCAACGGCGTGGCGCTGCTGCGCGCGTCGACGCGCCAGTGGTCGGACAGCCAGTCGAGCTCCGGCGCGCTCACGCCGAGCCAGCCGGCAAGATCGCCGGGCGTCGCCCATTGCGGCACGTCGCAGCCGGCGAGCGGCGCCGGCAACGGCCGCTGGACGGGCGGACGCCGCACGACGCGGATCACGTTCGGCCGATCATCGCGATACCAGGCGCGCACGAACGCGGCCGCATCGGCCAGCACCGCCGCAAGCACGTCGATGTCGACGTCGTCCCAGTTCGCGCCGAAACGGGCGAGCGCGGCGTCCGCACATTCGTGCACCCACGGTTGCGCATCGCCGAGCACGGCCGCCATACGCGCGATGACGCCGCCGCGCTCGGGCGGCCCGGCGAGCATCGCCTCGGCAATCGTGCGGGTGGTATCGCGCAGGGATGAATGCATGGAGAAAGATGGGCGGGACGATGAGCCAACGTGACTGGTGCTGCGAGGAGTCGCGTTGCGCAACGCGCAACCGTGCTCCTTGCGACGCATCGGGGTGTCAATCTGATCCACGGGGTAGCCCCGTAGTCCTGGAACATCGGCTGCCTGTTCCGGGCGTGTGCTTGACCCACCGGCCCGCGATGCGACTTTAATGGCCGCGAACGCGGCGTGTCAAACCGGGCGGCGATCCGGCGCCGCCGGGGTGCGCCGGATCGCGGCGAACGACCTACGCGTGCCGGGAAAACAGTTCGCGGTACGCGATCGGCGCGACGCCGACGCCGGCCATGTTGTTCAGCATCGTGGCCCACGTCGCGTTGTCGACGCTGACCGGAAACGATCGCACACGGTTGGCGAGCAGCCAGAAGGTGCGCGTCATGCCGTTGCTCATCGCGACTTCGTACCCGCTTCCCTCGAGCCAGTAACCGACCGGCGGCAGCGCCACCGGCTCGAGGCGGCCGGCCCGGAACGCGGCGGCGGCTGACGCGTATTTGCTGTCGAGCGGCATGACGCGGCGCGGCACGCAGTCCTGCGAATTCAGTTGCGGAAACGCCGGGCTCGTGCCGAGCCACAGGCCATAGAACTTCTGCGCGTCGAGATGCACGACGAAGCGCTCCGTTTCGGCGGGCATCGCCGCCATGTAGCAGTCGGCCTGGCCGGGAACGACCACGCGCCATGTCGCGCGCTGCGCGCTCAGGTCGACCAGCTCGCTCGGCAGCGGCCGCGGCTGGATGGGAGACGGACGTCCCGCTTCGCGCAGGTCGCGTGCGCGATCGAGTCCGATACGAAGACGTGTCAGCATGGGCCCTCTCTTTCTCTCGTGATTTGTTCGAATGTGTCAGGGGGCGGGCGATTACATCGTCACCTGTTTGCAATACGCGGGCCCGGTGTCCTGATGCTCCCTGTGTGGTCGGGAACTGGCGCAGTGTAGCGTCTTTCCGGGGCGGCACGAATCAATTCGGCCGGCGCCGGCTGCAGTATCGACGGATATGCGCTGCGCAGTCCGCGCGCCAGGCGAACCACGCACCCGAACGCTCGATCCCACATGAACGCCCATGCGCTTCGCCCGCCACACCATCAACCGTCGAATCAATATTCGCCGTCGATTATTTAAATATCGAAACAATCAAAAACAAAACAACATCCCGCATAATTCAATAAAATCAAATTCAAACAAAAATTATCGAATTTTATTAACGATAAATTAATACGATTGGCGCACTCAAAATCAACTAAATAATCTGTGTTGTGCGCCGCAACACCGTGATTCAAAGATCAACGAGATACGGAGGCGCAGCACGAATCGCTTCATTCGTGCTTTGTCGCAAAAGTTTCCACCTTGTCAGGCCACCGTTGATTTCCACGCATTTGTGAATCAGCAATCCGGAAAGGCATACCTGTCTTCCCGGACGTGACCGATGTCGTCAAATCGCATAAATCATTCAATATCAAAGGAAAGTCATGAAGAAGATTGCAACCGTGCTGTTTTCAGCACTGATGCTCGCCTCCACGTGCGCGTCCGCCCAGGCGCTTTGCAAGGCCGGCAAGATCGACAAGATCGAAACCGACGCCACCGGCAACCTGCTGGTGACCATTAACGACGGCATCTACTCGTTCAGCGCGAAGGAAGTTTATTCAATTATTTACCAAGCGTATTCGGAAAACAGGAATCTGTTTATCTACGGAAACAATTGTTCGAATGGCTCGCCGGCAACCCGCTTTGCCATTCGTTAATCGACCTTAAACGCTCGACGATTATCAATACGTGGAGCACGGGGCTGGATTGACTTCCGAATCCAGCCCCGTCGCGGGCTGTGGTGTCGGCGCTGCGCGTCATGACATCCCAGCCCGCGGCCCGCCGCACTCCCGTTCCGGTATCCATCGAGCAGCCGTGCTTGCCGCTACGAGCCAAACGTTGCCGGGTATTTTTCATCCCGACCACCTCCGGCGCCTGCAAGGACAGCGCCGACCCGCATCGCGACGGCCTTCGTGCTCAATCGGCGAACGCGGGCCGAATCGAACGTCTTCACGCGCCACCCCGACGAACGCAGAAAGCCTGCGATCGCGGGAAACTACCGCAGAAACGGCGCCAGCGCGTCGGAAGCTTCGGAGAACCGCTGCTCGAGGAAATCGAGCAATGTACGCACGCGCGGCGCCATATAAAGCGTTCTTTGAAACAGCGCGTTCACCGGCACGTCCGGGCAGCGCCATTCCTGCAGGAGCAGTTTGAGCCGCCCGGCCTGAAGATCGGCGCCGATGTCCCAGATCGATTTCATTGCCACCCCGCGCCCCTCGATCGCCCATTCGCGGGCAAGGGAACCATCATTGGTCTGACGGGAACGGTCGAGCGGCGCGGTGAACGACGCGGTCTCCCCGTCGCGCGCGAAACGCCAGTTGTTCGCGGCGCCAGCCGCCGAAGAAAGGACGATGCATCGATGCTCGCGCAAATCGTCGGGATGGTTCGGCATCCCGTGCTCGGCGATGTAGTCCGGCGACGCGCATAGCGCGCGGCGATTGTCGGCCATGCGCTTGGCGACCATCGAGCTGTCCGCCGGCACGCCGAACCGGATCGCGAGATCGATATCGTCCTGCAGCAAGTGTGACAGTGAATCCGAGAGCACGAGCGTCAGCGTGACGTTCGGATGGCGTTCGTTGAATTCGTCGAGCCATCGACGCAGCACGGTGCGCCCGAAATCGGAGGTGGCCGATACGCGCAACGCCCCGCTCACCGATGCGCGCCCGGCCTGCAACGCGGCACGCGCATCTTCGAGCGTTTGCAGCGCATGCTGGCAATGTACGAGATACAGACGACCTTCATCCGTGAGCCGCAGCTTGCGGGTCGAACGCTCGAACAGCTGAATGTGGAGCTCTCCCTCGAGCTTGACGAGCCGGGCGCTCGCCGCTGCGGGGGACAGTCCGAGCTTTCTGCCGGCCGCCGAAAGACTGCCCAGGCTTGCTGCTTCGACGAAAAGGCGAATGTCACCGAGATTGTCCATGGTCGCGTCGCGCGAAAGGGATGTTGGATTGTGCCGCGCGATGCGCCGCGAAGACCGGGCATGGTAACGCGATGCGGACCGGCGAGGAAAAGGCCGATCGGCAGGATCGGCCCCCGCCCGCTTACTTGGCGACCACACCGAGCTGTTGCAGGAACGTCAGGTTGTCTTCGAGATGCCAGTTGTCGGTGATCTTGCCGTCGCGAATGCGATAGATGTCCGTGGCGATGAAGTCGACCGCCTGCCCCTTGCCCTGCACGCCGTTGAAGGTGCCGGTGAAATGACCGGTGAAGTGCAGATGGGTGACGACGCGGTCGCCGGCGACGATCATCTGTTCGACGTCGGCGTGGACGTCCGGCACGGCGCGATGGAAGCCTTGCGATGCAGCCAACGGCCCGGCGATGCCCTGCGGCCGACCGGCGGGCAAGGTGCGGTCGGTGAAATCGGCCGCCAGCGCTTCGCGGGCCTGGGCCTCGTCGCCCGTGCTCCAGAAGGTACCGTAAAGGCGTGCCGCGCGGATCTGTTGCTCGGCCTGCCGCTTCGAGAGGCTCTTGTCGACGATCAGCGTTTTCGGCTGCACGAGATCGTCGCCGGTCGCGGCGACGGCAGGCAACGCGGCAGCGGAGGTGGCTGCGGCCAGCGCGATGCGGGAAACGGCGGAAAGGAAGGTGCGGGTTTTCATGACGTGCTCCTTGAGTGAATACTCGATGCTCGATGAACGGATTGAATCCGACAGTGGTGCGACTTGGGTCATTCAGGCTTGAAAGCGGGCGGGGCGATTCGCTTGTGCCGTCTCGCGTCGATCAAGCCGGGACGCGAAAGCGTTCACCGCAATCGCCATCAGCGTCACTGCGGCGGCCACGAGCGTGCCGCTGCGCAGGTGGCTTCTGGCGAGAAACTCGGGGGAACCGTGCGAGGCCCGCGCCAGGCGCGGCAGCTTCGGCGAGCGCTTCACCGTGGTTGATGCGGAAGCGGGACTCGATGGTCAGCGCGACCGTTTGCCCGTGTTCGACGAACTCGAGTGGCAGGTCGCGGCCCGTGGTCGGCATGCGAAACGCCATGAGGCGATGCTTCCGTCAATCGTCAAGCGCACGAATGGTCGGATTGGCCGCTAGGTAATCCGGATGCGTGCACAGGATCAGCGCCCCTTCGCCCCTTAGCCCCTTCGCCGATGCGACGGGCGACAAGCGAAGCGTCGTCCAGCGCATTCGCACGCTCGAACCGGTGCGAAGGCGCCGGCGCAACCCGCTAGATCGTCTCGCTTTCGCGTACCGTAATCGGGCTTTGCAGGACGAACCGCGCGATGTCGTCCTTGCGCATGAACACAACGCCGGGATGGCTCTTTGCATGACGCAGGAACGCATCCCATGCACGCGTCATCTGCGGCGTGCCGCTGATGCGGTCATGCGCGCTGATCGACATCATGCGCCGACGCGTTCCCGCTTCCTCGTACAACTGATCAAAATCGAACTTGATCTGTTCGAGGAATTTCTCAGGCGAGTAATTCCGCCCCTCCACCAGCAGGATGTCGTTGTTGCGCAGCGTATACGGAATCACGACGAAATCCTTGCCGTTGACCTTTTCGATGAACGGCTCGTCGCGGCTCGTATCATCGATGTGATAGACGTAGCCCAGCTCCTGCAGCAGCGACAGCGTGTTCGGCCCGCGTCGCAGCCAGTTCGCGTTGTAGCCGATCGGACGTTGGCCCGTCACGTCCTCGACCATCGATCGCGCCTGGATCAGAAACTCGCGTTCCTGCGGTCGCGACATCGCGTACTGCGAGTTCCACGTCGGCCCATGACCCGCCGCTTCGTGGCCGCGCGCCACGATTTCGCGCGCCACCTGCGGATGCCGCTTCGCCGCCTCGCCGATCATGTGACTCGTCACCTTCACGTCATGACGATCCCACAGATCCAGCATTCGGGGAATTCCCTCGCGATACCCGTACGCAAACCACGCTTGCGCGGCAAGATCGGCGGGAACGCTCGCCGGGAAATCGACTTTCGGAAACGGATTGTCGGCACCCTTAGGCGGCTGCCCGCCCGCCTCGAACTGCATCGAGATCGAAATGACCAGCCGTGCACCGTTCGGCCAGAATTCCCCCTGCGCGGGCGCGGCTACCGGCTTCGATCCGGTGCTGCCCGTTTGCGCACCGACCCCGGTGGATTGAAGCATCGCACCGACGGCGAACGCGCCCGTGCCGATTCCGGCCTTGGTCAGGAAGGAACGGCGCGCCGGTTGATCGGGCGCCTGCTCGGCCGGATCACGATCCACATGATCGACTTGAATTGCCATGGACAATCTCCTCATGACGCGCAAGCGCGTCTCTCGCACCGCAACGCGATGCATGATGACGAATGAACGGGTTTGGAATGTCACGCAGATTGATGCGCGTACAACCAATTCTCGGAAATCGGTCCCGCTTTGAAAATGGGCCTTGAAATGAATAGACTTTCAATCCAGACCAAAAAATCGGTGTTCCGTCCGGATACGGCAAGCCTGCTCGGCCTGCCGCGCTTCAATGCGTCGATGCCCTTCGGTACGCGACGGTGAGCGCCATCGCCGCCGAGGCGCTCAGCGCCAGCAGCAAGGTCGGCGCCGTCGCATCGTGATGGCGATCCTTCAACCATCCGAACACGATCGGCCCCGCGAATCCCGCCAGGTTTCCGAAACAATTGATCGTTGCGATCCCCGCCGCCGCGGCCGCGCCGGTCAATCGCATGGTCGGCAGGTGCCAGAACAGCGGCAGCGCCGTCAGCGTGCCCGCAGCGGCCAGCGAGAGCCCCGCGATCACGGCGGGCAGAACGCCGCTGAACAACGCGCTCACGACGAAACCGGCCGACGCCATGCAAGCGCCCCCCGCAACATAGGCCGCCCAGTTGCCACCGCGGTCCGCGCGACGGGCGCCCATATTCATCACCAGCACCGCGATCAGATAGGGAATTGCACTGCAAAAGCCGATCCACGACAGTTTCGTCAGCCCCGTTTCCTTGACAAGCGTCGGGAGCCAGAAGCCGATCCCGTACAGACCGACGAGAAGCAGGAAATAGATCGTCGTCAGCAACGCCATCTCCGATGCCGGCAACCGGGGTGCGCGCCGCGCATCCACGGTATGACCCGCATCGACCTCGAGGCTTCGCAATACCGCGTCCGTCTCGTCCGGCGACAGCCAGCGCGCATCCGTCGGACGGCTCGGCAACAGATAGTGCACCGCGAGCCCCACGCCGACCGTCGGCAGGCCTTCGATCACGAACGTCCATTGCCATCCGGACAGCGCACCGAAGCCGTCGAGATGCGTCATGATCCAGCCCGACAACGTATTGCCGACAATGCCTGCGACCGCTGTCGCGCTCATGAACAGTGTCGTCATCCGACCGCGCCGGTGAGCAGGAAACCAGTAGGTCAGATACAGCACGATGCCGGGGAAAAATCCGGCCTCCGCCACGCCGAGCAGCAGCCGCTGCAAATAGAACGTGCCGGGAGAATGTACCCATGCCGCAGCCGCCGAGACGATGCCCCAGGTCACCATGATGCGGGCGATCCACACGCGCGCACCCACCCGATGCAGCAGAAGGTTGCTCGGCACTTCGAACAAAAAGTAGCCGATGAAGAATAAACCGGCGCCGAGACCGTAGACGGTGTCGCTCAATCCGAGCTCGCCCGCCATCTGCAGTTTCGCGGCCCCGACGTTGACCCGGTCGAGATATGCAAGAACCTGTGCCACCAGAAGCAGCGGCATCAGCTTCCAACCGATGCGCCGATACAGTGCGTCGAGATACTCCGGCGACCTGTCTGCCGGCATTGCCTTTCGTTCGTCGGGCGTATCGCACCCGGTGCTGCGCGTGATGTCCATTGCTGTCTCCATGAATTATTGTCGACGCGCGCCGCGTCATGCAGACGCGCCGGTGTCGGAGCGGGTGCCGTCACGGACCGTCTTGATGTAAGGCGCACCGCTGAAATCGCAGACGAGTACGCAGCACTGCCAGCCGAACGCCGGTTCGACCCGCTCGACGGCATCTCGCACGACGTCGTGAATCAGTCTCCCCATGTCGTTCAGTACCGGCTCGCTCCTCGGCTTCGTCAGCAATAGCCTGACGACGATGAATTCGTGTGTCGGGTCATTGCCTGACAGGAATTGATCGGCCGTATGAACGCGACTCTTCAATTCGGCGAGTAACGCGTGTCCTTGCGCGGCGAGCTGTTCGTGCAACGCGCCCATCAATGACCGGAAATCGAGCAGGCGCGCAATGTGGGGCGTGGCTTCGATGATCAGATGCGGCATCTCTTCACCTCCGTTGAAAGAATGCATCGACGGGAGGTTAGGATTCGGTGTGCCTGATGTAAATTAATGTTTTGCGTGTTGATTCATCAGGATCCGTTATGCATTCAGCGATCGATCTTCGCCTGCTGCGCAGCTTCATTGCAGTCGCTCGCGCCGGCAGCGTGACGCGAGCCGCAGCTCGGCTGCACCTCACTCAACCCGCACTGTCCCAGCATCTGCGCGAGTTGGCGGATCTGCTCGACGTGACGTTGTTCGATCGGGTGGGCCGCGGGATCCTGTTGACGCAAGCGGGGGCGGATCTGTTCGCGGAAGTCGAGCCGATCCTGTCGAAACTCGACGTGACGCTGGCCAATGTCCGAAACCGCTCGCGCGAAGTTCACGGCGCGTTGCGCATCGGCGCGATCGACACGTACGCACGATCGCTCGTCATGCCGACGATATCGGCCCTGCTCGCACGACACCCGCAGTTATACGTGTCCGTTCAGGAACTTCCGGCTGCGGCGATCGACCAGGGGCTGGTGGAAAATGAACTGGACATCGGCGTGTCGTTCTCCCATCTGTCGCATGCGGACATCGAGCAGAGAACGTTGTTCATCGAACGGCTGGCGCTGGTGCAACGATCCGCCGGTCGCAAGATCCGGAAGACCGTCAGCCTGCGGGAAGTGGCGACGCATCCGCTTGCGCTGCTGAATCGGACGTTCGCCATGCGCGGGCAGATCGACACCGCATGTGCTGGCGCAAACGTTACGCTGAACGTGCGGGTCGAGGCGGCCAATGTCGACTCGCTGATACGGCTCGTCGAGCGCGCCGACTACGCGACCATCGCGAGTCCGCTCGCGATTCCGCACCGCTCGAGGATCGTGGCGGCGACGATCGCGGACGATGGCCTGTCGCGCATCGCCGCGTTGCGCTGGCGTCGCGGCAAGACGTTCACGCCTGCCATGGAGCGTTTTGAAGAAGCGTTGTCGCACACGATCCGCTCGTCCGGCCTCGACATGCCGGACAACGATTCGGTACGGACATCGAAACGATCGCCGCCTGCGGGCACCAGAAAGCGCTGATGGCATCCCGAATATGCCGGCGCCCAAAAACGGTTGCGGCGCAGACGCTCATGCTCGCCCGCGCGCCCGAGATCATCCGGCGCCGCACACGGCGCGCAGAATCCGGGCACGCGCGCACGGTCAACCGGCGACGCGTCTCGATTCGAACTTCAACCGACCGGGCCGCTACGCGATCGCACCGCCACCGTCGACCAGCACCGTCGAGCCGGTCGCGTACGGGGTCGACGCGAGGTAGAGCACGGCGTTCGCAACGTCCTCGGGTTGACCGACACGGCCGGCCGGCAAGCGCGCCGCAGCGCCTTCGTACATCCTGTCCCGCGCCTGCGCATCGAGCTTCGACCAGAGCGGCGTCGCGATCAGGCCCGGGGATACCGTATTCACCCGCACGGGCGACAGCTCGAGCGCAAGCCCGCGCGCCAGCGATTCAAGCGCCGCGTTGATCGCGCCTTGCAGGACCGAGGTCTTGCTCGGCCGCACGCTCAGGAAGCCCGACACGAACGTCAGCGACCCGCCCTGTCGAATACGTACGGCCCGCGCGACGCGATAGGCTCCCCAGAACTTGCTGTCCATCGCCGCGTACGCATCGGCGAGCGCGAGACCACGCATCGGACCCGTGGGTGTCTGCGCGGCCGACACGACAACGTGGTCGAATTCGCCCGTCGAATCGAAAAATGCACGTACGCTGGTGTCGTCGGTCGTGTCCATCACACCGGTTCGCACGCCGTGACCGATCCTCGCTGCGCTCGCCGCCAGCCTGGCCGCGTCGCGCGACGCGATCGTCACGCTCGCCCCGCCCGCCGCAAAGGCCCGCGCGGCCGCTTCGCCGATCCCGGAACTTCCGCCAACCACCAGCACGTTTTGTCCATCGAATTGCATCGCTCGTTTCCTCCGATCAAAAGCGTGTTCCCGAGCGTGAAGCAGTGCCCGTCGCACGCGTCAAATGTTCTGAATACCGCTTGCGGCCAAGGGTTGTCGGCCGCCCGTGCCGAATCGCCGCTGTCGCGGCCTGTCGCCGGCGAAGTCGGCAAGCGCCATGTGTTTCGCAAGACGATTCGGCAGATCCGGTCATCCGTTCGGAATCCCGTACCGCTTGTCGGCACCGAGCGTCGTCACGAATTCGACGGAAACCCCCGGCGCAATGGACACGAACAACTGCAGCTCGTTGGACAACGGTACTTCGCTCAACGAGTAGTCGATCCGCCTGCTGGACAGTCGATCGATCAACGTCGCCCATTCGCGGTGCGTGTCGACGCGAAGCGCAATGTGATCGATGCGCGGCGTGCTGCGGCCTTCGCGCGCAGGCAGCGTTGCGCGCGTGACATGAATCATCGGGCGGCTATCGAGGTACAACCAATAGCCGTCGACCCTGAACGGCGGTCGAGGCCCGGTATCGAGACCGACGACCTCATCGAAAAAGCGGCGTGTACCGTCAATGTCATCGGTAACGATGGTGGCGTGGTCGAAATGCATGCTTCGTGTCCATGCTGGAAAGCCTGGTACGCATTCTGTCGCACGTCGGTCGGTCTTGATAATTGGCTTCGCCATTGAATGATCTTCAATGGCGACAAGAAGGTGGGGGCCGCGACGGGCGCCCGATCCTATAGCCCCTGCGGCGCATCTCGCAGCACGGCGCGTAGCGCGGCATCGAACGGCGTCGCGTGGTCGATCCCGGCGGCGCGCACGCGCGATGCGTCCAGGTGGCAGTCATATGGGCGCGGTGTCGCGTCGGTCGGCTGGTCGATTCGCTTGAGCGCGGCTTCGATGCCGAGCGCGGCCGCGATCCGCTGCGCAATGTCGTACTTCGTCATCGGCTCCTCGCCCGACCAGTGACGAAGGCCCGTGATCGACGCGCCCGCGAGATGGCGCAGCATGAGGTCGCGGATGACGTCCGCGACATCCGGCGTATACGTCGGGTAACGGATCGCCCATGCGTCCATGCCGACCGCGTCGGCGCCCGGCCGAGCGGAAGCGACGATCGCCGGCACGAGGCTCGTGACGGCCGATTCGCTCCAGTCGACGATCGGGCCGAAGAGCAGCGGCAGGCGCAACACGCACGACAGCGGCGACGCGGCGAGCAGCGCCGCCTCGCCTTCCAGCTTCGTGCGACCGTAGATGTTCAACGGGTTCGGCGCGGCGTCTTCGCGGTACGGGGCCGCCTTGCCGTCGAAGACGTAGTCGGTGGAGATGCCGAGCGTCCATGCGCCGTAGCGCGCGGCGAGCACGCCGATGCGGGCCTGGGCCGTGACGTTGATGGCGCGTGCGGCCGCGGGATCGCGTTCGCAGACATCCGGGCGGCGCTCGGCCGCGCAGATGATCACGGCGGCCGGTCGGCAGGTGGCGAAGAGGTGTTCGAGGGCCGGCTCGTCGAGGACGTCGAGTTCGGCGAGGTTTTCCGGGGGCAGCGCCAGGCGTTTTGCGCTTGCGCCTTGCGGGTTCCGGATCGTTGCGACGAGGTTCAGCGACGATTCACGCGCCAGGGATGCGGCAACCGCGCGGCCGAGGAGGCCGGAGGCGCCGATGAGGAGGACGGTCGAGTGCGGCACGGTAACGATCTATGAAAGGAGAACGGGGATCCTCCAATCTATACAAGAACAGGCACCCGATGTCGACTCCCCTGCTACGTCGGCTGCGTGCCTGCCATCTCAGGAAATGTGCGCAAAGAAGCGATCGACGCCGAACACCTGCATGAACAGCAGCCACAGCAACACCGCATCGAGTGCGAGCATCGCCACCGTCCCCATCGCAACCGATATACGGCTATAGGCATTCTTCCTGGGCTGCATGGGGGCATCGTCCGGTGACACCTGGCATTGGCGGCCACTTCTTCCGGCCAGCGCGGCAGGCGACTCATTCGCATGGCCAGCCAGCGGAACAGACCCGCCAGCGTCGTGACCGGCGCGAACAGCACCGCGAACGGGCCGAACATCTGCCACAGGCGGTACACCCCATAAAGAAACGGTTCGCGTCGGTTTTCGATGGGCAGAAACACATCCGGAGCCGACACGCTCGCCGGGCCTTCCTCCATGTAACGACGGAAGTATTCCCAATGCGCAAGCAACGGTTCGTCCGGCCCGATACCCTTCGGGTGAACCGGCATCACGGCGCCCAGATAGAACGCATGCGTCACTTGCCCGTTCGCGTCCGGCAGATAGCCGAGCACGCCCCAGTTCACTCCGCCCTTCTTCAAGCAGAACACCATCTTGTCCCAATCCAGCGACCACACCCCGCCAGGGCCGTTGTGCCGGAACACATGGACCTTGCGCGTGGACCGCACCAGCCGGATCGGCTTGTAGGTGTAATCCCACATATCCTGCTCCAGTGATAACCAATCAGGATAACCAAAGGTGTCCCGATCGCGCACGCAAAAATCGCAGCCGATACTGCTGCCATCAAATTATCGATAGTCTTGAAATTAAAAATAACGTCAATCAATGCAGCATATGAAATAACCAGGATTGGCGACGCCATCAGCGTATAAACCATCCCGCCAAAGCCACGCCGCATATAGTTTCCATCTGCTAGTTCCATATAGGATTCGTTGCGACCCACTACCATCTCCAGCGATACCGGCTCACCTTTGATGGACGTTGGCCGCCTCTTATCGAGCGGGTACGCAAGCATGTCGGCCGTCGGCGCCCAAGGTTCCTTTGGCGGCAAGCCGATCACCACCTCGCGCCAATAGCGCTTGCTGAACAGTTGGCCCCAGTAGGCCTTTGCCGACGCGTCGTCGCTCATCTCGGTACCCGTGCTCTGATTCGCTTGATCAGCGATGCTTCTCGGAGCTCAGGAGCTTCAAGTAAAAAGCCGGTCGATTTCGAACACGCGCGTAAACAGCAACCAGAACAACACGACGTCCAGCGCCAGCATCAGCACGACACCCATCGCGACGCCGACGCTGTTGTCCGTCGCTTTCTTCTTGGGCTGCACGGTTGCATCATCCGGTGACACCTGGCATTGCACCTCCACCTCTTTCGGCCAGCGTGGCAGGCGACTCATTCGCATGGCCAACCAACGAAACAAGGCTGCCAGCGTTGTGAGCGGAGCAAACACTATCGCGAACGGCCCGAACATCTGCCACAGTCGCCGCGCACCATAAAGGAACGGCTCACGGCAATTCTCGATAGGCAGCAGAAATTCCGGAACAGGCAAGCCAGCCGGGCCTTCCTCCATATAACGACGAAAGTATTCCCAGTGTGCGAGCAATGGTTCATCCGCCCGCATACCGCCCGGGTGGACCGGCATGACGTTGCCGAGATAGAAAGCCTTCGTCACCTGACCGTTCTCGTCCGGCAAATAGCCGAGCACGCCCCAGTTCAACCCGCTCTTCTTCAAGCAAAACACCAACTTGTCCCAATCGAGCGACCACGTGCCGCCAGGGCCGCTGTGCTGGAACACGTGAACTGTACGTGTCGATCGCACCAGCCGAATCGGTTTGTAGGTATAGCCCAACATGTCGTGCTTCCACTGATATCCCACCCAAACAAACAAGGGGATGAACAATAGAAAAATCAGCAAGGAGGCCAAAACCAGAGGAAGTGTCGCTCCGTAATTTGCAAAGCCATAAAAAGGAATAGCCAAGAAGGCAACAGTTGGCAATTCAAACAATGAAAACACCATTCCACCGAAACCACGCCGCGCATATTGACTGTCGGCGACTTCCATGTAGGTTCCGTTGCGTACGACTACCATGTCCAGCGAATCCGGTTGGCAATCTACTTTCGCGGGCTTTGCTTTATTGAGGACGTAAGCAAGCATCTCCGCCGTCGGTGCCCAAGGATCCCTCGGTGGCAAGCCAATGACCACTTCTCGCCAATAGCGCTTGTCAAACAACTGGCCCCAGTAGGCCTTCATCGACGATTCATCGCTCATACAGCCTATCCCGTTGTTGCTTTCTGGAAGTTGTCTTGCTCCTCCGGACCGTCCTGATAGCTATTGGCCGGCCCCCACATGCAATTTCGCGTCCACGTCAAGGTTGGCGGATCCTTGAAAAGGTCGATCGCCACGCTGAGAACCAGGACAATCGCTGTCGCAATCCATGCTGGCGGCCCCAACGCCTCCACCTCAGCGCCACTGATGATTGCAACGATCCAAACTCGCGTCAACGACACGCCGAGTGCGATCTCCAGGCCGCCTCGGACGGCATACAGGGAAAGCATCCCGAACTCTTTGTTTTTGACCGCCTCCCAAGCGCTAACGGCATCTATACCCACCGCAATCCACATCACCACAGCACCCGCACCAGCGCCGCCCATCTTTATAAAGCGCAGAAAACCACCCCCCAAACTCTTCGCCACCGGTCCCAGCAACGGCAATCGCCGCACGCCGGCCGACTTGATACCCGTGCTGACCAGATCCAGCATGCCGCTCACCAGACCGACGGTCGCCGACCTGAACGCCCACGCCACACGCCCCTCTTCGCTCTTCAGCGCCTTGCCCATCGCATCCTCGGCATTCGCCCACCCCAGCGTCGAAAACACCAACGACACCGACGCGAGCATGCCGGGAGATCGCGCATAGCGCAGCACCGTGCCCATATAGCTGTTTACCGAGACCTTCGTGACCACCTCCGCGCCCGGCGCCTTCCCGAGCGACAGCACCCGGTCGGCCGCGAGCTTGCCCTGGGCTTCGGAAGGCAACCGATACAACGCGTCCTTGTCGGCCTCGCTGGCGTCCAGCAGCAGGTTCCACGACCTGACTTCCTCGTCGAGGCTGTACCCGGCCTTCTTCGCCTCCTCCTCCAGGATGGCCATCCGTGCCTGCACGATCATCGCCCGATCGGCCTTGTCCGGACCGCTCGCGGCCGGTTGCAGGGTTTCCAGCGCCTGGTGCATCGCGCTGAACACGTCGCGCCGCGTGCCCACCACCTGCAACCGCTGCACCGGCATGCCTGCGTGCATCCCCAGTACCGTCTTCAAATCTTCGGACGCCGGGTTGCGTTCCTTGATCACGGCCACCATCCGCGGCCCGAGCTCCACGATCAGTTCCGGCAGCGTATTCTTGCTGTCGATCGTCTTGTACGCGTTTTCCCCCGCCATCTTGAGCTTGCTGATCACGGTCTTGTACAGCGAAAACAGCTTCGACCATTTTCCGGGGTTCGGCAGATTGTTGGCCGCATCGGCCGTCTTGCCGTCATTCTTCTGCGCGCCCCCGCTGACCTCTGCGGCATGAGCCTTCAGCTCGGGATGGTTGAAGAACAGCGATCGCCATATCAGGTTGTGAGCCGCCATGCCGCCATGCAGCCATTCGTCATAGAGCTTCACGCACGGTCCATAACCGCCCGTCCCCATCACGCACGCCGCAAACAACGCGGTAAAGCCGACCCCCGTATTGATGTCCTTCGCGTCGAAGTGGTAATCGAACACCGTCGTCATCCCGGCGCTTCGCATCCATGCCACGTGGGCTTCCGCGAGCGGCCGCATGATCCGGTTGTCGTATTCCTCGGACGCCTTTGCGTACTGCTGCCGATATGTCTTTCGCAGGTTGGGATTGATCAGCTTGTGGTACTTGCCCCATGCCTCATTGCGCGCGTGCTCGAGGTCGGCCGCCGTGAATTTCACTTTCCTGGCCTCGTCGAGCAGCGGCTGCATTTGCTTGCGATAGCTTTCCAGCAGAAAAGCCGTCCCGCCGCTATTGACCAACTCGTTGTAATCCTCCTGCGATTTCCGGACCCGGCTGTTGTACAGATCCATCTCGGCCTGACGTTCGACCGCAGCCTGCAGGTTCGTCAGGTTGGTATCCAGGTCGGTCGGCCGTTTCCACTGTTCCGAGAACCCCTCCCATCGCGCGTTCATGTACGCCGGAATTTCCTGCGCGATGCCGGCCGGATCCTGGAGCGCCAGCACCAGCCCCTTCGCGGGCGCCAACCCGTCGCATACCGTCTTGAGCGTCGTGGCGGACAGGATGTCGCGGCACAGGAACGGGCTCCACCGCAACGCGCTGACCTCGTCCACGAGCTTCATCGCATATTCGGCAACGATCATGTCGACCTGGTAAATCTGGAACGCGTGAGCGGGTTGCGGCGCCCCAGGCTGGCCGTGGTCGTACCAGGCGCCGATATCGACGAGACGCATGAATTTGCTGCGCTTGTCCGCGGACAATTTCACATTATTGTCGCGAATCGCCTTGGTCCACCACGCGTCGGAAAACCCGAACCATACCTTGCCCGCGCTGGCGGGATCCTGGATCGTGACCACCGACGCATTGGCCAGCTTGGTCGCATCGCGCTTGCAGCTCTCGTGGAATCGGTCACCACCAGGCGGCTTGTCGTCGACGAGCGGCACGATCGACAGGATTCCCGATTCATCGACGGCGTACGCTTCCCAGTAAGCGTGCGTCTCGTAGTACAGGTACAGGTAGCCCGGGCGCAACGTGCGCCCCGTATAGACGGTTTCGCTGACGTTCAGCGGCACCTCCGCAGGCCCGAGCAGCGCAGTCGCGTCGGGCGGCTGGTGCGTGACCCTGTAGCTCCCGAACGTCTTCGTCGGCGCGATGCCATAGCGGATCGGCAGGATCGGCAGGCCTTTCTTTTCACAGAAGGGGCAGGGTGTCGTCATCAACTCGCTCCTTGCGTCGAGTGATCGGTATTCGCCGGCGCAACACGTCTTGCATCGGCCGCTCGCTCGAGATCCCGAACGATGGCCTGCCAGTCGTCATCGCGCCAGAGCGACGTCAGACGCCGGTAACGGGTGGGGTGCCCCGCGCATTGCTGCAACATCGCAATGACTTCGGGGTGCGTATCGAATCCTGGATGTTTCAACATTCCGTGCCGTGCAAACGCCACGACGTCGTCGCGCTCGCTCAGGCCATGCGCTTCTGCCCTGACGAGCCACGCTTCGACCTGCGGCCCGTACAGTGCCGGCTCGGCACGCCACGCGGCCTCGGTTTCCAGCGCGGCGTGCACCGTACCGATCCGCGCGATGCGACGCCACACCGCCTCGCCCGGCGCGAACCGCACGTAATGCGTTCCTTGCGACGGCGTCGATTGCGCGAACCACGCGCCACCCGACGGAAACATCCAGACCGACACCGGGCCGAACAGCACCGACCGCTGGCCGGCATCGAGCATCCAGCCCAGATGCAGGAACACAACCGGGTCGTAGAAGCGGAACACGCCGCGCGCGCCGTCCGGGAAATGCGGCACGAGCAATTGCCGCAGATGCGCGCGCACATAGGCCGACACCGCGTCGGATTGCAGCAGCCCGACGCACGGCGATGCGGCGATCGCCTCGTCGCGATCAGTCAGCAAGCGCAACGCCTGCGTGCGCCGCGTGTCGCTCAAATCCTGCCAGGCCAGCAGAAACGGCAACTGCCGCGACTGCGCATCGAATCCCGGCGGCGCCAGCGCACGCAACGGGAAGTCTTGCCACGACAGCATCGCGTCCTCTTCACCCTGCAGCGGGTCGAGCAGCAGGAAGTGGCGCGCATCGAGCGCGTGGCGGTCGAAGTCGATGCGTTCCATCGTCAGCCCGCCGGCAGCATGACGACACTGTCGTGGCTCGCGGCCGCGCCCGACAGGCGCAACTGGCAATCCTTCGCGCTGCTGCTGCCCAGCGAGGTTTGCCCGCCCGCGCCTCGCGGCCCTGTCAGTTCGCGCTGCGCCGACTTGAACTCCACCCGCCCCGGCGCGCCGACCTCGATATTGCCGCCGTCCATCTTCAGGTACGCCTTCGCGGCATTCAGCAGCAGACGCTTCGGTGCCTGCAGGTTCGCCGCGCCCTGGCTGCTCGACAAGACGACCGCCTGCTGCGCGGCCGCGCCAAGCGTGCCCGCATTCTGTGCCTGCAGGCACACCGCCCCGGAGGCCGCGTGCAACGCGATGCCTTGCCCGGCGACCGGCCGCTCGCCCGCGGCGTTGCCCTGTGTATAGAACGCGATGCCGTGCGTCGCCGCCAGGGTTGTCTTGCCCTTGGCCGTCCATTGCAGATCCTGGCCTGCACTCAGCACCGTCTCCGTCCCCGACACCCAGACCTGGCTGCCGGGCGTCACGGCGGCGAGACCGTCCGCGCCGTGTGCGACGACATGCGGACGCGACCATGCCGCCGCACTGCCGCTGCCACCGCCGGCCTGGGCGGACGTTCGGCCGTCGCGCGTCGCGGCGAGCGCCTGCTCGCTCTGCTGCAATCCGGTCACGGCAGCCAATTGCGTCAACGTGCCAGGCCCCGCTGCATGATCCGTGTCATCCTGCCCGGCGCCGACGCTCGCGGCGGGCTGTGCCGGCTCGGCACCTTGCGCACGCGCCGCTTCTGCAAGACCGTCGAGCAGCTGGCGGTTCTGTGTCAGCACCTCGCGCGACGCGCTCGCATCCATCTGGCTGACGTCACGCGCTGCGCTGACCAGCATGCCCGAGCCGCCGCGCAACGCGGCAGCCGCGTCGGTCGTCAACTCGATGCCATACCCGCGATCGGCCTGCCGCTGGTTGTCCTGGATCTGCTTGAGATGACCCAGCGTCAACCCGCTGTTGTGGTCCGTCGTATAAAGACGCGCGCTCGCCTCGCCGGCCGTGTCGTCGATCAGGAACTGGCGATACCCGCCGGTTCCTTGCTGGCTCAGTTTCAGGTCCTGCGTCTTGATGCCCGTCAATGCCGCGGGGTGGCCGTTGCCTGCGAACCACGCGGCCGCGTTTCCGGTACTGCTGGCCGGACCGCCTGCTTGCGCGTTGTGCTGCGCATCGGCGTTGCCCTGGCCGTTGTACAGCGAACCCACCACCACCGGCCGGTCGGGTTGCCCTTCGAGCCATTCGGTCCACACCTCCTGCCCGACACGGGGCACGCTCACGCCGCCCCAGTTGTCACCGCCGACCGGCGTCAGCACGCGTGTCCATGTGCCGGCATTCCGGTCGCCTGGCGCGTTGGCCACGTGCGGGTGATCCACGAGACTCGCCGCCTTCGGACCGCGCTGCGCATGGTGCTGGATCCGGACCCGGTGATCGCGATCGGTGTGAACTGGATCGCCCGCGCCCACGACGATCGCCGTTTGCGCGCCCTGTACGGCCGCCACGGGATGCGAACGCGCACCGTGCCCCCCTTCGATCAGCGGCCGGTACGTCTGTGCGGCCGGCAGCGCGACGAAGCTGTTCGCATAGACCGCTTCGTTGCTCACCAGCGGCGCACCATCGTGCGTCCCGCTTCCGAGCGCGGCATGCAGCGCATGCGCCATGCCGTATTCGTTCACGTCGGCATCCAGCATCGGCGGTATGTCGCCGAGCGTCTGTGCGATCGTGGCGTGAACATCCGCATCGACGTTGGCGCGCACGCGGTGCTGAACGCGCAGGCACACGAACGCATCCGACGCCCTCAGCGCCGGATGCCCGCTGATCGCAAAACGCATGCCCGGATGCAGCGCCATGCAGGTGCTACGCCCTTCGCTGCACGACGCGGCGACGCGTTGTGCGTCGAGTTGCTGGCGCGCGCGCTGGTCGCCGAGTGCCGCGGTCTGGAACGCATAAGGGCCGGCGACGTCACGGTCTTCGCCTGCCATCGCGACGCGATCGGCCTGCGCGCCGGTCAACCGGGTCGACAACGTGCGGTGATCCCAGCTGGCGCGTGCGACCCTGCCGATGCGCCAGCGACGCGCGGTCATGAAATGCTGGATGCTGCCCGCCGGATCGCCGTCGCTCGTCTGGTGGTAGCCGATGACCTCCGGCTTGTCCGGCGTGAATGACTGGTTCGAGTCGGCGAGCACGAGCGTGTGCTTGCCGAGGCTGGACGCATGTGCGTCACCGGCATGCTCGAACCAATAGAAGATGCCCTCTTCGGCCCACAGCCGCTGCAGGAAATCGAAGTCGGATTCGCCGGCCTGGGTGGTGAGGCTGCGCTTGCGGTATCGGGCGGGATCACCCAGCGCCCAGCGCCACGCTGGCACCACGGCGCCCGCGGTGTGATAGCCGAAAATCTGCTCGCTGATGTCGAGCACGCTGGCGTTCAGGAAATTGTAGTGATCGACGCGCTGGCGGAGCACCGAGAGCCACGGCTCGACCTCGAGACGAAAACGGGCCAGCCCGCCGTTGTAGCCGATCCGCTCTGCCGCAATGATGTGACCGTGAACGGGACGGCGGACGTCGCTGCCTTCACGCGCCCGCCATTCGATCAGGATCGTCGCACCGATCAGGCGCTCCAGCGGCAACGCCTCGTTCCCGGACAAGGCCGTCAACTGGAACCGGTAACCGCCGTGATCGACCGCCTCCCACCCGAGCAGACTCTCGGCGACCAGCGCGTTCGGACCCAGCGGCGTGGTGACCCAGAGAAAGCGGTCGTACTGCGACCAGTCTCCAGCGAGTTTTTTCAGAACGTCCATATTTGTCGACATGAATGGGTTTGCCTCAGATGTGACGGGCGCGGTTCGCTACGCTTCGTGTCGTGGCCAACGTACGACTGCCCGCTCCCGCAAGCCGGTCAGTGAGCGCCGGCACATGGATTCAGCTCACGCTCGGGCACTGCGATATGCACACCTCCACCTGCCTGCTTGAGCGCACAGAACGCAGCGCCATAAACCGGGCCGGCATCCCCGCCCGGAATGATCGAGCACTCGCGGTGGCTCGACATCACCATGATCAACGCCCGGCTACGGCGCCCGGCACAACCGTGGCCACGTCATCATCCGCGGCCGGTACGCCACGACTCGGAGCCCATTGCACCGCTCAGTGTCCTGCCGGCGTGCACGGGTTCCCTTCCTGCCCCGTCGTCGCAATGCGGACACCGCCCCCCGCTTGCCGGATCACGCAAAACGCCGAGCCGTACACCGGGCCATAGTCCCCCCCCGGTAAGATCGAGATGCTGTAGAACTTGTTGATGTCCAGCGCCCTCGGCGCCGCACGCACAACCGCCCCGGCCAAGGTCTGGCCATAGACGAGACACTCGCCTCGCTTCAGATAAACCAGTGGCGCACGCTCCGGAACCTCCAGCGCCCAATACGTGACAACGGGACTGACCGGGCCGGTTTGTCTCGTCACACCGACCCCACGGATCTGGATCGGCTCCGAGCCGGTATCGTCACGCATGGGCAGGCAAGCAGCCGGCTTTCCCTCGACCTGCCTGATGACCAGACGGACAGGACCATGCGACATCGCGTCTGCACGGGAGGCGAGCAGGCAGCAGGACACGCCCGCCATTGCGCAGCTTCGCAATATGTTCATCATGCTCCGAACCCATCCGTGGCCGCATCGACGCCATTCGAATCAATCAGGAATTCGAACATATCCGCCATGCGCCGGTCAGTGATTGGCGGCACAGGGATTCCGGTCATTCTTCGGCACCGCGATATGCACGCCGCCACCGGGCTGCTTGAGCGTGCAGAACGCCGCGCTGTAGACCGGCCCGGAATCCCCGCCCGGAATGATCGAGATGTAGTAAGTCCGATTGAGATCCAGCGGCTTGGGCTGCGTACGGACGATCGCGCCGTTCACGCGCTGCCCATACACGATGCACTCGCCGCGCTTCAGGTAGACAGGCTTGGCCTCCGCTGGCATGTCAAACCACCAGTACGTCACGTCGGGGCTCGCCGGGCCGGTTGGCCTGGCAACACCGACCGAGCGGATCTGGATAACGCTCTCGGCCCGTTCGTCGTTCAGCGGCAGGCAGGCGGCAGGATTCCCGTCGACCTGCCTGATTTCCAGTTCGATGGGCGCTTCCGACGTCGCCATCGCGCGCGACAGACAGAGCAGGCACGCGAGCACACCTAAAACACTACTTCGGAAGATTGTCTGCATTCTTGGGATCCTCCAGGAGCGGAGCAAGGACGTGATCGAGCTCGAACGGCGTGCCGACGTAGCCACGGTGAAAGACGGCGAAAGGCGCCTTCAGCACCTGCACGGCATAGTAATCCGCGACCAGGTTGCCCTGCTGCTCCATGTTGTAATCGTGAAATACCGCACCTGGCGCGACTGTGTATTCGTATGCGCTCTGTCCGCGAATCGTGACGGTCAGCGCATGCCATCGCACCGCATACCCAAGCTGGTACTGCCAGACATGGGTCATTTCGTGCATGAACAGGCTTCTTTTCCAGATGTCCGGGCCGTTCATTGCCGAGAAATCGTCGACGTACAGGTCGTCAAGGAAATACATCTTCCCGTTCGGCGTGACGGCGGTGTTCTTGTTCTGCAGGTTGAACCAGAAGTAGCTCCCTTTGTGCACCCGCACCTTGTCGTAGTCGATGCCATCCTTGAAGACCGTCCTGGCCATTTCAACTTCGCCCGCGGTCAGCACCCGCTCATGGGCGTCGACCTCCACCGTCTTCTCCGATTCGCCCAACTGAAACTGGTTCGTCTGCACGCCCTTGATCTTGACCTCGACCGGCGTTGGCGGCGTGCCCGACGTGCGCCCGCAGCAGTCCACCATCTGGGTCGGGGTCAGCAGCGCCGACAGGATCCCCAGCGGGCTCGCCGATGCCACGCGCTCGGTCTTGCCCGCGTCATCGGTCACGCCCGCCGCCGTGGTGCCGTCGGCCAGCTTCAACTGATAGGCAACCTTTGACAGCGGCACGCCGTCCGCGTTGACGAAGCGCAGTTGCTCGTCGTAAAGCGCGAGCGGCACGGGTATCGGGAGCGCCGGCAGCACCGGCGACTGCGCGCCTGGCCCCATGAACGGATGCGCCCCCGCCTTGACGGCAAACGATCCGGGTGTCTCGACCAGGATGTCCGCGCCTTTCAGCGTGATCCGGCTCGGCCCCTGCTGAAGCACGATCGCATCCTTCGCGAGCACGTCGATCCGATCGTCCGACGACGTGATGCGCACCGACTGGTCGGCCAGGATCTGCATCGACGAGGCATGCGCCTCGACGCTGACCGGCCCGTGGCCGGCCACGGCCTTGATGCCGCCTGCGGCCGCGTACAGGCTCGCCGCCTCGCCGGACGCACCGGCGACCGTCGCGCCGGCGGCGAGATGCGCATCGTCCTGTGCGGTCAGATGCACGTGCTTCTCCGCATACGACACCGCGCTGTTGCCGGTACTCATCACGACGTTTTGGGGCGACTCCAGCACGACGGCCGGCACCGCGAAGCGCTCGACCGGATCCCCGCTGCCGCCTGCTCCGCCGGCAGCCGGTTTGGTCGCGCTCTGCCCGTTCACCGCCCCCGCGTACTTGCCGTCCTGCGCGGGATCGATCGTCTTCAGGAAATCCGCCTGCGCGGCGTTCGCCGTCAGCCGGCCGGCGGTCGCGCGCGCCGCCGATTCGTCGAGGCTCTGTGCGGTTTTCACCGCCTGCTTCAGCTGGGCAACGCTTTCTCCCACATCCATCTGCGTCGAAGCCGCTCCCGTGCGCGCGGTGCCCGACACCAGCACCCCCTCGCCCGCACGCACGATGCCCCACCCTTCGGTCGCGAGATCGAATCCTTCGCCACGATAGGCCCCGCGAACCGCGCCCTGCTGGTCGATCAGATAGCCTTGCGCGAGTCGGCTGTTCGCGACGCTGTTGGACAGTTCGTGACGCAACTGGCCCGACGAATCGTCCATCACCCAGCGGCTGCCCGCCGTGCCGTCGAGCGCCTGCGTCTGCATGCCGGTCAGCACGCCCGCGTGATTCGCGCTGCTGCCCTCACCGGCTGCGAACGGGGGTTGCACGCGGCCGCCGTAAAGCTGGCCCAGCACGACCGGCATGTCGATATTGCCCGAGTCGAAGCCGATCACGACTTCCGCGCCGACGCGCGGCGTAAAGCTGTGGCCGAAGTTCGGGCCCGCCGCCTGTTCGGCGATGCGCGCGAGCACGCCGGACCGATGGTCGCCGGGCGCGTGCCCCTGCGGGTTCGACCGGCTCGCGGTGTCGGTCAGCCCGCCGGGCAGCGGCGCCGTGCCGCGCATCCACGGAAACTGCACGCGCACCTGATGATCGCGCGTGCTGCTGACCCGGCTCGACGGTTCGCCGACGACGGTCGCGGTCTGAACGCCGTGCACGACGGGCCGGTCGCGGTAAGGCGGCACGATCGGCACGCCGGGCGGCACCGCGGCAAAGCGGTTGCGATAGCGCCCCTGCTCCAGTTCGCCGTGCTCAAGCAACTGCGCGATATCGGCGCCGAGATTGTTGACCGCCTCATGCTCGAGTGTCAGCGGGACGAACGACACCGCCCCGTCCGGGTAGCCGGTCAGCGTGTGAACCTTGCCGATCTCCAGCGTGCGCGACGAGCCGGCGCCATAGTGGATCCGCTTCGACAAGCGCAGCGCGTCGAGACGCTGCGACGCGTAGCGCTGCGCCTGATCCGACGTCTCGAAGCGGCCGGCACGCTGCGCATCCAGCACTTCGCGCGCGGGCATCGCGGGTGCATCGCGGTCGGCCTCGCCCTGCGCATGCCCGGCGAGCGCGACGAGATTGCCGGCTTTCCAGCTCGTGGCGGTCACGCGATCCGGGACCAGCTGGTGACGCGTGGTGAAGTAGGTCATCACGCCGTCGGGGTCGCCCACGTCCTGCCGGTGATAGGCGACGGTGCTGCCTTCGGGCTGTTCGGCGCGCCGGTCGAACACCACGACGGTATGGTTGCCGGACGGCTTCTCGCCGGCGTCCTGCGCATGCTCGATACGAAACGACAGGCCGGCCTCGGACAACTGGCGCATCACGAAGTCGAAGTCGGTTTCGCGATACTGGCCACGCAGATCGAAGGTGCGCAACGGCTCCTTCAGCTCGCACCGCCAACGCGCCTCCGGATAGTCGCCGAACACGCGCTCGCAGATGCCTTCGGTATCGAGGCCGACGAAATACAGGCAGTTGCGGCGAAGCCGCAGCAATTCGAGCCAGGAGGCTATCGTCAGCCGGTAACGCGTGATCTCGCCATCGGTGTCGCTGTACGCGGCCCGCACGACGTAGCCGTTCCAGCAGCGCTCGCCCGCGCCGGTCGCGAGACGCAGGCGGATCGCCGTGCCGAGCAGCGGATTCAGGTCGAGGAACGGTGTGCTCGACAGCACGTCGATCTCGAACCGGAAGGACTCGTCCATCGCTTCCCGGCCATGAAACCGCTCGACCGCGAATGCGCCCGGCATCGCGGTATCGAGCTGGATCTGGCGGGTCGCCTGCGAATAGCCCTTCAATGCAGCAGCAATGTCCATGTCGTCCTCTTGCGTCACACCGGTCTGCCGGGTGCCGGTCACGCTGAATCGCTCAGTTGATCGCCTCGGCCTTCTTTCTGGCAACCCGCGCGTTCGCCTCGTCGACCAGCTCCTGGATCGAGCTGTACGTAGGATTCCTGACTCCCGATTTTTCCTGCTTGCCCTTGCCGCGCAGGAACATCCATTCCGGCCACTGCCGGATGTGATCGAAGGCGCCCACGACGAACTCGCCGCACGGCGGAACGTGCAGTTCCTCGGCGGACTTTTCGCCCGCAAGATACGCCTCCGACTCAGGACCGAACACGCGGTCCTGGCACGACTCGTGCCAGAACACCATGATGCGGCGGCGATCCGACTCGGGAAAATCGTCGAACACGAAGCCATCCTTGCGGTCGGAAACGGCGATGGTGCGCAGATTCCCCTGCGCATCGCGAATGCCGACTTTCCAGTGCGGATCGTCGTTCCGGTCGTAGTCCTGCCACGGGTTGATCGCTTCCTGAAGCACCTCGCGGCTGCCGTCGCGCTTCTCCAGTTCGAACACCACCGTGCTCTTCGGGAACGCCTCCGAATGCCCGAGCTTCGGGTTGCCCTTTATCTTGACGATGCCGTTTGCAGGCACCCTCACCTCGAGCCCGTCCTTCGCATGAACCGGCTCGACACCGTCGGGCTGGTCGAACAAGGCGACCACCGGGCCCACATAGCCTTCGGGAATCACGTAGATCAATGGCATGCGCCGGCTCCTATCCAGTCCGAACACGATCGCCGCGAGCAGTGCGACGGCGAGCAACACGACGTAGCGCCACCTCACGCGACGCGCAGACGACGGCGGTGGCACTACTTCTTCCATAGCTTGGGATCCAGGTCTTCGCTGTCGGGCGCGCGGCCCTCGTTCGGGTTTCGATGAAGGTGATAGTCATTCCAGGCCTGCACGGTCGTGTCACGGGTGGCCGGGGGCCGCTTGAAGCTGTCCTGCAAACGTTGCCAGACGGCGCCGACCTCCTCGTAGGCGGAAATATGCAACGGCGCGCCCAGCCCGCCGCTCACGCCGTCGCCGATCTTGCTGAGCGGATCGGCCGGCCACGCGACGACGTCCATGCCCGGCAGGATGACCGGCGGCCCGTCGCCCGGCACGCCGGACCATCCCGACGGATCCGGGTCGCTCATGCGGCGCGTGGGCGTGCCCGGCGCTGTCTTGATATCGCGGATCGCCGGATAGTCATCGCGCCGGTCGGGTGTGCCGCCGAGCGCCTGCGTGAAGATCCACAGTTTCGATCCGAAGTTGCCGTCGAGCGTCAGTTCCACCCGCAAGACGTTGGCAAACATGATGCGCTTGTTGTCGCCGGCGAGATGGGTAGCGGGGGTGCCGATCCGCACGTGGGTCCCCAGGAACAGCTTGTTGCCCGCGGGATCCTCGATGAACGATTCGCAGTTGGGGAATCCGTCGCCATAGACCAGCATGCAGATGTCCATCCAGCGGCGCACGCGCTCGACCCTGATCCACAGATGCCCACGCGCGTCGAGCGTGGGCACGACGGTGGTGTGAAGTGTGTTCCAGTCCAGCCGCGACCCCAGGAACGCAAAATTCTTGCCCCCGTACCACGACGTCACTTCGGCAATCTGTTCCCCCGCGTGCCCCTGCTCGAAGGCGTTCGCATCGGCGGTTCCATCGGGCTGATATTTCTTCTCCGTATAGGGCTCGGGGCCGTCGGAGGCCCACCATGGCCCCGACGACGTATTGGACCCCGCGTACTTTGAGCGCCTCAGCCGATCCTGGAACTTGTCCTTGCTGCCCGCCGCCAGGTTGCACGAATACAGCTGCCATACGCGTGACGTCACCTTGCCGGTCTGGCGAGCCAGGTAGCTCGGGTGAAAGCTCTCCTCCAGCGAAAAGCCGCGCGTGTCGCCGTGAAAGCGGAAACCCAGCCGCTCGAACTTCTTGTTCGGGTGAAACGAACGGATATTGACCGTGTATTCCACGAGCCTGACCAGCTCGACCGCGACCGGATGCCCGTCCTGTTGCTCCATCGGTGTGCTGTCGGTCTGGGTCAGCACCTTCGGGACGGCGACCGTATCAGCTCCAGCCATGATCGATGTCCTCGTTGCCGGTGTATTCGACCCGGATCGGTTTCGCCGCGGCCTTCGTCGAAAAAGTCGCCGTCCGCCCGTCGCCGGCGCTGCTGCGCGCAGCCAGCTCATCACCATTCGCGCCGACCATCCGGTAAGGCAGCCCCTTCACCGCACCGCCCGTCCGTGCGTCGCGCAGCCAGTAATATTCGTTGTAGAGCCCGTGGTCGCCCCACGCGCCCTTCGCCTTGTCCAGGTCGGTCGGCCCCTGGAACTGATGATCGGCCGCGTGAACCGTCAGGTTGCCCGGGCACTCGAACGTGACATTGCCGCCTTCGATCAGCAGCGACGCGCCGCCGCTCACCGCGAGCCGCAGTACCTGCCCGGCGGCAAGCTCGACGTCGCTCTTCGTCGCGGCCACCGTCAGGTCGTCCTTCGCGCGCAGTGCGAGCGTGCCGTGCTGCGCCTGCAGGTCCAGGTTGTCCTTGCCCGAAATCAGGCTGAGGCCGGCGTCGCTCGCCGCGCCCGTCCCGTTCGCTCCCGCCAGCCAGCCGATGCCTTGGCCGCTGTGAATCCGCAGCGACCGGCCGACCACCAGGTTGGTATCGCCGCCGCTGCCGACCGTCAGCGTCTCGCCCGCGGCCCACTGCAGCGCCTGGCCTGCGAACAGCCCTTGGCCGCCGCGAGCGGCGATGCCAAGCAACGCGTCGCCGGTATGCGGCAGCGCGTTGCCGGTGCCGCGTTGCACGGCGTCGGCCGTGGCCTGCTCGAACCCTTTCGCGCTCACCCTGGTCGCCAGGCTGCGCGACAGCGCGTCGAGCGGTGCGGCCTCGCCGTCGAGCGACGACTGGCCCGCCTTGCGCACGCCGCGCTGCGCAGCAAGCGGCAACGTGCGGTGCACGTCGGCAGCCTTGTCGAAGGTACTCGCCAATGCAAGCTGTTGCGCCAGCAACGACTTGAGCGCCGTGACGTCGCCCGCGGGTTGCGCCGGATCCGGCGCGTAGCTCGAGATCAGGACGCCGCGCGCCGCGCGCACGGCGCCATAGGCATCCGAACGCAGCTCGACGCCCTGGCCGCGGAAACTGCCGAGATAGTTGTCCGCCTGGTGGCGCAAGTGGCCGAGGTTGAGCTGGGTCGCGGCGTGCGTCGTCGCCATCTGGAGGCGCCCCATGCCATCGCTGTCGTCCGTCACCAGCTGATTGTGGCCCTGCGCGTCGAATCCCTGGCTCTTGAAACCGGACAGCGCGCCCGCGTGGTTGTGCCGCTGCGCGCCCGCCCCGCCGCCGTGCCACGCCGGGCTGTAACCGCCAACCTGGTTGCCCTGGGCGCTCGGCGCATGATCGGCCGCCTTGGCGTAGATCGACTCGTCGAGCGGCTGGCCCGCCTCGCCGCCCGGCGTCGGCGATTCGCCGCCTTCGCCACGGCCATTGAACAGGCCGCCGAGGATCACCGGCCGATGCACGAGACCGTTCATGAACTGCACCAGCACTTCGTGGCCGATCCGCTGCGTCTGCTGCAGACCATGTCCGTCGCCGGCCAGCCGCTGCATCGCGCGCGTCGCGAACACCCCCGTGTCGCCGTCCGCCTGCCAGTGGTAGCGCAGCTTCAACCGGCCCTGCGCGTCCGTGTGAACCGGGCCGGTGGTGCCCGGCTGCGACTCGCCCTGCGGGCCGACCACGATCGCGGATTGCGCGCCCAGCGCCGTCGGCACCGGGTTCAGCCGCTGTCCCGTTCCGTCCTCGAGCGTGGGACGCCAGACCTGCTCGCGCGGCACGCTCGTGAAACGGTTCGCATAACCGCCGGTACCCGCTTCCTTCAGCACGCGCGGATCGAGATCGTCCTGGGGCAGCGTGCCGAGCGTCTGCTGAAGCGCGTCCATGACGGTGCGCGGCAGGTTGTTGATCCCGACGTGCGTGACCTTGGTGAGGAGAAAGGTGTCGGGCGTTTCCGCCGCGTCGCGCCCCTGTTGCCACGGCGGGTTGGCGACACGCAGCGCCCGGCCGGCCCGCGCCGTATGCAGCGTGCTGCAGCCCGCCCAGCAACGCGCCTCGGACAGGATCGCGTCGGCCTGCCGGCGCGCCGTGAACTCGGCCGCGCGCAGCGTCGTGAACGCTTCCGGCCCGACGTCGTCGTACAGTTCCCGACCACCGGCCGGATCGCACAGGTTCGCCGTCGCCGTCACCGACTGATTGCTGCGATAGTCGCTGCTGATCAGCGTCAGCCGGTCGGCGGTCAGCGACACGACCTGGCCCATGCCCAGGATCACGTCGCCCGTACCAACCGCCATGCCGTTCAGGCGAAGCGGCAGGCCGCCGACACGCCGCGAGGTATCGTCCTCCGGAAGTTGCGCGCTGTCGTCGAAGACGAGCAGCGCATGGCCTGCCGGTGCGTCCTCGTCCTCGACGAAGCAGAAGCCCAGGCCGGCTTCCGCCAGCACGTGGCGGACGAAGTCGAGGTGCGTGTGGGTCCGGTACTGCACGCGGTATTCGCACGGCCCGAGCGCGTCGATACGCTGATTGGCATCGGCAGTGAAGCGCCAGCGGGCGGTACCGCGGTAGGCAGCGAATACGGTGTCGAGCACCTCGGCGACCGTCCGGTTCACAAACGTGCGCTGATCGCGGCCATGCGCGAGTGCCTCCAGCCATGGCACAAGTTGCAGGTGGTAGCGGGCCAGCGTCCCGTCATAGCCGACGCATCCGGCTTCGGCCACGAGGCCGCTACGGGTCGTGGTCGATCCGTTCGCCAGCGTGGTGGTGATGATGACGCGCTGCCCGACCATTGCGTCGAGATCGAGTCCGGGATCGGTGGCGAGCGCATAGACGTCCCAGCGATAGATCTCCGAAAGCGCTTCATGACCGCTCCAGCGTTCGATCTGCAAGGACGAGATCGGACCCGGCCCGTCGAGTACGTGAAGACGATTTGAAGCACTGAATAGAGACGGCAGTTTCGAGTTGACATCCATGCGGGTCTCTCTCACCTGTTACGTTTTTCTATTAAATGCGCCGCGGTGCAATAAACCTGCCCTCTCGAAAGCGCGATGACGAATACCCATGAAGCCGGCCCGGCATTCGTTTTTAAAATGACACAAAAATTTAAAACTATTCTGCGCCAATTGATATAGCCCTATTTTATAGCGCTTCGGCCATTAGAATATCATCAGCCTGACAGCAAGTGCCAACCGGGAATGGGAACTCGGATAGAATGGCGCATCAACCCTGATCTGATTTCCACCCGCGATCCGGCGCGTGTCGTAAAATCGGCGGCGGCGGCGGCTGTCGAGCGGAATTAATTACCGATACCCGGCATTCGGTCGCCGAAACTGCGAATTAAATACCGATCGCCCGAATCGGCAAATTCGAAATTGCAGGAGGCCTCTATATGACGCGCCCGTTTATCGTTCTCGGTGACAAGCACAGTCATGGCGGCGTCGTGACCAGTGCGTCAGGTATCGCCAAAATCGACGGCAAGGGCATTGCGCGTCGCAACGACACGGTTACCTGCCCGCTTCACGGCGTCAATTACATCGATGAAGGCGACGACACGGCGATTATCGAGAATCGCGCCGTCGCACGGGACGGTCACAAGACGAAGTGCGGCGCAATACTGATTGCCAGCCAGTCGAATACCGGCAGCGAATGAGCTCGGCGCCCGACTCTGCTGCGGATCGTCCTGGCGGGCGATCGCCGCTTGTCACCGCGATCCGGGTGGCCACCGCGTTCGTCGCGATCTGGCTGTTGGCCGCCGCGTACTGGAAAGCGACCGCCCACGTGCCGAGCGCCAAGGAACTGTTCATGGCCGGCGTCGGGATACCGCTGTTGCTCGTCATCGGGGTGGCCAGCATCCGCAAGGGTTTTGCTCCCGTGCCCGGCCCGGCGCCGAAACCCGGGCCGCAGGCTGGCGGCGCCCTTGCCGAAACATCCGGCGAAGATCCGTCGCTCAGGTGGACGTTGGCATTGCTAGACGCCAGCGTGCGCCTGCCGGCAGGCAGCCATGTCGCGGACGTGCTCGCGCTTGCCCGCGACGGTCGGGTCGTCGGGCTGCACCCGACGCTGCAGCGGCTTGACGGCACGAAGGTGTTCGCCGGTACCGCCGCGTCGATCTGGCGCGACGATCCCGATGACGGCATGCTGGCGCTCGACGTCATGCCGAGTGAAAGCGACGAGCAGCGCCGTGCGATGCTGCTGGCCGCCGAAGCGATCGACGAGCTGATGGCGCGCCATGCCACCACCCCTGTCACGGCAACGGGCGATACGTCGCGGGGCGCGGCACCGCCATTCGCGCTGCATCTTCTGCTGCCCGAGCGCTGGCGCGCCGATGCGCCGACACTCGCGGCCTGGCTCGACCGACACCTCGAACGCGGGCACTGGCGGCCCTCGGTCGAGCCCGCACAGGTCGCTTTCGTTGCGCACCCGGTCGACGCACTCGCCGCGCTCGATGCACTGAATGTCGAGCTTCACCGGACGCACGCGACGACCCGGCATCTCGTGCTCGCGTGCGACTCGACGTTAAGCCAGCCGACGGTGAACGAGCTCGACCACGCCGGCCGGCTGTTTGCGCACAACCGGCCCGACGGGCAGGTACTCGGAGAAGGTGCGTGCGCGCTCCTGCTCGCCCTGCCGCCAGTTGCCGGCATGCCGGACAGGCCACGGATTCATCGGCTCGTGACCGCCGAACACCGCCCGTCGAACGGGCAAGCCCACGGCGAAACGGTTGCCGGGCTGCTTCGACAGGCGGTCGCTCGAATGACGGACGCCGATCCGGCAATGGCCGGCTGCGCGCTCGTGAGCGACGCGGATCAGCGCAGCAGCCGTCGCACCGAGATCGGCGATGCCGCCGCGCGCACGTGGCCCGACGACTCCGACGTCCGGCTGCGTTGCAGCCACCTTGGCATCGCGAACGGCGAGAGCGGCGGCGCGCTGGCGCTCGGCCTGATCGCCGCGGCCGGCACGCACGCAGCCGAGGCACAACGGCCGACCCTGGTCGCTTCGATCAGCGACCCGCTGCTGCGCGGCGCCCTCGCCGTCAGCCATCACATGGCACCCGACGCGGACGGCGCCTCGCCGCCCGCGTGACGGCCGCGCGCGTTCGTCATGCGTCGCCGCACCGGCGAGAGCAGGCCGGCGCGCTCAAGTCAGGAATCCGTTGCCGGCGGAGCGCGGGCAGCGCAACAACATGTCGCCGGTACGGCTCGAGAAGACAATCAGCTGGGTGAAACTGCTCGTTGTCACATGCAGGCGCAGCAGCCTGTCGACGATCTGCGCAAATGCATGAATGCCGGTGCCCATGCCGGCGAACGCGTCTTCATCGATGGTCAGATGAAGCTCGATGCCGCGAACGATGCCAGCGAAGTGTCGCTCGGTCACCCACGCCGTCACCGCGTGCTGCGTCAGTTTCACCACGCCGTCGATCAAACGGACCGACGCGGCCGACCGCTGCAGATCGTGCAGCGCGAGCAATTCCCGGACAGGGCCCGCGCCACCCGTCAACGACACGGCATTGAGCGACAGTTGCGAAATCAGTCGCCACTGCGCGCCGCGTTCGTGCCGCGGATGCAACGGCCGGGTTGGCCGGTGCAGCAATGCAATCCGCCGCGCAAGGCTGCCGCCCTCCATCATCAGGTCTCCCATCGGCGAACCGCAATCCAGGCGCTCGGGCAGATCGCCATTGCTGCAGGTGAGCCGGATGTCGAGCGCCGCCGGCGGCGACCGGTGCACAAGAGCACCGCTCACGAACGTCAGCGTCGCGTCCGCGCCGGGACTGCCCGGCGTCGCGCGGCGAGCAAGACCGGCTTGCCAGTAGAGCGTCTCCGCGCCCGCATGCCACCCATGGCGCAGCGAGTGCAGCGGATCGAGCGGCTCGGCCTGGTTGCCCTGTGGTGACGCCTTCACCTGAGCGACCGAATCCACAGAATAGATCGCGCATGCATGGGCGCTCTGTTCGTCGGCCTCCAGTACGTATGCGTCGGCGGCATCCGACGTGCTCGAGCGCTCGCCTAGCTTGCCCACCGCATCGAACAGGTTGACGACCGGCGTGCAGCCGAGTACCAGGTGACGCTCGTCGAGTGTCGCCAGCGCATGCGCGGCAGCCGACTCGGTCGGCATCTCCTTCAACACGAGATGAATGGTGAACTGCCGGCCGCCCACACGGCCGGCCTGACGCAGATCGCAGTCGAAGAAGCCGAATTTTTCCGGGTACGCGAAAAACTCCGTCAGCAGCAGGTAGGCCGAGGCTGCCGACTCGGGATACGGGACGAGACTGTCCGCGCAATCCATGCCGGCCACCGTGCACGGCGAACCGTCGAGTTCGATCCACCGGCCGCCATGCGCCGGCTCGACATAAGCGCGCAGCGCCTTCATCGACAGCGCGTCCCGAAGCACCGCTGTAAATAAGGGTGTGCCTTGCGTATAGAGCCGGACCGACTCCACATTCAGTTCGGCGATCGACGGATGGGCGGATTGAATCGCAAACGTCAGCGAGATCAGCGCCGTCGCGCCAGCGGGCAGACGCAACGCGCGCGGCACGTCGGCAATGGAGCGGAACTGCGCTGCCGTCAGTTGCAGCGGTGAAAGCGTGACGTCATACGCAGTCCGGAACAATATCTTGGATCCACGCAACGGCCGGCTATACAGCTGCGTACCGCGCGGCACGGTAACGGCGGCCGACATCTGGGCCGCCCGGCCGCTGTCCATCTCGAAGTGCGCGATCGAGCATGACGGAAATGCGCGCAGGTAATGCGGGTACAGCGTCTCGAACAATGCCTCGGTAAACCGCGGATAGTCGTCGTCGATGCTGCGCGCCGTACGTGCAGCCATCAACGCGAACGACTCGACCAGACGTTCGACGTGAAGATCCATGCTGCCGCTGTCCATCCCGCCGGTCAGCGACAGCCGGCTGGCGATCTTCGGATAGTGCGCGGCAAATTCACGCACGTACTGTCGCAGGAAGGTGAGTTCCCGTTCGTAATAGGGCAGCAGGTCTTCCGGACTCATACGTCGTCGTTCTCCGTCGGCAGCGCGCTGAAGCAGATGACTGATGCGAGACGCCACGTACGTGGGCCCGGCCGGTACCGATGCGCATCGAACGCAGCATTGCGCCTGCGCCGCAGCCTCTTGCGCGTCACCGGAAGCCCCCGAATGCCGGCGAGAAACGCGCGCGAGATAGTGAAACGCGACGCGAAATCACGCCAGGCAATGCGGCATCAACAGCGTCACTGTGCACGTGCAATCATCTCCGGAACCGGTTCGTTTGGCAACGCAGTCAGCGAGCCGCCGCACGTCGCGCGCCCACCCGCAACGACAAAGCCCGGCGCACGCTCGTGCGCCGGGCTCGCGAACCCGAACGGAAACTTCGCCCGCGTTACTTCTGGTCGAGCGAATACCGCCCCGGCCCGGTCAGTGCGAGCAACAGCAGCCCGCCGATGATGCTCACGTTCTTGTAGAAGTTGATCATCGCCATGTATTGCTCCATCCCCTGCAACGCCCAGTAGCGATGGCCGATCAACGCGGTCGCGAGCGTATAGGCGGCGAACACCAGTGCGAGCGGACGCGTGTAGAAGCCGATCGCGATCAGCAGGCCACCGACCAGCTCGACCGCCACCGCGATCGCGGCCGCCAGCTCGGGCGCCGGGTTCCCCGTCGACGCCATGTACGCGACCGTGCCCGAGAAGCCGGTCAGCTTCTGCCAGCCGAACAGCACGAACAGGATCATCAACAGCACGCGAGCCGCCAGCAGCAGCTCATCCTTCTTCGACTCCAGTGAAACGTAACGCATGGCAATCACCCTTGAATTGACGGTTTGATGCGTCCGGTGCCGAGATGCGCCGAATCGGCGCGCCAGGTCGGCAACGAACCACTCCTCGCACGATCGGACAGCAAGCCGGCTGGCCCGCCGCCGAAGAATCCGTCTGGGCGCGCCGCTCGTGGCGCGCTCCGGATCGGTTCTGGCGAAGCACGGATGCAGTCTACTGTCTCCGTGCGAATCATCAATCCGTCAAAACAAGATTCGCTGTCACACAGAAGTGGACAATGGAGGGAAACAAGGCCGCGACGCTGGAGCAATGAATCCGACCCAATGGATCTGCTCTTATGTTTCAAGGACATGAAAACCGCCCATTCATATCCGGACTCGGTGTCCAGTCGATATTGGAGCGCTAATTAGTGCTCACGGGCCACGTCGGAGTATCTCGATCGCCATTCGACGATACGTTATGTGTACAAACCTGCCATATGTGAATCAAGTTTTACACTCGACTTTCCTTCCAATCTGCGCAGCCCCCTGTTCCGGAAAAAGACGTCTGGACTGGAAATGCGTATTGGCAAACGAAAACGCTTCACGTGCAGGCGGGTTGACGTCATCCGCAGCGAAGGTAGTCCAGTGGGCAAGGATTTCAACCCGATGGCAGCAGAGAAGAACACTTTCCGCGCACTGCCGACCGATCCAGTGTTTAGCAGAGCAAGCGAAAAAACTCATTAAACATTCACACTCTCCGCAAGTTTTAAATTCCGGTAAAAATCCATCACCAAATACAATCAAAATGATGTGTTTACGGCAAAAAATCTCAACCCTTTAATCCCAACTCCACCTTCGCATTTCCAACCACACTTTTCCCAACAATCATTACAAAAAATTACTAATTAATGCAGATTTAAATATACGATAGCGCACGACATTACGTTTTCCCGACATTCCCGTGACTCCCCGGAACGCGTCGCTCCGGACACGGCCCGCAGGCGCATCGCCGCAGGCCGTCGACACGCTCGTCACGGGATCGCCTTTCAACCGGAGACCACCCATGACAACGAACACGCCAGTGAACGGCAGCGCGAACACGAACAGCCTGTTGCAACAGGCGGCGCAATCGATCATCAACGGCTCGACCGGCAATGCGTCGATGGATGTCGGCTTGCTCGTCACGACGCTGGTGAACGCGAAGACGGCAGGCCGGGCCGCGGCGCTCGCCGCGTCGCAGCAGACCGGCACCACGCAGATTTCCGCATTCGGCGCGCTGTCGTCCGCGCTGGGCGCGCTCGAGGCGGGCCTCGCCACGCTGGCGAATGGCGGGCTGCAGTCGACGTTCACCGCGGTCGCGAGCGGCAAGGGCCTGACCGCAACGTCGAGTGCAGGCGCGGTTGCCGGCACCTACACGGTCGGCGTCACGCAGATCGCGACCGCGCAGGCGCTGGCTTCGTCGGGCGTCGACGGGAAGAAGCCGCTCGGCACCGGCACACTAACGCTGTCGCTCGGCAGCCAGTCGTTCAAGGTTGACGTCAACGGCACGAACAACACGCTGTCAGGCATCGCGGCCGCGATCAACTCCGCCGCGAACAACCCGGGGATCAGCGCGACGGTCATCAACGGCACCGACGGCGCGCACCTCGTGCTCGCGTCGTCGAAGACGGGCTCGGCGAGCACCATCAGCATCGCGGTCGGCAACGTGGCCAACGACAACGGACTGTCGAGCCTCGGCGTCACGTCGACGGCCGACCCGACGGGCGGCCCGTCGAAGATCGACTCGGCGAACGGCGCGGCCGCGTGGCGGCAAAGCGCCGTCGCGCAGGACGCGAAGTTCAGGGTCAGCGGCATCGCGTCGACCAGCGCGAGCAACACGGTGTCGGGCGTGCTGAACGGCGTCACGCTGAACTTGTCGGCGGCTGCGGTCAGCGCAACCGATACGCAGACGCTGACGATCAGCCCCGACACGAAGTCGCAGGCGGCCACGATCACGAATTTCGTGAACCTGTACAACGCCGTCGTCAAGACGATGGGCGCGCTGTCGAGCTACACGCCAGGGGCGAGCACGCAGGGTACGCTGATCGGCGATTCGACACTGCACACGATCCGCAACGCCCTGGCGTCGATCGTCGCGCGCGGCGTTCCCGACAAGGACGGCAACGGGCACACGAACCTGGCGGCGATCGGCGTCTCGCTCGAGAAGGACGGCACGCTGAGGGCCGACAGCGCGAAGCTCGACATTGCGCTGACCGGCAACCCATCGGGGGTCGCGCACCTGTTCAACTCGACGAACGGGATAGGCAAGCAGTTGACCGACCAGATCGCGACCTTCACGAAAAGCGGCGGGATGATCGCCCTGCGCACGAACGCGCTGGGCGCCGACCTGAAGCGCGTCACGCAGCAGCAGACGAATCTGGCCGACTACGCCGCGCAACTGACCAAGCAGTATCAGGCGCAGTTCACGGCACTCAACGCGCTGATGGCCAAGATGAATTCGAACACGCAGTACCTGACGCGGCTGTTCGGCGGTGCCAACAGCAGCGGCACGCTGGCGAACAAGTGACGAGCGTCCGGGCTGATCGATGATCGTGGCGGCGGCCGCCGGTCAATGGATCGACCGGCTCGCGCCGCCGCGCAGGGTGTCCCGCATGGAAACTTCACTCACGCCCGGCAGTGCGCAAGCACGCGCCGGGTTCGGTTCCCCGTCTCGCACCGCAAACCTCGGACGGCAGCGCACGCACGATTACGCAGCGATCCTTCGCCGGAAATGCTCGGTCCCGGCCACGATCTTGTCGAGCACCGCATCGAGCGCCCAGAACCGTTCACGCACGTCGTAGTCGATCACGCGGCAACGGATCGACGCGAAGGTGCCGATCCGCTGGTGATAGAGCTTCGCGAGCGCCGGGTACCCCAGCGCTTCCGACACCGCCGAGACGACGAGGAACGTCGACAGCTCGTCGGCCAGCGCCGGATTCGACTCCCCTTGCGTACGCAACCACCGGTACAGGTCCGGATGGAAGTTGGTGAACACACCGTTGAAGCCGGCGGAACCCGCCTTCATCGCGTCCCACGCAATCGCGGCGTTCGCGTTGAGGATCTTCAGCGGCGAGCCCTCGGCGAGCGCGACCCGCCGCTTTACCGTCTCCAGGTCGCAGCTCACGTCCTTGAGCATCACGAAGCGGCCCGTATCGATGCACGCGCGCAGTTCGTCATCCGACAGCAGCCGCCGGTAAGGCGCCGGACACTCGTACAACCCGAGCGGCAGGTCCGACGGCAAGCGCGCGAGCAGCCGGTGCAGATGGTCGAGCAGCGCGGCGCTGCCCTGGCGCTGCGGATCGAGTCGGTTGGTCACGAGCACGACGCCCTGCGCGCCCGATTCGGCCGCCGCGCACAACTCCTCGGCCTGCGCGTCGAGATCGTCGCTGATGTGTCCGGACGCGACGACGGGCACGCGCCCGGCCACCCGCTCGACCACGAAGCGCGCGAGTTCCGCGCGTTCCGCGAGGCTCAGGAACTGCATCTCGCTCGACTGGGCGACCGCGAACAACGCGTCGGCGCCGTGCGCCAGGTACCACTCGATGAGCCGTTCGAGCCCGGCGTAGTCGATCGCGCCGGCGTCGTCGAACGGCGTCAGCATCACCGGAACGATCCCCTCGATGGTCACGTTCGATTGCTGCGGGTGTTGCATCTGTTTCTCCTTGCTTCAGTGAATGCGTGGCGCATGCCGCGTGCTCAGGCCGGCAACGGTCCGGATGCAGCGTTCGCGGCCTGCTCGGGAATCGGCTTGCGCACCAGCAGCAGGTACGCCATTGCACCGGCGAACGCGATCGCCGCGGCCGCCAGAAGCGCCGGCACGAACGACCACTTCTGCGCAATGATGCCCGTGAGGATCGGCGCGAGCGCGCCGCCGATGAAACCGCCGAAATTCTGGATCGCACCGAGCGACGCGATGCGGCTCGGCGGCGCGGCTGCCGTCGCGAGCGCCCACGAACAGGCCGACGCCGCGTTGGCGAGAAAGATCACCACCGAAATGCAGGCAAGCGCCACCGTATTGCTCTGCACGAGCGCGGCGGGAATCGTGAACGCGACCATCCCGAGCATCGCGACCACCACCGCATTGCGCCGGCTCACGACCGGTGAACGGCTGCGGCGCGTGACCAGGTCCGACAGCCAGCCGGCCAGCAGCGAGCCGACGAACCCGCACAGGAACGGCACCGACGCGGCAAAGCCGGTGCGGATCAGGCTCATGTGCCGCTCCATCGTCAGGTAGCCCGGCAGCCAGGTGAGGTACACCCAGTTCAGGTACACGGAACCGAAATAGCCGATCAGCATCCCCCAGGTCGTGCCGTGCGAGAACAGGCCGCGCCATTCGGTGAACGTCAGTTTCGGCGCCGCGACCGTGCTCTGCGCGTCGGCGTCGAGATAATTGCGCTCGGTGGCGGTCAGTTGCGCGCGCACCGGATCGCGATACAGCGCGAACCAGACGACGGCGACGACGAGACCGGCTGCGCCTGTCGCGATGAACGCCCAGCGCCAGTCGAACGACGCGACGAGGATCGACAGCAGCAACGGCGCAAGCGCGGTGCCGAGCGGCGACGCAGCGTTGAAAATGCCGGTCGGCGTGCCGCGTGCGCGCAGCGGAAACCAGTTGCTCACCACCCGCGCGGCCGACGGGAACTGCGGCGCCTCGCCGATGCCGAGCACGATGCGCGCGACGATGAACCAGCCGAAGGTCGATACGATGCCGCCCGCCGCTTGCGCGATCGACCACACGATCAGGCTGATCCCGAGCAGCCGGCGCGGCCCGATGCGGTCGACGAGGCCGCCGACCGGGAACTGGCACAGCGCGTAGCTCCACGAGAAGGCCGACAGCAGCAGCCCCATTTGCGCGAGCGACAGGCCGAGATCGGCGCGGATCGCCGAACTCGCGACGGCCAGCGTGCCGCGATCGAGATAGTTGACGATGCCGCTCACCATCAACAGCGCGAGCGCGATGCGTTGCCCGCGCCGGATACGCGGCGGAGCGGGCGGAATGGTCGGGGTTTCGTTCATTGCGGTTGTCTCCATGTCAGTGATATCGGCCGGTTCCGGCCTGTCCGTCTGATGCGGAATTCAGGGTTCCAGGCGCGCCACTTCGTCGCGCGTCGGAATCGAGGTCTGCGCGCCGTAGCGCGTCACGCTGATCGCGGCGGCGCGCTGGCCGAAGCCGATCGCGTCGTCCATCGACGCGCCGCCCGCGCGGGCGGCCGCGAACCCGCCGACGAACGTGTCGCCGGCCGCGGTCGTATCGACCGCGACCACCGACATCGCCCGCAGGCGGCCATTGCCCGCACCGCCGCGCCAGCACACGCCGCGCGCGCCAAGCGTGACCAGCACGTTGCCCACGCCCTTCGCGCGCAGCGCATCGGCGGCGCGCACGGCGGACGCATCGTCGCCGACGGCGATGCCGGTCAGCGACTCGGCCTCGGTCTCGTTGACGACGAGGTAATCGACCCGTGCGAGCAGCGCGTCGAACAGCCGCTGCGCGGGCGCGGGATTGAGCAGCACCGGCGTGCGGTGCGCGGACGCACAGGCAATGGCGCGCGCCACGGTGGCGACAGGCACTTCGAGCTGGCTCACGAGCATCGCGGCCCCGGCGATCGCTTCGCGCGCCGCGTCGATCCGGTCGGCATCGAGGCGCGCATTCGCGCCGGGCACGACGACGATGCTGTTCGCGCCGCCTTCGCCGACCGTGATCGTGGCCACCCCGGTCGCCGTACCGCCGATCCGGTCCAGGTGCGTCACGTCGATGCCCTCTGCCGACAGTGCGTCGTGCAGGCGCGCACCGAATGCGTCGTCGCCGACGCAGCCGATCATCGCGACCGACGCGCCCAGGCGTGCGGCCGCCACCGCCTGGTTCGCCCCCTTGCCGCCATGGACGGTCTGGAAATCGGTGCCGAGCAGCGTCTCGCCCGGCACCGGCAGGCGCGGCGCGCGTGTGACGAGGTCGATGTTCACGCTGCCGACGACGGCGATGCGCGGTGGACAGATGTTGCTCATTTCCGAATGTAATCGCTTACATTTGAGACGGACAAAAAGGCCGGAATGGCCGTCGTCGATGAAAATTTCACGATATGGATAGAATATGGGTCTGACATAATGTGGAAGCACGCCAAGATAGCGCTTACATTCTCACAGGGTCGAGCGAGAATGCAAGCGGCGCCACCATGAATCGAGGGTAAACATTGACGCATTTGACAACGCGTAGCGCCGCCACCACCGCCATGCCGGGAGTCGCCCGATGAGCGCGCCCCCGTCCCGTGGCGGCGCGCCCCGCGCGCGCCGCGGCAGCGGCCGCTCGGTGCTCGGCGATGTCGCGAAGCTGGCCGGCGTGTCGACCGCGACCGTTTCGCGCGTGTACAACGATCCCGGCAAGGTGTCGGCCGACGTGCAGCAACGCGTGCGCGACGCGGCGCGCGCGCTGAACTGGATCCCGAATGCGGCGGGCCGCGCACTCGCGTCCACGCGCACCCACATCACGGGTGCGATCATTCCGACGCTCGACGACCAGGTGTTCGCATCGCAAGTCGCGGGCATGCAGACGGTCATGGCCGAGCACGGCATCACGCTGTTCCTCGGCTGCTCGAACTACGATCCGGCGCAGGCGCTCGACCAGGTGCGCGCGATGCTGTCGCGCGGCGTGGAAGCCGTGTCGCTCGTCGGCGAAGCGTATCCGCCGGAACTGTTCGAACTGCTTGCGATGCACCGCGTGCCGTACGTCGTCACTTATGCGTATCGCGACGACAGCCCGCACTGCTGCATCGGCTTCGACAATCGCGCGGCGTTCGCCCAGCTCACCACCCACCTGCTCGACCTCGGCCACCGCGATTTCGCGATCATCATGCAGCCGTCCGCCGACAACGACCGTGTGCAGGCACGCCTGCGCGGCATTCACGACACGCTGGCCGCGCGCGGGCTCGCGGTGCGCCCCGTCCATCAGCACGAAGGCGCGGCCACGATCGCGTTCGGGCGGGCGAGCCTGCGCGCGATCGCCGACAGCGACGCGGCCACGCGGCCGACGGCCGTGATCTGCGGCAACGATGCGCTCGCACTGGGCGCGTTGCTCGAGGCGCAGGCGCTCGGCATCGACGTGCCCGCGCAATTGTCGATCACCGGGTTCGACGACATCGCGCTCGCGCGCGAGATCCAGCCGCCGCTGACGACGATGTGGGTCGACACCAACGCGATCGGGCGCCAGGCCGCGCACGCGTTGCTCGACGCGCTCGAGAACGGCGCAACGGGGCCGGGTCATGCGGTGCTGCCGGAGTTGCGCACGCGGGAATCGGCCGCGGCGCCTGCACACGCTCGGGCAGGACTTAAGAAATAAAGACGCACCGGGCGGCTTCGGCTGCCCGGCTTGCCCGTCAATCACTGCATCACGTCGACCGGCAGCGTCTTGTCGAGATTGTCGTGCCACGCCTGGATGGTCTTCGGCACGCGCTTCTTCCACGCCGGCACGTTCGTGTAATAGCGCATCCGGACATCGTTCTTCGCGTCGAACACGAGCAGCCCGATCCACAGGTCGTTACCGCGGCGCATCACGATCGCCGCATTCGTCGTCGCGATGCCGCGCACCCAGTACGACGCCACGTGCGCGTTCAGCCCGTCGAGATCCTTTTCGTCGGCGCTGTAATTGACGTTGTCGACGAGCGTCTGGTAATCGGCGCCGAGCAGTTTGTGCGCCGTCGCATTCTGCGTCGCGTCGTCGACGACCTTCAGGCTCAGCAGGTCGGCCGCCGGTTTGGCCTGGAACTGCGACGCGGTCACGTACTGGCCACCGTAGAAAACTCCCGAGCCCGCACCGCAATCGACATCCGCGCCGTGTTGCGTGATGCCGATACGCCCGCCCTTCCGTTCGAAATTGAGCCGGCATTTGTCCTGGCGATAGGTGCCGCTGTCGCCGTGCAGCACGATGTCGCCATCGAGCCCGCCCGTATTCGCGCCGTTGTTGCCGCTCAGCTCGAAATGCAGGCGCGGCGCCGTGCCGGTGAACGTCAGCACGCCGCCGAACGACGGGTTGTCGCTCGTCATGTACCACGTCTGCTGCCAGCGGTCGGCGGCCAGCGGCTTGCCGTTCAGGCTCGCGAGCCGTTCGCGGTAGCGGTCGCCGAGGCACTGCTCGTCGCCGCCGCACCGGTCGCGCTGCTTGAGCCATTTCAACTGCGCGGCTTTCAGCGCGGCCGTATCACCGCCTTTTCCGAGCGCCTGCTTCCACGCCACCGCCAGGTCGCCGTCGAGCCTCGACAGCGCGGCGTTCGCGCAGATTGACTTCTCGGTTGGCGACGCGGCTTTTGCGCAGTCGAAGCCCGCGGCATGCGCGGCGAGCGGCAGCAGCGTCAACAGTGCAGCCGCCACGATGGATCGCAGTGGCGTGCGCGCTGCGTCACTGGCGGGAAACGCGGTTTGCCCGCGCGCATTCGATCGGTTCTGGAGGGTCATCGGCTTGGCTCGTCGCAGGATCGCGCGCCTGTAGACGCTACCAGCACGCGGCATTCGAGGTAAAAACGCCCGGCCCGGCATGCGGCGCAGGCCGTTGCTCGCCGAAGCCTAACCCGAATGCGGGGCGCCGATCAATCGATCGGTCGATGTCAACGCAACCGTTCCCGCGGCCACGCGACATTGGACAAACAGGCGCGGGCAATCGCTTGGGTCACGGCCATGCGAACCGGTGCGAGCCGCCGCCCGGTCAACGCGGAAGCGATCCAAGCGGCAACACGACTCCGCTCCGTCGCGGCCAACGCCGGCCGGTCATGACCCCGGCCGGCGTCAGCCGTCGACCGGCGCCAGCTCGTAACTCGTGCTCCGCCCACCGGACGACGAGCGGCGCAGCACACCGTGCTCGACGAGTTCGGTGATGTCCCGCAGCGCGGTGTCTTGCGAGCATTTCGCGAGCGCCGCCCACTTGGTGGAAGTCAGCTTTCCCTCGAAGCCGTCGAACAGGCGATTCATGACCTTCACCTGGCGTTCGTTCATCGCGAGGCCCGCGCAGCGCTGCCAGAAGCGCGCCTTGACCAGCACCGCGTCGAGCGTCGTGTGCGCGTGATCGATGGCCCTGCCGAGTGCGGTGAGGAACCACGCCAGCCATTCCGTGACGTCGAGCGAACCGCGTTGCGTCCGCTCCAGCACGTCGTAATACGCGTTGCGCTCGCGCTGGATCTGCGCCGACAGGCTGTAGAAGCGCTGCGGGCTGCGGTCGGCGCGCGCGAGGACCAGATCCCCGAGCGCACGCGCAATCCGGCCGTTGCCGTCGTCGAACGGATGGAGCGTGACGAACCACAGATGGGCAAGGCCGGCGCGGATCAGCAAGGGCTCGGCCGGTGCGGCATTGAGCCACGCGAGAAAGCGCCCGATCTCGCTGGCGACGCGCGCGGCGGGCGGCGCCTCGAAATGCACGCGCTGCCGGCCGATCGGCCCGGACACGACCTGCATCGGCCCGGTCGCGTCCGTGCGCCAGCCGCCGACCGTGATCCGCGACATCCCCGAGTAGCCGGTCGGGAACAGCGCCGCATGCCACCCGAACAGACGGGCGTCCGTGACCGGCGCCGCCGCATGGGTCGTCGCGTCCAGCACCATGTCGACCACGCCCTCGACATGACGATCGACCGGCGCCAGCGCGCCGATATCGACGCCGAGCCGGCGCGCGATCGACGACCGGACCGACGCGACGTTCAGGCTTTCGCCCTCGATGGCGCTCGTCTTGACGACATCTTCCGTCAGCGCGGCGAGGCTGGCCTCGTCGCGCGACGCCAGGCCGACGTCCGCCAGCCGCCCGGCCAGCATGCCTTGCGCACGGCTGACGTCGGCGAGGGGCGTCGCCAGTGCGGGGAGGTCGAAGCGCCATGCGGGCCAGTCGGCCGACTCCCAGATGTAGGTGTAATCTCCGCTCATGATGCGGAGATTATCTCACCGATTCACCGCACGACTCAATATTCTCCGCAAATCATGCGGAGAATATCACCCTCATTCCCCGCATCCCTGCCCGTTACCGCGCCCGCCCGGCTCCGTCCCTCCCCGCCGGCGCAGCCGCGCCGAGCCGTTCCGCGAGAAACCCGATGAACGTGCGCAGCGTGACGAACCCTTCCCGATGCTGCGGAAACACCGCATTGAGCGTGATCGGCGACGGCGCATACGCGTCGAGCACCGGCACGAGCGCACCGCTGTCGAGCGCACCGCCGACGATGAAATCCGGCAACAGCGCGATGCCGAGGCCCGCGATCGCCGCGTCCCGCACCACCTCGCCATTGTTCGCGACCAGCGGCCCCTGCACGTCGAACGTGCGCGCCACGCCGTCGACGCGGAATTCCCAGCCGATGCGCCGCTCGCGCCCGTACAGCACGCACGTATGGCCGGCGAGATCGGCCGGCGTCTGCGGCGTGCCCTGCCGCTTCAGGTAGGCGGGGCTCGCGCACGCAATCATCCGCCATGCGCCGAGCGGGCGCGCGATCAGCGTCGAATCCTCGAGCGAGCCGATCCGCAACACCAGGTCGAAGCCCTCGCCGATCAGGTCGACGCGCCGGTCGGTCAGGTCGAGGTTCAGCCGCACGGCCGGGTGCGCGGACAGGAATTCGGCGATCAGCGGCGACACGTGCGTGATCCCGAACGACAGCGGCGCGCTGATTTTCAGCGACCCGTGCAGCTCGGTGCTACGCACCGACATCGCCTGCTCGGCGTCGGCGATCTCCGCGAGGATCCGCTGCGCCCGCGCATAGAACTCCTGCCCCGATTCGGTCACCGCGAGGTTGCGCGTGTTCCGGTGCAGAAGCCGCACGCCGAGCGACGCCTCCAGCGCCATCGTGCGGCGGCTGACGAACTGCTTGGACAGCATCAGCTGGTCGGCCGCCGCCGTGAAGCTGCCCGCATCGACCGTCGCGACGAAGATCCTGAGATCGTTGAGTTCCATATTGTCCACTCCATAGCGACAGTCATTATCGCTACAGCCATTTATTTGTCAAATCGATTGACCTAAGATTCATCTCAACGAACGGCCGGGCCCACTTCCGAGGTCCGGCGTCTTGAGGAACAAAAATCATGATCGAAATCCGTGCAGCAAACCAACGTGGCCGTGCGGAGCATGGCTGGCTCAGCTCCCGTCATACGTTTTCGTTCGCGAATTACTTCGATCCGAAGCAAGTCGGCTTCTCCGACCTGCTGGTGATCAACGACGACCGCGTCGCCCCGGGCCGCGGCTTCGGCACGCACCCGCACCGCGACATGGAAATCCTGTCGTACGTGCTCGACGGCGCGCTGGAACACAAGGACTCGATGGGCACCGGTTCGGTGATCGTGCCGGGCGACGTGCAACTGATGAGCGCCGGCACCGGCGTGCGTCACAGCGAGTTCAACCACTCGCCGGAACTGCCGGTCCACTTCCTGCAGATCTGGGTCGGGCCGGCCGAAAAAGGTGCCGAGCCGCGTTACCAGCAGACGAACGTCACGGCCGACGACAAGCGCGGCAAGCTCGCGCTCGTCGTCTCGCCGAACGGCGACGCCGGTTCGCTGAAGATCCGGCAGGACACGCGGATCTACGCGGGCCTGTTCGACGGCGATGAACGCGCGACGCTGGAACTGGCGCCGAACCGCTTTGCTTACGTGCACGTGGCACGCGGCAGCGTGACGGTCAACGGCGTGACGCTCGGCGAAGGCGACGGCGTGCGCGTGCGCGACGAAAAAGCGCTGACGTTCGCCGACGGGAAGGATGCCGAAGTGCTGGTGTTCGACCTGCGTCCGGTCGAAGTAACGGCCGAGTGGGCATGACGCCCGTTCGGGAAACCGGGCCCCGCTGACCGCGGGGCCCTTTTAATCGGAGATTCGCAACATGGCCAAGGTACTCGTTCTTTACTACTCGTCCTACGGGCACGTCGAAACGATGGCGCAGCACATCGCGGAAGGCGCGAAATCGGTGGCCGGCGTCGAGGTCACGCTCAAGCGCGTGCCGGAAACGATTCCCGTCGACCAGGCCCGCGCGATCGGCGTGAAGGTCGACCAGGCCGCGCCGGTCGCGACGGTGGACGAACTCGCCGACTACGATGCGATCATCTTCGGCACGCCGACCCGCTTCGGCAACATGGCCGGCCAGATGCGCACGTTCCTCGACCAGACCGGCGGCCTGTGGATGAAGGGCGCGCTCGTCGGCAAGATCGGCAGCGTGTTCGCGTCGACCGGCACCCAGCACGGCGGCCAGGAAACGACGATCACGTCGTTCCACACCACGCTGCTGCACCACGGGATGGTGATCGTGGGTGTGCCGTACGCATGCAGCGGCCTCGTCAACATGAACGAAATCACCGGCGGCACGCCGTACGGCGCGACCACGCTCGCGGGCGCGGACGGCAGCCGCCAGCCGAGCGCGAACGAGCTCGACATCGCGCGCTACCAGGGCAAGCACGTCGCGGAAATCGCGAGCAAGCTCGCGTCGTAACGCGGCGGCCCGGCGATTCGGGCAGCCCGCACATGCGCAAACGGCGCCGGTCGATCCGGCGCCGTTCGCGCTGTGCCCGGGTTCCGGCCGTTACTGGCCCGATGCCGGGGCGGCTGGCGCCGCCTTAGTCGCGGGCGCCTTCGTCGCGGCGTTCTGCGGATAGTTGCTCTGGTCGTTGGTCAACCGGTAGCCGCTGCCCGTGCCGATCGCCTTCAGGTCCGACGCATGCCGCGCCCGGGCGGCCTTGCGGGCCGCCTTCTTCTGCGCCTTGTCGAGCTGCTTCTGCGTCGGCGCGGACGCCGGATCCTGCGCGTATGCCGCCGGCGCGGCGGTCAACAGCAGACCGAACGACGCCGTTACTGCTACTGCCACCGATACCACGCGAGACTGCTTCATGGCCGGATCTCCTTGTCGATTGTTGATAATGGGTCGAACACCGGCGCGCACACGACCGCTTGCGACATCGGCGCCGTTGCAACGTTAGCCGATCAGTATTCGGTTGTCCGTGTGCGTTCCTGAATTCTCCTGATAACGGCCACGATACATGCGCACGGCGTGCTCCGTCGTTTCGGCGCCGCGCCGGCGCCATCAGGGAAAGCGATAACCCGGCCTTGCCCGCCCCGGCCGCGCTCAGATCCAGCGCGACAGCACCGGCAGCAGGATCGGCACGACGAAAGCGGTCAGCACGCCGTTCATCCCCATCCCGAGCCCGGCGAACGCACCGGCCTCCTCGCTGACCTGGAACGCACGCGCGGTGCCGATTCCATGCGACGCGACGCCGAGCGCGAAGCCGCGCACGGCCGGTTCGTCGACCCGCAGCGCATTGAGGATCCCGCGTGCGCACACCGCCCCGAAAATCCCGGTCGAGATCACGAGCACGGCGGTGAGCGATGGAATCCCGCCGATTTCCGCGGCGACGGCCATCGCGATCGGCGTCGTCGCCGATTTTGGCGCGAGCGACGCGATCGTCTGGTGCGACGCGCCGAACAGCGCCGCGATGCCGACCGCCGACACGATCGCGGTCAGCGAGCCCGCGAGCAGGCCGACCAGCAGCGGCACCGCGGCGCGGCGCAGCTTCGACCACTGGCGGTACAGCGGCAGCGCCAGCGCGACGGTGGCGGGGCCGAGCAGGAAGTGGACGAACTGCGCGCCTTCGAAATACGTCGGATATGGCGTACGGGTGATCGTCAGCAGCACGACGATCAGCGCGACCGCGATCAGCACCGGGTTCGCGAGCGGGTTGAAGCGCGCCCGCGCATAGACGGCCTGTGCAAGCAGATAGGCGATCAGCGTGATGGTCAGGCCCAGCAGCGGGGTCGCGGCGAGATAGACCCAGATCGCGCCGAGCTTCGGGAAGGCCGTCATCGCGTGCCCTCCGCCGCGCCGCCCGCGCGCCGCTGGCGGCGCAGCAGCGCGCGCGTGACGAGCGCGGTCACCGCGATCGCGAGCGTGGTGCTCACCGCCAGCGCGACGACGACCGCGACCGCATCGCCGCGCACGCGGTCGGCCGACACCATGATGCCGACGCCGGCCGGCACGAACAGCAGCGACAGATGGCGCAGCAACTCGAGCGCGGTCGGCTCGATCGCGTCGGCCACCTGCGGGCGCACCATCACGAAGCCGAACAGCAACAACATGCCGGTCACCGGGCCCGGCACCGGCAGGCCGAACAGGTAGGACACGCCTTCCCCGAGACACTGGAAGGTCAGCAAGACCGCGAACGCCTGCAGCATGAACCGCTTCTCCCGAACGAGACCGTGCGGCCGGGCGGCCGTGCGACCGATGGCCGGCGGGTTGCGGCGCCGGCGTGAACGATACGCGCGATCGTACCAACTTCACGCGCCGTCGAACATCGCCGCGTGCGGCTGCGCGAAGACACCGCCGGGTGCACGGCGTGCGGCCTCCCGCCGCCATGCATCATCCCGGTATCGGTTCGGCCGACATCGTTCGGTCCGGGTCGTGCACGTTGCAGGATGCACCGGCCACGGGCAGCGTGAGCGTCACGGTCGTGCCCTGCCATGGCGCGCTGCGCACGTGGATCTCGCCGCGGTGCCGGTCCACGACCGCCTTCGCGAACGCCATGCCGAGCCCGACGCCCTTCGTGTCGGGCTGCCCTTGCAGGCGAAAGCGCCGGTAACGCTCGAACAGGCGCGCCTGATCCTCGGCCGCGATCCCGTAGCCGTAATCGCGAATCACGCAGCACACCGAAGCACCGTCGTCCGCCAGTTCGACGCTGCACTCGACGCGGGTATGCGCCGCGCTGTATTCGACCGCGTTCCCCAGCAGATGGACCAGCGCACGCGACAGCAGCGCCGGATCGCCGCGTACGAGCGCGTCGTCGCACGGTGGTACGTCGTCGATCGCGATGTGCTTGTCCCGGGCGCGCGGCCAGATTTCGTCGCGTGCCTGATTCATCAGGTCGGCCACGTTGACGAGTTCCGACGCGTACTCGCCCGCCTCCGCCCGCGACACCTGCGCGAAACCGTCCGCCATCGCGAGCGTATGACGCGCCAGCCCGCCGATCTCGTGAAGACGCTCGCGCAGCGTGCAGTCGGGCGGGCAGCCGGCAGGCGCGTCCACGAGCACGATGACCGACGTGAGCGGCGCGCGCATGTCGTGCGAGAACAGCGTCAGCATGTCGTTGCGCTGCCGCTCGAGCAGCGTGCGATGAACGTAGGCGCCACGCAGCGCGTCCAGTGCATCGTTCACGTGCGCGATCTCGGGGCTCGTGCCCGGAATCCGGACGATCGGTGACACGTCGCCGTTGCTCAACGCAACGATGCGCCGGCTCAGCGCATCGAGCGGTTTCGACAGCGTGCGCTGCGTGCCGCGCACGAGCAGGAACAGGATCGCGATGCAACACGCCGCCTCGGCGGCCGATAGCGCCATCCGGACGCGCGCCGCATCGCGCAGCGCCACCGCCCGTGCACGCGTGAGGTCGAGCACGCGGTCGCGCAACCGCGCCGATGCGTCGAGGTCCCGCATGATCCGCGACGCGAAATCCTCGGCGTTCATCGCATAGGCGCCCGTGCGCCCTGCGCGAACCGTCGCGGCCACGAGCGGCAGGAAGCTGCCGTCCATCGTGTCGTTCAACCGCGCCAGGTCATTCGACAGCATCGCGTCGTCGAGCGGCGGCACGATCGCACCGGCGATCAGTGCGCGAAGCTGCACGATGCGCCCACGCATCTGGAGGATGCGCGCCAGCCGATCGTTGTCGAGCGCCTCGCGCGTCACCAGCGGTGCGACGAACAGCGAGCCGAGCCGGCCGGTGTATTCACGCAGGTCGCCCAGCAGGCGCGCGAGGACCAGCGCACCGGCCGTGTCCGGATGACGCATCGCCGTACCCGCCATCACACCGCCGGTCAGCGTCGCCAGATCGTCGGCGGCCGCGAACATGCGGTCCTGTGCAGCCCGCACCTGCCACGTCGCACGCGCCGCCGCGGGCCGCGCGGCGAGCGCATCGACTTCGCCGCGCGCGCCGGCCAGCTCGGCGCGTATCGACTCGAGCGCGTGCAGCGCGGCCCCGCGCTCGGATGCACCGGGCGCCTCCGCCCGAGCAAGGTCGTCTCGCAGCGCATCGAGCGCCTGATCCGAACGCGCCCGCGCATCGCGCACCGCCTGCACCTGCGTCGCGGCATCGCGCCGCCGCAGCGCCAGCAACTGGTTGGCCGGCCAGCGTTCGGCCGAGATCCGGTTCGACGCGATCATCGCGCGCTCGACCAGCGCGAAATCGCGCAGGTCGAGATAGCCCTGCCGGTATTGCCGATAGCTTTCCCGCAGGTTCGTCCCGCACGCCACCGCCGTCAGCATCACGACGAGCGCGAAGCCGGCCTGCATCCGCTGCCGGATCGAGAGGCCGCGCAGGTTCACGATGGCGGCACAGGATGCGCGCCGCCATCGCGATCGGGCGAGCGCGCCGCCCCGGCCGACGCGACGTGCCGGCCGGCACCATTCGCCGCGTGCCGCGCGGGCCCCGCCGCGGCCGCCGTTGCCCCGTTAGATTGCACACCATTCTCCCGATGAATCGCCAGCGGCGCTCCCGCTGCCGCGACTGGACGCGACGGCCACCTGTACATCGTGCCGTCGCGCATGCCGCGTGCCGGGCGCCACGCGCGTCGACGTGCCGACCACGCGCTTGCCGGCACGTGCCGGCAGCCGGCAGGCGACGCACACGGGATGCCGGCGCAGCGCGTGGCGATAGGTGATGAACGCCGCGCCGCAATTGCGGCAATGGGCAATGTCGAGCACGCCGGCGTCGACGAAGCGCACCAGCATCCAGGCGCGTGTCAGGTCCAGCGGCAACGCGCGGCACGCAGCATCGCCCTGTTCGGCATACAGCGTATAGGCCTTGACGAGTGCCTCGAGTCGCGTGCAGCCCGCCTGGTTGCGCAGGAAGCGGTAGATGCTGTGGAACAGCGATGCATGAAGGTTCGCGAACCACGTCATGTACCAGTCGATCGACGACGGCAGCAACCCCTTCGGCGCGGCCACGCCGCGCACTTCGCGATACAGGCGCACGAGACGGTCGCGCGGCAACCCGCACTCGATTTCCAGCATCTGCAGCCGCGCGCCGAGCCGGATCAACGCCGCCGCGTGCATCGTCAGTTGCGCGTCGTCCGCGAGGCCAAGCCGCCCTGCCCGGCCGTTCACGATGTTTCCTCGTCTGGCAGCGCAAGGCCGGCCAGCACCATCGCGGTATGCACGCGCACGAGATCGACCGGCGGCGTCGCACGAGTCAGTGCCGACAGCACGCCGTATCGGCCCGGCCGCAATGCGCAGATCAATTGCCCCGCAGACGCGAGGTCGTTCATGTGCTTCATCGACAGCGCGGCCAGCGCGGCGGCGACATCGGCGGTCACGCCCAGGCGGAACATGCCGGTTGCGCGATCCGACTGCAGGAGTCGCTGCGCAAGCCAGAGATACGACATGTTCAGTTCCCACATTGCATCGCTGTCGTTGGCAACCTTCATCGTTCACCTCGATTCATGCGCGATCAGGATCAATGATTCACCGTCCAAATACGTGCCGATAATCCGGCTATTACGAGCCGTTATTTTTTTCGTTCGACGTGAATAACGGAAATTCACCGCCGCCGAACGACGCACCTTGCGTGCGTGCATCGTGCCGCCATTCAGTCCTGAAGCGGCCGCGTGCTTCGTCGCTCGCATCGCCGCGTTGCCGGCGACGCATCGAATGGCGCGCCCGCATTCACCTGCATTGCGAACTGTCGTGATTGAGTCTCGGCGATATTCCGCTGAATGTAAATGCGACGTTAGACGCAAGACAGATGCCGGGCAAACTCGACTTTAGTATTAAGACTTTCGTCTTGTACAATCCGGTTCGTTCGTATCGGTCCGCGTCCTGATTCACTTATTCAAGCGCCCTCATGAAAATTCTGATCGTCGACGATCACGCGATCCTGCGGGATGGCGTGGAGATGCTGCTGCGCCAGGGTGACGACGACACGGTCGTCGTCCAGGCGAGCAGCGCCGATGATGCGGTGCGGCTGCTCGACGATCACACCGACCTCGACGCCATCGTGCTCGACCTGAAGCTGCAGGGCATGGACGGCCTCGACGCGCTCGCCGTCTTCGCGACGATGCGCCCGGGGCTCCCCGTCATCGTGCTGTCGTCGTCCGAGGATCCCGGCGCCGTGCGCAGCGCGTTCGCGCAGGGCGCGATGGGTTACGTGCCGAAGTCCGCCAGCCCGCGCACGCTGCTGTCCGCCATCCGGATCGCACTCAACGGCGAACGCTACGTCCCGCCGCTCGTGCTCGACGACCCCGCGCTGCAGCATCAGGACGGCGCCGCTGGAGCACGCGGATCGATGCTGACGCAACGACAGGTCGAAGTGCTGCGCTATCTCGCGGAAGGCGTACCGAACAAGGTCATCGCCGACAAGTTGGGCCTGTCCGAAAAGACCATCAAGGCGCACATCACCGCGATCTTCAAGGCGCTGAACGTCATCAACCGCACCCAGGCAGCGGCCGCCGGCAGGAAGGCCGGCCTCATCTGATCCGACGCCGGCCCGCGTCGCGACATTGCCATGCCGGCGTGGAACGCCTAAATTTTCCTCATCTTCCCCGCCCGTTCGAGGAGCGTGCGCATGACGCATGTCGACGAGCCGCCCGAAGCTCCGGCCGACCATGAAGTCCCGTTCGACCTCGCCGCCGACGTGATCGCGCGCTGGCAGCGCCTCGTCGACCTGATGGCGGAAATCGTCGGGGTGCCGGCCGGGCTGATCATGCGCAACGTCGGCCGCGACATCCAGGTGCTGGTGGCGAGCCGCAACACCGGTAATCCGTTCTATCCGGGCGAATCGGCCGAGCTGCACGGCTCGGGACTTTACTGCGAAGCGGTCATTGCGAGCGGCCATACGCTGGTCGTGCCGGATGCGCGGCAATCCGCGCAGTGGCGCAACAACCCTGACCTGCGCGTCAACATGGTCTCGTATCTCGGCCTGCCGATCCGCTGGCCCGACAACACGCCGTTCGGCACGATCTGCCTGCTCGACTGCAAGGAGAATGCGTATTCGGAGCGCTACATCCGGCTCGTCGAGGAATTCCGCGACCAGATCGAGATGCAGTTGCAACTGATCCGCGCGCAGCGGATCGCCGAACGCGAACGCCAGCGCGCCGCGCAGCTGGCCGAGAACTTCCGCCGGCAAAAGGATCTCGCGACGCAGGCCGTGCACGTCAAGTCGAGCTTTCTCGCGGCAGCGAGCCACGACCTGCGCCAGCCCGTCCACGCGCTGAGCCTGTTCGTCGGCGCATTGCGTCACGTCCCGATGCCGGCGAACGGCACGCTGCTCGTCGATCGCATCGACCAGTCCGTCAACGCGATGGATGCGCTGTTCACCGCGATCCTCGACATCTCGCGGCTCGATGCGGGCGTCGTGCCCGTCCATCGCCGGCCGTTCGCGATCGGCACGGTGCTGGAGCGCGTGTGCCGCGAAGTCGCCGCCGACGCGCACGGAAAAGGCCTGTCGCTGTCGTACGTGCGCAGCACGGCAGTGGTCGATTCCGATCCGGTGCTGGTCGAGCGCATCGCACGCAACCTGCTGTCGAATGCGGTGCGCTATACCGACACGGGGCGTATCGTCGTCGGCTGCAGGCGCACGCGCCAGCACGTTCGCCTGCAATTCATCGACACCGGGCGCGGCATTCCGGCCGACCAGCAGGCACGCGTATTCGACGATTACTACCAGTTGCGCCGTCGCGGCGACGAGCCCGAACGGGGTGTCGGCCTCGGGCTGGCGATCGTGCGGCGCCTCGCGGGGCTGCTCGACTGTCCGCTGACGCTGCGCTCCGAACCCGGGCGGGGCTCGTGCTTCGAACTGCAGCTGGTGCGGCTGGACACGGTCGTGCAGCCGGGTGCGGCCGCCGACGAGATCGCCGTCGACGAGGCGACGGCCGCCGCCCACCTCGTGGTCGTGATCGACGACGAAAGCGCGATCCGCGCCGGCATGTCGATGCTGCTCGAGCGCTGGGGCTACCAGGTCGTCACGGCCGCGTCGGTCGACGACGCGATCGCGTGCCTGGCATCGTGTGAGGTACGGCCAAGCCTGCTGATCTGCGACCTGCACCTGCTGCACGGCGACCAGAACGGAATCGCTGCGATCGCGCGCATTCGCGACGAGTACAACGCGGCGATTCCCGCGATGCTGATCACCGGCGACACGACCGCGCGCCGGCCCGGCCGGTTGAAGCACGGCGGGTTCGTGCTGCTGCACAAGCCGGTGCCGAGCGACAAGCTGCGCGCGGCGATGGCACGCCTGCTGCAAGCGCAGCCCCCCGGGCAGCCGCACCGGGCCGACGCGGGATAGTCGCAGGCGCACTGCATCGCGTTCGCCGCCCGCCCGCCCGCCGGCGGCATGCAAAAACGGCGGGCATCTGCCCGCCGCCGAGACTACGCACGCACACCGCGTCAGGCGCGGCGCGCGTGCGGGTCATCGCTTACTTCAACCGCGTCGCGATTTCATTCGCCATCGCCTTCGTCGCCGCCTTCGTCGGCGCATCCGTGGCCAGCGCGTTCAGCAGGCCGAAATCGTGGATGGTGCCGTCGTAGCGCGTGGTCGTCGCATCGACACCCGCTGCGTCGAGCTTGCGGCCATACGCTTCGCCTTCGTCACGCAACACGTCGAACTGCGCAACCTGGATCAGCGCGGGCGGCAGGCCCTTCAACTGCGCGGTGCTCGCGCGCAGCGGCGACGCGTAGATCTCGTTGCGTTGCGCTTCGTTCTTCGTATAGGCGTCCCAGAACCACTTCATCATCGGCCGCGTGAGGAAGTGCCCTTGCTGATACGCGTTGTACGAGCCCGTGTTGAAGTTGTGGTCCGTCACCGGCCACATCAGCCCCTGGAAGCGGATCGCGGGGCCGCCCTTGTCCTTCGCCATCAGCGCCACCACGGCCGCCATGTTCCCGCCGACGCTGTTGCCGACCACCGCCAGGCGGCTTCCGTCCACACCGATCTCCGCGCCGTGCGCGGCCACCCACTTCGTCGCCGCATACGCCTGGTTGATCGCCACCGGGTAATGCGCTTCCGGCGACGGCGTGTAGTTCACGAACACCGCGACGGCGCCCGATTGCACGACGAGGTCGCGCACGAGGCGTTCGTGCGTCGGGAAATCGCCGAGCACCCAACCGCCGCCGTGAATGAACATGAACACCGGCAGCGTGCCTGTCGCGCCCTGCGGGCGGACGATCGTGACCGGCACGGACACGCCGTCCTGTTCGATCGTGCGGTTCGACACGTCGATGCCCGACAGGTCGACCTTCGTGCCGTTCTGCGCATCGACCAGCACCTGCCGCGCCTTCGCGGGGCTCAGCGTTTCGAGGCCCGGGCCCTTCTGGCCGTTCAGCACGGCGAGGAATGCGCTCGTCGTCGCATCCGGCCGGACAGCTTCGGCGCCGGCGCCCGCGGCGAACGCGGTGGGCGCGGCGGACAGTGCAGCGGCAACGGCGGCAGCGATCAGCAGCGGCTTGACGATCTTCATGGTGTAACTCCTTGGCTCAATCCGTGAATGACGATGTGATGGTGAATGTTTCGCAATGCGTACGATCAGACGAGCGTGAGCGTGACGTCGATGTTGCCGCGCGTCGCGTTCGAATACGGGCACACGACGTGTGCGCGATCGATCAGCGTCTGCGCGACATCACGATCGAGGCCCGGCAGCGAGATCTTCAGTTCGACTTCGATGCCGAAGCCGTTCGGGATCGCGCCGATACCGACGCTGCCTTCGATCGCGGCGTCCGCGGGGATCGCGATCTTGTCGCGGGCCGCGACGAACTTCATCGCGCCGATGAAGCACGCGCTGTAGCCGGCGGCGAACAGTTGCTCGGGGTTCGCGCCCGCGCCGCCCGCGCCGCCGAGCTCGCGCGGCGTGGTCAGCTTCAGGTCGAGGCCGCTTTCGGGCACCGTCGCACGGCCGTCACGGCCGCCGGTGGCTTTTGCATGGGCGCGGTACAGCACTTTTTCGATCGACATGACAGACTCCTTTTTCAATCAGTGAGTGAAACAGCCTTCCAACCGGGGAACGCTTGCCAACTGCCTCGCAGCCGGCATCGCGTTTATTTATCTACTCATAGATAGATAAACATCCCCAAAAAATGCAGGCGGTTGATCCACCTGCCCGATTCATCTATCTACCATCAGATAGATAACAAAGCCCAACAAAAGGCGGCGAACCGCCCGACTGCTTGCGCCGTCCGTCAGGACCGCGTTTTCCAGACCGCCTCGACATCCTCGAGACGCGCCCGCGTGTGAAACAGCCTACTGGCCAGCACGCTGCCCTGGAACGCCGCATACAACGTGCGCGCGGCCGTGTCGGGCTTGCCGCTGAACTGCAGCGTGCCTTCCTTCGCGCCCTGCGCCAGCAACTCCGCGAGCCAGCTCTCGTTGGCCTTGAAGAACGCCTGCACGGCCTGCCGCACGTTCTCCGGCAACGACTCGATATCGGCCGCCAGCATCCCGCACAGGCAGATCATGTTGCCGTCGCCGAGCGTGCGGCCGAACATCTTCGTATAAAGACTCAGCTTCACGTCGGCCGGCAGCGCCGGATCGATCGTCCGCACGGCCGAGAGGACGTCGTCGCTGTAGACCGACACCGCTTCCAGTACGAGATCGTCCTTCGACGGGAAATAGTAGTGGATGCTCGACGTCTTCACGCCCACCAGGTCGGACAGGTCTCGATAGCTGAAGCCGTTGTAACCGCGCAGCATCATCAGCGTGATCGCGTGGTCGAGAATCTGTTCGCGGACGGTGGGTTTCGTTTCCATGGATCGAACTTTATCTACTCATAGATAGAGAGTCAAGGGGTTTTTTAACGGCGCGTGACCGTGCCTCCGAGCCAGATGCGCGAGTACGACGCCGTTCGCCCGGCCGGTCGGCTTACAACCGGCCTGCAGCCCGCTCGAATCGATGCGACACTTCACGCCGGGCCACGCGAATCGCGGCGCAACGTCCATCGGCCGGACGGATGTGCCGGCACACGATGACCGCATCGCAGCCGGCCCCGGCATCATCGGCCCGCGCGCTGCATCGGGCCGCACAAGGAGAACAAGTCGATGTTTTCGTGGTTTGAACGGCGCCTGCCGACTTTCCCGCTCGAAGATCCCGTCACGCCGCCGCGGGGTTTCTTCTCGTTCGTCTGGGCGTGCACGAAAGGCGCGCGCAGCTGGATCCTGCTGATCGCGCTGATGTCGGCCGCGTTGGCCGCGTACGAAGCCGCGCTGTTCGCGATGATGGGCCGCGTGGTCGACTGGCTCGCGTCCGCGACGCCGGCCGATTTCGGCGGCCGGCACTTCGGCACGCTCGCCGGGTTCGCGGCGATCCTCGCCGGCAGCGCGCTGCTGATCGCATTGCATACGATGGTCAAGCACCAGGTGCTCGCGATCAACTTCCCGATGCGGCTGCGCTGGCTGTTTCACCGGCTGATGCTCGACCAGAGCCTGTCGTTCTACGCGAACGAGTTCGCCGGCCGCGTGACGACCAAGATCATGCAGACCGCGCTCGCGGTGCGCGATGCGCTGTTCATGTCGGTCGACGTCGTGATCGGCGTCGCCGCGTACCTGATCGGCATCCTTGCGCTCGCGGCCAGCTTCGACTGGCGGCTGATGATCCCGCTCGCGCTGTGGGCGCTCGGCTACGGCCTGGCGTGCGCGTATTTCGTGCCGCGCCTCGGTGCCGTCGGCAGCCGCCAGGCCGACGCGCGCGCGCTGATGACGGGCCGCATCACCGACGCGTATTCGAACATCACGACCGTGAAGCTGTTCTCGCACACGCGGCGCGAAGCCGACCACGCGCGACGCGCGATGGAAGCGTTCAAGGCGACCGGCGACGCGCAGATGCGGCTCGTCAGCGCGTTCGAGGTCGTCAACCACCTGCTGTCGACACTGCTGCTGGTCGGCTCGACCGGCCTCGCGCTGTATCTGTGGATGCACGGCGAGGCGAGCGCGGGCGTCGTCGCGGCGGTGATCGCGATGGCGCTGCGCCTGTCGAGCTATTCGCACTGGATCATGTGGGAAATGACCGAGCTGTTCGAGAACGTCGGCACGATCCAGGACGGCATCAACACGCTGACGAAGGTGCACAGCGTGGTCGACGCGCCCGACGCGAAGCCGCTCGCGGTGCAGCGCGGCGAAATCGTGTTCGACAACGTGCAGTTCGCGCACGAGGACAACGATCGCGCTGTGTTCGACGGGCTGAACCTGACGATCCGGCCCGGCGAGCGGATCGGCCTGATCGGCCGCTCGGGCGCCGGCAAGTCGACGCTCGTGAACCTGCTGCTGCGCTTCTACGACGTGGGCGGCGGCGCGATCCGGATCGACGGGCAGGACATCGCGCACGTGACGCAGGACAGCCTGCGCGGCGCGATCGGGATGGTCACGCAGGATACGTCGCTGCTGCACCGGACGATGCGCGAGAACCTGCTGTACGGGCGCCCCGACGCGACCGAGCGCGAGATGCACGACGCGGCCGTGCGCGCGGAAGCGTCCGAGTTCATCGACCGGCTACGCGACCGCCACGGCCGCAGCGGCTACGACGTCGAGGTCGGCGAGCGCGGCGTGAAGCTGTCGGGCGGCCAGCGGCAGCGCGTCGCGATCGCGCGCGTGATGCTCAAGGACGCGCCGATCCTCGTGCTCGACGAAGCAACCAGCGCGCTCGATTCCGAAGTCGAAGTCGCGATCCAGCGCAGCCTCGACGACCTGATGCGCGGCAAGACGGTGATCGCGATCGCGCACCGGCTGTCGACCATCGCGGCGATGGACCGGCTGATCGTGCTCGACGAAGGGCGCATCGTCGAGGAAGGGACGCACCAGCAGCTGCTGCAGGCGGGTGGCATCTATGCGGCGCTGTGGGCGCACCAGAGCGGCGGGTTCCTCGGAGAGACGGCGGATGCGGAGAAGGCGGAGCAGTAAGCCGCCCGTCCGGATGCGCAAGACGCGCGGCCTCGTTGCCCAGGCCGCGCGTCGCCCGTGACATTACAACCGCACGACGGTCGACTTCAGCTCGGTGTACTTGTCGAGCGCATGCAGCGATTTGTCACGACCGTTGCCCGACAGCTTGTAACCGCCGAACGGGAAGTTCATGTCATCGCTGCCGTCGCCGTAGCAGTTGACCCACACGGTGCCCGCGCGCAGACGTCGTGCCACAGCGTGTGCGGTCGAGAGATCCACCGACCATACGGCCGCGGCCAGCCCATACTCGGTGTCGTTGGCAATCTGCACGGCCTCGTCGACATCGTCGAACACGATCACCGACAGCACGGGCCCGAAGATCTCCTCGCGCGCGATATTCGCATCCGGCTTCACCTCGAACACCGTCGGCTCGACATAGAACCCGCCCGTCTCCTCTCGCACGCGCGCGCCACCCGTGACGAGCCTGCCTTCGTCGCGCCCGGCACCGATATACCCCATCACGCGATCGAGCTGCGTGCGATCGACGATCGCCCCCATCGTCACCGACGGATCGAGCGGGTGCCCGGGCGCGAAGCGCCGCGACGCGCCGACCAGCTTCGCAACGAATGCGTCCTTGATGTCGCGATGCACGAGCAGACGCGAGCCGGCCGTACACACTTCCCCCATGTTGAAGAAGATCGCGTCGGCGGCCGCCTGCGCGGCACGGTCGAGATCGGGGCAGTCGCGCAGCACGATGTTCGGCGACTTGCCGCCGAGTTCGAGCCACACACGCTTCAGGTTCGACTGCGCGGCGCACGCCATGATCTGCTGCCCCGTGCGCGTCGACCCGGTGAACGCGATGCAATCGACGTCGCGATGCAGCGCGAGCGCCCTGCCCGGCTCAGCGCCACCCGGCACGACGCTGAACACGCCGGGCGGAATACCGGCCTCGCACGCGAGCTGCGCAACCCGGATCGCGGTGAGCGGCGATTTCTCGGACGGCTTGAGCACGACGCTGTTGCCGGCCGCGAGCGCCGGCGCGAATTTCCATGCGGCCATCAGCAGCGGGAAATTCCACGGCACGACGGCCGCGACGACGCCGATCGGCTCGCGCGTGACGAGCCCGACCAGATGATGGTCGACTGGCGCGACTTCGCCGCCGATCTTGTCGATCGCTTCCGCATACCAGTCGACACAATGCGCGGCGGCCGGCACGTCGATCGCCGTGGTATCGGCAATCGGCTTGCCGGTGTCGAGCGTCTCGAGCAGCGCGAGCTCGTCGAGATGCTCGCGCATCAGCGCGGCCCAGCGCTGCAGCACCGCCTTGCGGGCGCGCGGATTCATGCCGGCCCAGCTCCGCGCGTCGAACGCGCGGCGTGCGGCCGTCACCGCGAGGTCGACGTCGTCGGTGCCGCAATCGGCCACGTGCGCGAGCACGCCACCGTCGATCGGGCTCACACAGGCGAAGGTCGCGCCGGTGTGCGCGTGGCGCGCCTCGCCGTCGATGAACGCGCGCCCTTCGACCCGCAGCACGGCCGCGCGGGCCTGCCAGTCTTCGAATGTCGGTTGATTCATGCGTTTCCCTGTGAAAAGTCCCGCATCACGACCCGGTGACCGGATCGATCGGCGTGAAGATGCCCGCGCGTGCCTCGATCGCTTCGCCCGCGGCGAGACACAGCGCTTCCTGGAATCGACCGGCGACGAGCTGCACGCCGGTCGGCACGCCGTCGCGGATACCGGTCGGCACCGAGAGCCCCGGCAGCCCGAGCAGCGCGGTCGCGAGCAGCGGCCCCTGCCGCTCGACGATCGCGCGCATCGCGTCGTCGCCGTGCTGATCGGCGTCGATCGCGAACGGCTGCGCGCACGACACCGGCATCAGCAGCAGCGGATAGCGCGCGAAGAACTGCTGCCAGTCGCGCAGCAGCGCGGTGCGCCGCGCGAGGCCGTTCATGTAGCCCTCGAGGTCCAGCGGCTTCGCGAGACGGCGCTGGCTCGCGAACGCGGTACGGATCGCCGCGTCGCCGTGCTGCATGATCACGTCGCCGAGGCCGCTGCGCGCTTCGTTGGTCACCAGGTCCAGCCACAGTTCGCACGCTTCGGCGAACCGCGGCGGCACTGCTTCCTCGACGATGCAGCCGGCTTCTTCAAGCCAGCGGGCGGCCTGCCGGATCGCGTCGACCACCACCGGATCGGACGGCACGCCCGGCAGCGCCGCGCAAACGGCCACGCGCGCGGGGAACGCGGCTTCGCGTGTATTCGGCGCGACCGGCATCCACCATGCGTCGCGCGCGTCGCCGGCCGCCATCGCGTCGAGCGCGAGCCGCAGGTCGCCGACCGTGCGCGCCAGCGGCCCCTGCACGGACGCGAGCTGCACCGCGAGCGTGCGGTCCTTCGACTGCGTCGGGTTGTACGCCGGCACGCGCCCGGTGCTGGGCCGCAGCCCGGCGACGCCGCACGCGTAGGCCGGGTAGCGGATCGAGCCGCCCAGGTCGTTGCCGTGCGCAATCGCGCCGATGCCGGCGGCCACGGCCGCAGCGGCACCACCGCTGGAACCGCCTGGCGTCAGCGACGGATTCCACGGATTCGACGTGCGGCCGTGCAGGTCGTTGTCGGTGAACCAGCGGTACGAAAACGCCGGCGCATTGCTGCGCCCGATCACGATCGCACCGGCCTTGCGCAGGTTCGCGGTCACCGGGCTGTCCTCGTGCGCAACCACGTCCGAAAACGCGCGCACACCATTGGTCGTCGCGTATCCCGCCGTGTCGACGTTGATCTTCACGGTCACCGGTACGCCGTGCAGCGGGCCGACCGGTGCGCCGCGCGCGATCGTGGCATCGGCATCGGACGCGGCCTGCAACGCGCTGTCGGCCATCACGTCCACGATCGCGTTGATGACGGGGTTCACCGCTTCGAGCCGCTGCAGGCAGCTGCGCGTGAGTTCAGTGGCAGACACGTCGCGACGCGCGACGCGCCCGGCCATCTCGGCCGCGCTGAGACGCCACAATTCCTGGGTCATGAGTTGTTCCTCGTTGATCTGGATGGTTGTCCTGAACCGGCCGCGCGTCATGCGCCCGGCTGTCCGGCCAGCGGTGCGTGCGACGCATAGATCTTGCGGCACGTTTCGACGACTTCCCACGTGCCGCGAAAACCCGGTGGAATCACGAAGCGGTCGCCCGCGCGCAGCACGCGCTCGCGGCCCTCCGCGTCGCGCACGATCGCGACGCCGCTCAGCATCTCGCAATACTCCGACTCGTCGTACTCGATCGTCCAGCGGCCGGGCGTGCATGCCCAGATCCCGCAGCTGAACTGCCCGCACGGGCTGATGTAGTGATGCGACAGCGTCTGCTGCGGATTGCCGTCGAGCAGCAACCCGTTCGGCACGCGGCTCTGCGTGAGCTTCGCTGGTGCGCGCATCAGGTCGACGATATTCGTGATGTTGGTCATGAGTGCCTCCAGGGCATGAGTGATTCGAAACGTTTCGGTGCCGTGCGGAAGGACAGACGCGCTGCCCGCGCGGGTCAGAGCAGGTCCATCATCCGGTGCCAGGTCATCGCGAGCGCCAGCATCGGCGTGCGCAGTGCGCGGCCGCCCGGAAAGTCGCGATGGCGAATCCGGCCGAACAGGTCGAAGCGCGCGGCCTGTGCATCGATCGCTTCCGCGATCAGCCGCCCCGCCAGGCCCGTCACGTTGACGCCGTGCCCGGAAAAGCCCTGCGCGAAATACACGGTCGACTCGAGCCTGCCGAAATGCGGTGCGCGATTCATCGTCGCGTCGATCAGCCCGCCCCACGCATAGTCGATCCGCACATCGGCCAGCTGCGGGAACGTCTTCAGCATGTCGCGCCGCATCGCGGCCGCGAGGTCGCGCGGCGTATTCGTCGAGCTGCTGGCCTTGCCGCCCCACAGCAGCCGGCGGTCGCGTGTCAGCCGGAAATAGTCGAGCGCCGAATGGGTGTCGCAGATCGCCGCATCGGCCGGCATCGTTTCGGCCGCACGCGCGTCGCCGAGCGGCTCCGTCGCGATCAGGTATGTCGCGACCGGAATGATCTTGCGCGCGAGCGCCGGCGCCAGCTGCCCGAGGTATGCATTGCAGGCGAGCACGACGTGACGGGCATCCACGTGTCCACGTGCGCATGTCACGCGGTGATACGGTGCGGCGCGGTCGAGCGCGAGCGCGGGCGTGTCCTCGTGGATCGTCACGCCGGCTTCACGCGCCGCCCGTGCAAGGCCGAGCGTGTAGTTCAGCGGATGCAGGTGGCCGCTGCCTTCGTAACGGAGGCCGCCGAAGTAGCGATCCGATGCGACGAAGCGATGCATGTCGGTGCGCTCGACGACTTCGTAGCCGCGATAGCCGAAGCGGCTCGCCGCGGTATCGCGCCACGCGCGCAGCGCATCGAGATGGCGCGGCTTGATTGCGGCGGTCAGGTAGCCGGAAATCAGGTCGCAATCGATGCCGTACCGCTCGACCCGCTGCCGGACGATCTCGACCGACTCCAGCCCCATCGCCCAGACGCGCCGCACGTCGTCTTCCGGCAGGTAAGCCGAGAACGTGTCGATATCGCACGCGTACCCGGCGATCAGCTGGCCGCCGTTGCGCCCGCTCGCGCCCCAGCCGATCTTCGACGCCTCGACGAGCACGACCGAATGGCCGCGCTCGGCGAGTTCGAGTGCCGCGGACAGGCCCGTGAGCCCGCCGCCGATCACGCAGACGTCGGCCGTCACGGCCCCGTCGAGCGACGGATGCCGCGTACGGTTGTTCGCCGTCGCTGCATAGTAGGACTGAACATGTTGCTGGTTTTCGAACTTGAGCATGTGCAAGACTCGCGAACGGCGCCGCGTCAGAAAGCGTAGATGAGTTGGGTGGCGAGCAGGTCGTTCGACTTCTCGTACGACCCGTCGTGACGCAGGAAAACCTTGTTGCTCGCCCAGTCGTGCCGGTATTCGACCTTCACCGTCACTTGCTGGGTCGGGTAGAACAGCAGGTCGAACGCGGCGGCCTGCCGCGTCGCGCCCTTGCACTCGAAGCCGACGCCGCCGCTCGCCTTCGACAGCGCAAGGCAGTCGGCATCGATGCCGAAACCGTTGTACGGATCCATCCCGTTGCCATTCAGGCCGATCGACGAGCCGCCGCCGCCGTTCTTCCGGTTCACGAGCAGGTCGTAGCGCAGCGTCGCGCCCATGCGGCCGACCACCGGCGCGTTGAACTTGCGGTGCGCGAGCAGCGACAGCCCGAACCACTGTGCGAGCCCGCCGTTGAACGCGCCGTGCTGCTGCTGGCCGTAATCGAACTCGGCGTTGTACTGCGCATCGGCGAGCGTGTAGGTCGCATCGGCCTCGCCGAAGAAGAACGCGCCGTACGCGCTCGGTGCGTTGCCGCCCACGCCATAGCGCACGTTCCCGGTCGCCGGGTCGACCGCGCTCGGCAGCGTCTGGCGGCCGATGCTGATCGAGCCGCCGACGTCGAGCGCGCTGCCGCGCAGGTAATCAACGCGCGCGGTGAAGGTCGGCACCTTGTTGCTCGTCGTGACCGGGTCGCCGAGCGCGTTGACGCCGGTCTGCGTGACCGCCCCCGCGCTGCGGAACTGCTCGTTGCCGACGAAGAACTTCCACGCCCAGTGGCCGTCCGCGCTCAGGTAGTTGAGGCCCGCGCCGATCGACGAACCCGGATCGGAGAAGTCGTACAGCAGGTTGTGCGTGAGCGTCAGCATCATGTTCGACTGCTGGTATTCATAGCCGCCGAAGCCCGTCACCAGTCCGCCGGTGAGCGCCGTCGTGCCCGACAGCGGCACGGTCAGGACGGCCGTGTTGACGATATTCAGGCCGCTCGAGCCGCTGCCCGTCATCATCGACAGGCCCGCGCCGCGGTTCGGCATCAGCGTGATTTCCGCGGACGGCGCGGTCGGGCCGACGCCAAATGTCTTCTTGATGTCGAGGAATACATCGCCGAACGTGCTGTTGTAGTAGGTGTACGCGTTCTCGTGATTCGCGAACTGGAACGACGACGTGCCGGCACCCCGGTTGACCACGTAGGTCGGGTCGAGGTAGCCCGTCACCGACAGCCCGGCGATCGGGCCGGTGCGCGCGGCGTCGGTCAGCGAATCGACCTTCAGCTGCTGGTTCGCGACCTGTTGCCGGATTTCCGACACGTCGTCGTTGGTCAGCACGGCGGGTGCCTGGCCGTAGCCGGGTGCGGACGGATCAACCGCCGCGCCTGTCGCGGCGTTCGATGCATTCGTCGCGTTCGACGCCACCGGTACGGTCAACGGCTTCGCGCCGAGCTGCGATTGCAGCGCACTCATCTGCCGTTGCAGCACCGCGATCTGCTGCTGCAGCGTCCGGATCTCGTCGGCGCTCGAATTCGCCGCGGCCAGCCCCGGCAGCGCGCCGGCGATCAGCGCGCAGAGCATCTTCTTTTTCATGGAATGTCTCCTGGTCGTTCGTCACTGTTCGTCACTTCGTGGGATGCGGGATGCGGTCGTGCAGCGGCGGCGCGGCAGGCGCGCGCGCGGGCAACATGGCGGACGGTGACGCGGGGTTCCCGGATACCTCGGGCGTGGATGCCGCATGCCACGTCCGCGTGTCGCGCGCGTGCCGCCGCTCGCGGGCCAGCATCGCGCGGTTCACGACGACGACCCCGATCGTCACGACCGTGATGAATACCGTGGCGAGCGCATTCATCTCCGGGTTGAGCCCCATCCGCACGCGCGAGAACACGACGAGCGGCAGCGTCGTCGAACCGGGGCCCGACAGGAACGCGGACAGGATCACGTCGTCGATCGACACCGTGAAGGCAAGCAGCCAGCCGGACACCAGCGCCTGCGCAATCAGCGGCAGCGTGATCACGAAGAACACCTTCCACGGCCGTGCGCCGAGATCGAGCGCGGCTTCCTCGATCGAGCGATCGAGCTCCTTCACGCGCGATTGCACGATCACCGCGACGAACGACAGGCACAGCATCACGTGGCCGATCCAGATCGTCAGCCAGCCGCGCCCGGCCGGCCAGCCGAAGGTCTGCTGCATCGCGACGAACAGCAGCAGCAGCGAGATGCCCTGGATCACCTCCGGAATCACGAGCGGCGCGTTGATCATCGCGGCATACAGCGTGAATCCGCGAAAGCGCCCCATGCGGGCGAGCACGAAGCCGGCCCAGGTGCCGATCGCGACCGACGCGGTGGCCGTCAGCAGCGCGATCTTCAGCGACAGCCAGGCGGCCGTGAGCAGTTCGTCGTCGTGCAGCAGCGCGCCGTACCACTTCAGCGAGAAACCCGACCACACCGTCACCAGCTTCGACGCGTTGAACGAGTACGCGACCAGGCTGACGATCGGGATGTACAGGAACAGGAAGCCCGCGCCCAGCACGCACGCGGACAGAATGCGATTCGCACGGTTCATGACCTGGGCTCCGCTTCGGTCTGGCTGTAATGGAGCAGCGCCATCGGCACGAGCAGCAGCAGCACCATCGTCACCGTCACCGCGGACGCCATCGGCCAGTCCATGTTGTTGAAGAATTCATCCCACATCACGCGGCCGAGCATCAGCGTGTTCGCGCCGCCGAGCAGCTCGGGAATCACGTATTCGCCTACCGCCGGGATGAACACGAGCAGGCTGCCCGCGACGATGCCGTTCCTCGACAACGGCAGCGTGATGCGCCAGAACGCGGACCACGGTGTTGCACCGAGATCGTTCGCGGCTTCGAGCAGCGTGAGGTCCATCTTCACCAGGTGCGCGTACAGCGGCATCACCATGAACGGCAGGTACGAATAGACCATCCCGATGTAGACGCCCGCGTCGGTGTGATACAGGCGCAGCGGTGTCGCGATCACGCCGAGCGACGCCAGCACGTGGTTCAGCAGCCCGTCGTCCTTCATGATCCCGACCCACGCATAGACGCGGATCAGGAACGACGTCCAGAACGGCAGCATCACGGCCATCATCAGCACGTTGCGGCGGCCCGGCGCCGAGCGCGCAATGAAGTACGCGATCGGATAACCGGCCAGCAGGCACATCAGCGTCGATGCCGCAGCCATCTTCAGCGAGCTGACGTAGGTGTTCAGGTACAGGTCGTCCTGCAGCAGCAGCGCGTAATGCTTCAGCGACAGCACGACCTGCACGGTGCCGGCCTCCAGCCGCGCGAGGGCGGTGTACGGCGGGATACCGAGCATCTGGTCGGCGAAGCTGATCTTCAGCACCAGCACGAACGGCAGCGCGAAGAACACGGCCAGCCACACGAACGGCACGCCGATCGCGACGCTGCGGCCCGACGGCAGGAAGCGCGACAGCGCGGCGAAGCGGCCCGGGCGGGCGCGGCCGGCGCCGGCGCTCGCGGCGCCGGTCGGCACCGGCGCGGACGGATTGGAGGCGGAGGTTCTCATCGCGTCGTCCTCACTGCGTCAGCACGACGCCGCTGGCCGGCGACCACGACACGAACACGTCGTCGTTCCACGCCGGTGCGTTGTCGTTCATCAGGTGCGAGCTCGACAGGTTCGACAC
>NZ_SCNZ01000018.1:0-150813 GCF_005502655.1 Burkholderia sp. 4NA327C6 | reverse complement strand
GCCCCGCCCGGCCCCGCGAGCGGCGAGCCGCCCGGTACCGGGTTGCTGACCGACGCAAGGATCGGCGCGGCGGCCGGTAACGCCGACGGCACGCCGCCGACCGCCCCGCTGCCCGCCGAAAGATCGGGCGCGGTGGCTTGCCCCGGCGGCGTCGCGAAGAACTCGGACGCGAGCCGCGCAAGCGTCGCCGGGTCGGGCAAGCCGGCCGGCAGCGGCGCGTGCGGCAACGCATGCGCGTCGCCGCCGGCCAGGCCGGGATTAACGGTAGGTGTCGGGATAGTCATGGTACTTGGCGATTTCGACGTCATCGAGGACAGCCAGCGCATCCGGCGAATGGACCGCGAGCGAGCAATACAACGAGATCAGGTACGACGCGATCGCCTGGTTGTTGATCCCCATGAAGCGCACCGACAGGCCCGGGCCCTGTTCGCCCGCGACGCCCGGCTGATACAGGCCGACCACACCCTGGCGCTTGTCGCCGACGCGCAGCAGCAGGATCTTGGTCTTGCCGTCCGCCACCGGCACCTTGTCCGACGGGATCAGCGGAATGCCGCGCCACGTGATGAACTGCGAGCCGAACAGGCTGACCGTCGGCGGCGGCACGCCGCGCCGCGTGCATTCGCGGCCGAACGCGGCGATCGCGAGCGGGTGCGTGAGGAAGAACGCGGGTTCCTTCCACACCTTGGTCAGCAGTTCGTCGAGATCGTCCGGCGTCGGCGCGCCCGTCAGCGGGAAGATCCGCTGTTCGTCGGTCACGTTCGCGAGCAGCCCGTAGTCGGGGTTGTTGATCAGCTGGCTTTCCTGCAGCTCCTTGATCGTCTCGATCGTCAGGCGCAGCTGTTCCTTGATCTGGTCGTGCGGGCTGCTGTAAAGATCGGAGATCCGCGTATGCACGTCGAGCACCGTGCTGACCGCGTTCAGGAAATACTCGCGCGGCTGTTCCTCGTAAGGCACGAAAGTCTGCGGCAGCACGCTTTCGTCCTCGAGCTGCGTGCACGCGGCGCGCACGGCTTCCGGGTTCTTCACCTGGTTCAGCCGGTAGATGCCGGCCTCGACCGGCACCCATTGCAGCAGGTGGGTCAGCCAGCGCGGCGTGATCGTGGAAAGCTGGGGGACGGTCTTGGTAGCGTTCGCTAGTTGGCGGGCGGCGTGATCGCTCAGCGCAGCCGTGCCGCTTGCAACGGTCGACATGTGTGGCTCCGGGTTCTTTAGATGAAAAACGGGATTGCTTATGACGCTCAGTGATTATCGGAAGCACGCACCTGCCGGCTCAACATGCTATAGCCGTCAGGTCGCGTGCAACCGAAAGGGAAACGAAATGAGGAGGCGTCAGATGACGTACGCACCCGGCAGCAGCGTCGAGATCGACACGTCGAATGCGCGCGCGATCTTGTCGGCGGTGACGATCGATGCGATCGCCTCGCCGCGCTCGATCTCGCCGATATACGAGCGGTTCAGCCCCGCATGCTCGGCCAGCTGCTCCTGCGACCACGTGCGTGCTTCGCGCAGCTTGCGCACATTGGCGCCGAAGTGATGGATGAGGTCGCTCATCGCGCCTCCTATGCGACGCGCGCGGCCGTGCGCGGCGCGGCGTTCGCTTCGCTGCGCAGCACGGCCTGCGTGATGTTCTCGCCGGCCGGCACGTCCTGCGTGAGCCACACGTTGCCGCCGATCACCGCGCCGCGCCCGATCGTCACGCGACCGAGGATCGTTGCGCCGGCATAGATCACCACGTCGTCCTCGACGATCGGATGGCGGGCGAGCCCCTTCTCCAGATGGCCGGCCGCGTCGCGCGGAAAGCGCTTCGCGCCGAGCGTGACGGCCTGGTACACGCGCACGCGCTCGCCGATGATCGCCGTCTCGCCGATCACGACACCCGTGCCGTGATCGATGAAGAAGCCCGCGCCGATGCGCGCGCCCGGATGAATGTCGATGCCCGTCTCCGCATGCGCCTGCTCGGCGATGATCCGTGCGAGCAGCGGCAAGCCGAGCCCGTACAGTTCGTGTGCGAGCCGGTGGTGGATCATCGCGAGGATGCCCGGGTAGCACAGCAGCACTTCGTCGACGCTGCCGGCCGCCGGGTCGCCGTGGAACGCGGCCAGCACGTCGCTGTCGAGCAGCCGGCGAATCTCGGGCAAGCGCGCGGCAAACGCCTGCACCGCCGTCGACGCCACTTCGTCGACGTTGTCGACCGGCCCGTCGGCGTTGCGCTGCCGCGCCGCGTAGCGCAATTCCAGCTTCACCTGTGCGAGCAGCGCATTCAGCGCCGCGTCGAGCGCATGGGCCACGTGGAAGTTCTCGCTCTCCTGGCGCAGGTCGGGCGGCCCGAGCCGCATCGGGAACAGCACGCCTTTCAGCGCGCCGATGATCTGCGCGAGTGCCTCGCGCGCCGGCAGGTCGCGCCCGCCCGGTTCGAGCGAGCGCCGCTGCTTCTCGCGCCATGCGCGGCGCACGGTCTGCAGCGATTGAACGATGTCGTCGATGTCGAATGCGGCCATGCTGCTTTCTCCCCGTAACGGCCGTGAATCAGTCCTGCGCCCACGGCAGGCCGCGAAAACGCCAGCCATTGCTGCCGCCGCGATGCTGCCGCTCGTCGAGGTCGCCCTCGAACCCTTCGAGCACGTTGAATACCTGCGTAAAGCCGCCCTTCGTCGCCGCCTCGGCCGCCTGCGCCGAGCGGTTGCCGCTGCGGCACAGCAACAGCACGACGGCGTCCTTGCCGGTCTTCGCTTCCAGTTCGCGCACGAAGCGCGGGTTGCGCGTCAGGCTCGTGCCCGTCGCCCACGGCACGTGCAGCGACTCCGGCACGTGGCCGACGAATTTCCGCTCCTCGGCGGTGCGCACGTCCACCAGCAATGCGTCGCCGGCGGAAAACAGCGCCCACGCCACGTCCGGCGCGACGCCGCCCGCGTAGGGCGTGCCGGCCGCTGCTGCCGCCGCGCGCGTGTCTTCGAGCGCCTGCTGCGCAGCGGTTCGTTCTTCCAATGCAACCGTCATGACACTTCCTTGTTTTCGTTGATTCGTATGATCAAAAAACACCGGGAATTCGGCCGTTGCAGCTTGCGTGCTGTCTATAGCCGTCAACGCCACTATGCGATTGCGGCCGGGCAAGCTGAACCAATAAAAATTCATTTCCTAATCAGCGCCACGGGGAATGCAATAGCAGACGTGCGCTATCGGGGCCGGGTCGCCGGGGAGCGGGACGGGAGATGGGTGACCGTTCGATGTCGAGCATCGAAGGTTTTTGAAAGGTATCGCGGGAAGCGATCGCCGCGGCGTGCGGCGCGTTGCAATGGAATCCGAAACGGGGTGCATGCGCGGGCGCGCGGGCAGCGCGGGCAGCGCGCGCACCTTGCCGCGCACGGCCTCGACGACGGCAGCCGCACCCGGATCGCCATCTCTCACGACCGCGCTCGTCAATGCGTCGAATCCATCACCGAGCCAGAGTTGCTCCTGCAATCCTGATGGAAAGACATCACAAACACTGGCGCCGCTGCGCCTCATCGAGGACGATAACGCGCGGCGCCGCGTTCACTCACTGCTGATCCTGCTTTGCGCGTTCGGCCGCCGCGATGATCGCGTCGGCCACGGCCTTCGGCTGGCTCAGCATCGACACATGGCTGCCGTTCACGCGCGTGACCGTCGCACCGATCCGCTTCGCCATCGCTTCCTGCAGCGTCGGGTCGATCATCTTGTCCTGCGTCGTGACGACGAACGTCGACGGCTTCGCATGCCACGCGGCCTGCGTGACCTTCTCCGAGATGCAACCGCCATACCACGGCCCCTGGGTTGCCGCAACGAGGCGCTGCTGCGCGGGCGGCAGGTCCGGCGCGAAATCCTGCGCGATCGCCTTGTCCGACAGCGTGGCGAAACCGCCCGCGTCCTTGCGCAGCTCGCCGGCCCACGCGGGCGCCGGCAGCCCCTGCGTGACGTCGGCGATCGACTGGCCGTTGTCGGGCGCGAACGCGGCGACGTACACGAGCGACTTCACCTTGTCGTCGTTGCCCGCCTCGCTGATCACGACGCCGGCCCACGAATGGCCGACCAGCACGACCGGCCCCTTCTGCGCGTCCACCGTGCGCTTCGTCGCGGCCGCATCGTCGGCGAGCGAGCTCAGCGGATTCTGCACCGACACCACGTGCAGCCCGCGCGCCTCGAGCAGCGGAATCACGCGGTTCCAGCTCGACCCGTCGGCGAACGCGCCGTGCACGAGCACGACGTTCGTGCCCTTCAGATCTTCTTTCGGCGCGGCCTGCGCCGCGACCGCACCGAACAGTCCGCCGATCACTGCGGCAGATACCAGAACGCGTTTCACCAAACCGGACATCGTCATGCTCCTTGCTCTATTGTGTTTTTCACGGGAAGTGCTGCAGGGGTGGCCGCGCCCGCCTGCGGCAAGCGCGGCAGCACATCACGAATGCGCGTACAGGTCGTCGGCGGCATTCCGTGCGGAACGCGATTGGGACGCGTCGCGATGGCCGGCCGGCGTCGACGCATCGGCGACATTGTCGCCTTGCGATTTCGACGGGCCGTTCTGGTCGGAACGCGCGACCTGCTGCGCGGCGACGGCGCTCTCTGCGGCCGCGATATCGTTCGGGTAGTTCGCTTCGCTACTGGCCGGGTTGTAGCCGGCCTTCTCCAGGCGGACGAGATCGGCGCGCACGTCGGCGCGCGTGAGGCCGTGGCCGGTATCGGCAAACGACAGGGCGGGTGCGACGGCGAGGACGGCGACAGCGAGGATTCGAGCGGCTTTCATGAGGGTTCTCCTTGAGAGAGGTGGGTCAGTCGATCATTCGGCATCCGATCCAGTTCGTCTGGCATCGAACGTTTCCTGCATGTCGACAGTAGAACCCGCGCACGTATCTGCCATGTTTCCGAAACCGGGGCTTTCTGCATGCCAGTTTTTCAGGAACGGCCGCAGATACAGTGCGATACAAACCGGGCTGCCGCACCGCTCACGGCCCCGTCTGCTGATAGCGTCCCAAACCGATTCACCATGAAAAAAGGCGCGCCACGCATGGCACGCCTTTCCGTTGATCCCATCACACCACGCACGTCACGGCGCAAGCCGCGTGAACACGTAATCGTGGTTCTTCACACGCGCCTGATGGCACGCAAAACACGTCTGATGCTGGCCGATGTCGGCCGGCACGCCGTTGATGAAGCGCCCGAAGCCCCAGCCGCCCGTCGACGCATAGCGGCGCGAATCCTTCACCATCACCTGCACGGTCGTCGCCTGGCCCGGCACCGTGGCACTTGGAAGCTCGTCGGACTGCTTGCGCTTGTACGCGAGCTTCACGAGGATCGTGCCGTCCGGGAACGGCAGCGTCGCCTGTTCGAGTGCGCGGATCGCGACCGGGTTGCCGAGCACCACACGCAGCTCATCGAGCGGCGCGGCTTCCTCGGCCGGCGCGACCATTTCCCACTTCCGGTAGCCGGGCGGAATCGTCACGCCGTAGATCGGCGAAGCGGCAGCGGCCGGTTTCGGCTGCTCCGCGAATGCGGCCGGACCGCTGGCCGACCACGCGCCGGCAAGCAGCACGCCCGCGACGAACGTGCGTCGCATGCCACGGCGCACCACAACCACGTGCGCCCGCATCACAGGTGCTCCACTTGCAGGATCGCATCCGCAAACGCCTGCGGCGCTTCCTGCGGCAGGTTGTGGCCGATGCCGCCGGTGATCGTGCGGTGCTGGTACTTGCCGGTGAACTTCTTCGCATACGCGGCCGGCGCCGGATGCGGCGCGCCGTTCGCGTCGCCTTCCATCGTGATCGTCGGCACGGTGATCGCCGGCCCGGCCGCGAGGCGGCGCTCGATGTCGTCATACTGCGCTTCGCCCTTCGCGAGCCCGAGGCGCCAGCGATAGTTGTGGATCACGACGGCCACGTGATCGGGGTTCTGGAACGACGCGGCCGTGCGCGCGTAGGTTTCGTCGGAGAACTGCCATTTCGGCGACGCGAGCTGCCAGATCAGCTTGTTGAACGCGTCGCGGTTCTGCGTGTAGCCGAGTTCGCCGCGCTCGGTCGTGAAGTAGAACTGATACCACCACTGGAACTCGGCCTGCGGTGGAAGCGGCTTGCGATTCGCCTCCTGGCTGCCGATCAGGTAACCGCTCACCGACACCAGCGCCTTCACGCGCTGCGGCCACAGTGCCGCGATGATGTCGGCCGTGCGCGCGCCCCAGTCGTAGCCGCCGAACACCGCGCGGTCGATCTTCAGCGCATCCATCAGCGCGACGATGTCGACGGCTGTCACGGCCTGCTGGCCGTTGCGCACCGTGTCGGCCGAGCGGAACGTCGTCGACCCGTAGCCGCGCAGGTACGGCACGATCACGCGATAGCCGGCCGCGACGAGCCGCGGCGCGACTTCCGTGTAGCTGTAGATATCGTACGGCCAGCCATGCAGCAGGAACACGACGGGGCCGTTCTTCGGCCCGAGGTCCGCATACCCGACGTTGAGCACGCCCGCGTCGATCTGGTGGATCGTGCCCAGCGACGCGACGCCGGCCGTGCGCTTCGCAGGCGGGGCATCGGGCGCCGACTGCGCATGCGCCAGGGCGCTGAAGCCGAGGTCGGCGAGGCTCAGGCTTGCCAGCGTCGTACCGAGGATCAGGCGGCGGCGGGTGTTCACGGTTTCAGGCATGACTCGTTCTCCATTGTCGATCGCGAAGGTTGGGGGCCCACGGCACGTGCGGGCACTCGGGAATCGGCGTTCTCGGCGGCGGCGCCGGCTCGGCGCTGCCGTGTGAATCGCTTCACCGTATTTATAACCGCCCCACCCGCAGGCTTTGTATCCGAACGTATCTGTGTGCGTACACGACACACGGCGATTCAAAAATCGTGCTGGAGATGCCTGTCTGCGGGGGAGCCGGCCCGCATTCCCGCCTTCAACCTCGCTGCCGCGAGAAGCCGCTCACACCTTCCGATCCGGCAAGATATGCGCACGAATCGACCGCCCCCGCCACGATATGCGGTCGATCCGCTCGCGCAGCGTGTAGATCGCCACCGACGACAGCGTATTGAACCTGAGCAATGCGATGGGGGCGCCAATCCCGGCCGGCACGCGCTCGATCGAATCGAACAGCGGGAATCCGTGCCGTTTCAGGAACGCGCCGACTTCGTCGTCGCCTGCGTGTTCTTCGACGTTGATCAGCAGTAGTTCGGCCATGGCGGCTCCTTTTCTTGTACGTTCGCCCGCTCGTCACCGGATCAGCCGGCGCGTATGTTGCGCGATCATCCATTCCTCGTTGGTCGGGATCACCCACACCGGTACACGACTCGACGCCGTCGTGACCAGCGGCCCGCCGGAGTTGTTCGCGTCGACGTCGATCTCGACGCCGAGCCACGCCGCACGGCGCATCACCCCTTCGCGAATCGCCGCCGCGTGCTCGCCGATCCCCGCCGTGAAGACGATGGCGTCGATGCCTTCCATCGCGGCGGCAAGCGAACCGAGCTCGCGCGCGATGCGGTAGACGTACAGCTCGATCGCGAAGCGCGCGTGCGGATCGTCGCTCGCGAGCAGCGTGCGCATGTCGCTCGACAGGCCGGACACCCCGAGCAACCCGGAGCGCCGATAGATCAGATCCTCGACGGCGCGCACGTCCATCCGGAGTTCATCCATCAGGTACAGCACGACGCCAGGGTCCAGGTTGCCGCAGCGCGTGCCCATCGGTAGCCCGTCGACGGCGGTGAACCCCATCGTGCTCGCGACGCTCTTGCCCGCCACGAGCGCGCACATGCTCGCGCCGTTGCCGAGGTGGGCGACGACCGTGCGCCCGCGCGCTGCCTGTGGCGCGACGTCAGGCAGCACGCTTGCGATGTACTCGTACGAGAGCCCATGAAAGCCGTAGCGGCGCACGCCCCGGCTGGTGATCGACTCGGGCAGCGCGAACGCCTGTGACACCGCGGGCTGCGTGCAGTGGAATGCCGTGTCGAAGCAGGCCACCTGCTCGATACCCGGCTGCACCGCTTCGAGGATGCGGATCGGCGTCAGGTTGTGCGGCTGATGCAACGGCGCGAGCGGCGTGAGCTTTTCCAGCTCGGCCACGATCTCGGGCGTGACGCGCACCGGGCCGCTGAAGCGTTGCCCGCCATGCACGACGCGATGGCCCACCGCCGCAAGGCGATGCCCTTCCTGGTGAGCCGCCAGGAACGCAGCGATCTGCTCGAGCCCTTCGTGATGGCCGAACGTGTCGCCGCCGGCCCATTGCTGCTCGTGACGTTCCGCGTGATGGTCGACGGCGCTGAAGTGCACGGTGGCCGTGTAAAGCCCATCGACCTGGCCGTGCACGATCAGCCCGAGCGTGTCGCCCTGCACGTCGAATGCGGAAAACTTGATGCTCGACGAGCCGGCATTCAATACCAGAATCACGTCTGCCATGGCATCACCCCGCGCGCCCGGCCGCTTCACGCTGCGCATTCGCGACGAGCATCGCGACCGCGCATGAAGCGAGCCGGGTGATCAGCGAATCGGCGCGACTCGTCAGGATGATCGGCACGCGCGCACCGAGCACGATCCCTGCGGCGTCCGCGCCGGCCAGGAACGACAGGCTCTTGGCGAGCATGTTGCCGGCTTCGAGGTCGGGCACCATCAGCACGTTCGCGTGCCCGGCCACCGGCGAGTCGATCTGCTTGATGCGTGCGGCCTCGGGATCGATCGCGTTGTCGAGCGCAAGCGGGCCGTCGACGAGCGCGCCGGTGATCTGCCGCCGATCCACCATCTTGCATAGCGCGGCGGCTTCGAGCGTCGACGGCACTTTCGGGTTGACCGTCTCCATCGCCGACAGGATCGCCACGCGCACCTGCGGAAATTCAAGCGCATGGGCAAGATCGATCGCATTCTGAAGGATGTCGACCTTGTCCTCAAGCGTCGGCGCGATATTGATCGCCGCGTCGGTCACGATGAGCGGATCGGCATGGGCGGGCACGTCCATGACGAAGCAATGGCTGATGCGCCGGCCCGTGCGCAATCCGGCATCGTGACGCACCACTTCGGCCATGAGCTCGTCGGTATGCAGGCTGCCCTTCATCAGCGCGGCCGCCCGCCCGTCGCGGACGAGCCGCACCGCCGCTGCTGCCGACGCCTCGCTGTACGGCGCATCGACGATCTCGTGATCGATGATCGACAGCCCGGCCTCCGCGGCGGTCGCTTCGATACGGGCACGCGGGCCGACCAGGATCGGCTCGATGAGCCCCTTGCGCGCCGCCTCCAGCGCCCCTTCGAGCGAGCTTCGATCGCACGGGTGCGCGACGGCCGTCGGCATCGGCGCGAGCGTCCGGCAGTGTTCGATGAGGCGGAGATATTTCTCGTGTCTGTTTTCCATCGTGGTTCCCGGCTGTCCGTCACTGCACACGTTCGAGGGCCGCCACCGGCGCCTTGGCCGGCCGCGTCGCGGGCGGTGCACCCAGCACCGCGCGGATGCGTTGCAGCGCCGCCCACTGTTGCTCGCTCACCGACGTGCTTTGCACGCGCGGATCGCCCAGCAGCTTGTCCAGCAACGTCAGCAGCCGCTGGCGGTCTTCCGGCCGGGCCAGCAGCGCCGGCAGCGTGGCGACGGCCTGCTGCCGCGCGTAAGTCGCGATGATTTCCTGCTCGCCGTAGATGCGCCGCCACTGGTCGGGCGGCAGGTCCGGCAGATACTCGGCGTAGGTTTCGGCGAGCTCGCGCTCGGTCGCAAGCTGTGCCAGCGGAAACGGTTCGCCGCTGCGCTCGAGCAGAAACGCTGCGCGCGCAACCGCTTCGGTGTAGCCGCCCCGGTCGATCGACGCCAGCGCGTCCTGCACGAACGGCAGCTCGCGCGGGTCCGCCGCCACCGGCGAAGCGGCATGATGGTCGCGATACCGTTCCGCGAAATGAAGCATGAAAGGCTGCGTGTACAGCGTGAAGAACAGCGACTCGGTGCCCGCATCGCGCATCGCACGGAAAAAATCGAGCGACGCGCTGACGACGTCCGAACCGCGGCGTTCGAGCTTGCGCCACGGCTCGATATCGTCGGCAGGCTGGCGGTTCGCCTTGACCGTGGCGGCGGCCGGCTTCAGCCAGCCTAGCCACGGGTTCAGATCCGAAAACGCCCAGCGCTGAAAGCGCAGCGGATGAAAATCGCGCAGCAGGCGCGCCGTGGTTTCGTTCGATGCCTGCTGCACGAACGGCTGCATGAACAGTTCATACGCGCGCTGCGTGAATTCGGACAGCTCGGCGACGGCCTCGAACGCCTGTTCGTCCTTGCGCCCGAAGCGGTTGAAGTATTGCGCGATCTCTTCGAGACGGTGCTCGGCAAAGGTGACGTCGTATCCGACCTTGCCGTCGGCGCCTTTCACTTCCTCGATCGACATCGCATAGAGGCCGGGCGGCAGCGTTTCGACGGCATCCAGCACGCTGACGATCTGCGCGTGCTCCTTCTTCGCGACCTTGCCCGACACGAAGATGCCGAGATGCCCGACATCCTCCTCCATCAACCCGATGATCACCTGCCCGCGCGACTTGATCTCCTCCGTGCTGCCGTAGATGTCGGCGACCCAGTTGAACGCCTGCTGCGGCGGCGTGATGTTGTCGCCCATCGACGCGAACAGGATGATCGGCGAGCGGATCTTGCGCAGGTCGAACGCGTTGCCCGCTCCGTCCCGCACCTCGCCGGACCAGAGCTTGTTGCCGATGAACAGGTTGCGCGTGATCCATTCGATCTCTTCGCGGTTCATCAGGTAGTAGCCGCCCCACCAGCGCTCGAACTCGAGGAAGCGCGGCGGCTCCGTGTCGATGTTGTCGTACACGTGGTAATACTTGTCCCACAGCGTGTTCGCCGGGTTCAGGTTCTCGAAGTTCTGAACGAGATACGCGCCGTCGAACTTGCCGTTGCCGAGATCCGACGAGAACGACGCGAGCCAGGTGCCGCCGAGCAGCCCGCCGGCATAGCGCATCGGATTGTCGCCGGGCCCGTCGCTCCACGCGCCGCTCCAGTACGACATCGGCGCACCGTTGATCACGATCGGGCCCGTATCGTCCGCCGACGAGCTTGCGAGCATCATCGCGGCCCAGCCGCCCTGGCAGTTGCCGACGATGGCCGGCTTGAGGCTGTCCGGATGCCGCTCTCGCACCTTCCGGACGAACACCTGTTCCGCCGCGCACACGTCGAGCAGCGTCTGGCCGGGCTCGGGCTCCTGGAAGAACACGACGAAGTACACCGGATGCCCCGCGCGCAACGCCACGCCGACCTGAGAATCGTCCTTGAAGCCGCCGATGCCGGGGCCGTGCCCCGCGCGCGGATCGATGATCAGGTAGGGCCGCCTGGCGGCGTCGACGATCACGCCCTCCGGCGGCCGGATATGAACGAGCGCGTAATTGACGGGCCGCTCGAACTGCCGGCCGTCGAGGACGACGTCATAGTCGAAGTGAAGCACCGGCGCGAGCCCCTGGGCCGCACGCTCGACGTATTGCGTGCCGCGCTCGCGCAGCGTGTCCCAGAACAGCAGCGAACGCTGTACGGCGTCGACCGCGTAATGCCAGGCGCCGAGCGGCGAAAACGGCGTGGCGAAAGGGGCGGCGCCCGGGTCGTGACCAAGGCTGTCGCTGCCGTCGAATGCTTCGCTCAACCGCTTTCCGTACTGTTCCAGCGCGTGCTGCGTGCGCTTTTGCAGGACGTGGACAATCTCCGCGGCGATCTCATGACTGCGCGCCAGTTGCGTGGCAGCATCCATAACACTGTCCTCCAGAGGGGCAAGGTGAATCTCGAAACATTCCGGGAGCGGCCGTCTCGCGTCAGCCGAGCACGTGCATCCCGGCATCGATGTAGTGAACGCCGCCGGTCATCGCGCGTGCGGCATCGCTGGCGAGAAAGGTGCACAGCGCGCCGACGTCGTCGATGTCGAGCGGCCGGCGCAATGGCGCACGCCGTGCGGTGTCGTCGAGCAGGTGATCGAAGTTCGGCAGCCCGGAGGCCGCGCGCGTGGGCAATGCACCGGGCGACACCGCATGCACGCGGATGCCTGCCGGCCCCAGTTCGACGGCCAGATAGCGAACGGCGGCCTCCAGCGCCGCCTTGACCGGCCCCATCACGCCGTACTCGGCGATGACCTGGTCGGCGCCGATATAGGTCATTGCCATCAGGCTGCCACCGGCGGTCATCAACGGCTCGGCAAGCTTCGCCATCCTGACGAACGAGTGGCAGGAGGTATCCATCGCGAGTGCGAACCCTTCCGGCGAACTGTCGACGACCCGCCCGTGCAGGTCGGCCCTGGGTGCGAAGGCCACGGCATGCAACAGAAAATCGAGGCCGCCCCACTGCTCGCCGATCGTGTCGAACACTTCGCGCATCTGGTCCGCCCGGCTGACATCGAGCGGCATCGCGATCGCCGGCTTCAGTTGCTCCAGCAGCGGCTCGACGTACGGCAACGCGCGGTCGGATTGCCAGGTCACGGCCAGCTCGGCCCCCGCCGCGTGAAAGGCGCGCGCACATCCCCAGGCGATGCTCTGCTCGTTCGCCAGGCCGACGACGATTCCTCTTTTGCCTTCGAGCGGCCGCATGCCAGTGCCAGGCGCGCGCGGCCGGCGCACGTCGTCATTCGTCATCGCGAAACCTCGGATCGTATTTTTTCACCGGGCGAAACTGTGAAAAGGCCGATTGGCCTTTCCGCCGCGAATCATTGTATTGACGGTTGCATTACATCCGATCAATCAAGCGACATAGTCTTGATTTTTATCAAAATCGCTTTTGAATCAAATAATTACGATGGAATGTTTCAATTAGCAAGGACGCGTTTCATCGTCTTGTCATTCAATCGCGTGCGGAAATGCGTGGTGCTTCATCAGGGAGCAATCGAGTGACCGCCGTTTTCGCGATCAAGCAGAAACGAACGCAAGCCGCCTGATTGCAGCGGCCCGCGTTCGTCGAGCATCTCCACCTATCTGGATGCGATCGGCTGATCCGCCGGACGCGGCATCTCGCCGCTACGCTGGATCCATCCGCCCCCCAGCGCCCGGTACAGGCTGACCAGGTTCGTCCAGCGCGCCAGACGCGCATTGATCAGCGACTGCTGCGCCGTGTAGAGGTCCGTTTGTGCGGTCAACACCGACAGATAGCTGTCGGCACCGCTCTTGTAGCGCAGGTCCGACAGGTCGAAGCGGCGCTGCTGCGCGTGCGCGTTGCGCTCGAGCGCGGCAATCTGCTGGTCGTACGTACCGCGTGCGGCCAGGCCGTCCGACACTTCGCGGAATGCCGACTGGATCGCCTTCTCGTAGTTCGCGATCTCGATGCGCTTCTGCACGTTTGCCAGATCGAGGTTCGCGATGTTCTTCCCGCCCTCGAAGATCGGCAACGCAATGTTCGGCGCGAACGACCACGCCGCCGTGCCGGCCTTGAACAGGCCGCCCAACGTCGGGCTCGCCGTGCCGAACGCGGCGGTCAGCGAGATCTTCGGGAAGAACGCCGCACGCGCCGCGCCGATGTTCGCGTTCGCAGCCAGCAGCGCCTGCTCGGCCTGCATCACGTCGGGGCGACGCGTCAGCAAATCCGACGGCAAACCGGCCGGCACGTCCGGCAGCAGGTTCTGCGCGTCGAGCGGCATGCCTGCGGGCAGGTCATCCGGCAGCGATTCGCCAACCAGCAGCACCAGCGCATTCAGCGCCTGTGCGCGTGCGCGCGCCTGTGCCTGCTGGTTCGCGAGCGCCTGCTCGACCACCGTCTGCGCCTGGCGCAGGTCGAGTTCCGTGCCGGTGCCGTTGTCGAACTGCAGCTTCGTCAGGTTGTAGGAGTCCTGCGCCGTCTTCAGCGTGTTCTCCGTGATCTTCAGCAGATCGTCGGTCGACAGCAGCGTCAGATACTGATCCGCCACCTGCGACACCAGCGAGATTTCCGACGCCTGCCGTGCGTAGGCGGTCGACAGGTACTGCGCGAGCGCCTGGTCCTTCAGGCTCTGCACGCGGCCGAACAGGTCGAGTTCCCACGACGCCGACAGGCCGACGTTGTAGGTGCGCGAGATGGTCGCCTGTTGAGTAGGCGAAACACCCTGCGGATAGCGCTGGATGTTGCCCGTCCCCACGCCGTCGAGCGTCGGGAACAGCCCCGCTCGCGTGATCTGGTACTGCGCCCGCGCGGCCTCGATATTCAGCACTGCCACACGCAGATCGCGATTGTTCGTCAGCGCGATCTCGATCAGCCGCTGCAGGCGCGGATCGGCGAAGAATTCGCGCCAGCCGACGGTGGTTGCCGCCCGGCCGTTCGCACTGCGCGCACCCGCTGCCGCGCCCGGCTGCGTCGAATAGACGCCGCCGGACGGGAACGCCTGCGCCACCGGTGCATCGGGCCGCGTGTAGCGCGGCGCCATCGTGCAGCCCGTCGCGAAGAGCGCGGCCGCCGCAACGGCCGCGACGCGAATTCGACTCATGTTGCTCCCGTTGCGCGCCGCCGCGGCGCGCGTTTCAGATTGCATGCTCATACGGCCTCCAGCACGCGGGCGCGCTCGCTGGTCGCCGCCTCGCGATGGCGTTTCGCGATCAGCGTGTACACGGTCGGCAGCACGAACAGCGTGAACAGCGTACCGACCAGCATCCCGGTCGAAACCGTGATCCCGATCGCGAAGCGGCTGGCCGCGCCCGCGCCGCGCGCGAAAATCAGCGGCACGAGCCCGGCGACCATCGCGGCCGTCGTCATCAGGATCGGCCGCAGCCGTACCGCCGCCGCGTGCTCGATCGCCGCGCGCCGGTCGAGATGCTGCGTGCGTTGCAGTTCGTTCGCGAAGCTCACCATCAGGATCCCGTGCTTCGAAATCAGGCCGATCAGCGTAACGAGCCCGATCTGCGTATAGATGTTCAGCGTCGCGAAGCCGAGGTACAGCGGCACCAGCGCGCCGCACACCGACAGCGGCACCGACACGAGGATCACGAGCGGATCGCGCAGGCTCTCGAACTGGGCGGCAAGCACCAGGAAGATGACGACGAGCGCGAACACGAACGTGACCGTCAGCCGGTTGCCCTCCTGCACGTATTGCCGCGATTCGCCGAGCCAGTCGATGTCGTATCCGGCCGGCAGCGGCTGCTTCTGCAGAAACTCGACCGCCTGCCCCATCGTCACGCCGGGCGCGGCCACCGCCGACAATGTCGCCGAGTTCAGCTGGTTGAACTGCGTGAGCGCGTTCGCCTGGCTGCCGTTCGACACGCGCACGACCGTCGACAGCGCCACCATCTTGCCGCCGCGCGTTTTCACGTAGTAACGGTTCAGCATCTCCGACGACAGGCGCTCCGCGCGCGCGACCTGCGGAATCACGTCGTACGAGCGGCCGTTGTGGTCGAAGCGGTTCACGTAGTTCTCGCCCACGAGCACCGCGAGCGTATCGGCGATGTCCTTCATCGTCACGCCGAGCGCATTCGCCTGGTTGCGGTCGATCGTCACGCCGACCGCGCGGCTGTCGAACGTCAGGTCGCTGTCGACCACCGCGAACAGCCCGCTCTTCGACGCGGCAGCCTTCAGCTTGTCCATCGTCGCGAAGATGTCCTTGAAGTCCGCGGGCGCGCGCAGCACCATCTGGATCGGCAGGCCGCCGCTCGACGCGGGCAGCGACGGCAGCAGGAACGTGAACACCTGGTCGCCCGCGATCGCGTTCGCACGCGCCTGCACGAGCGCCTGCAGGTCGGCCGCACCGCGTGTGCGCTTCGACCAGTCGACGAGGTTCACGCCGGCAAAGCCGAGGTTGGCCCCGCCGACGCCATTCAGCACGAAGCTCGTATCCGCTTCCGGCAGCGAGCGGAACACCTTCTCGATCTGCGGCGCATAGCGTTCGAGATAGTCGAGGTTCGCATACTGCGGCGCCTTCACCTGCAGCATGATCGAGCCCTGGTCCTCCTGCGGCGCCAGTTCGCGCTTCACGCCGCTGAACAGCACGCCGATGCCGAGCAGCACGCCCGCGCCGAACACCAGCACCGCCGGCCGCGCGCCGAGGCTCGCGTGCAGCAGGCGCCGGTACCCGTGCGTGACGCGCGACAGCGCGTGTTCGATCGCCCGCGCGACGCGCCCCTCCGACATCCGGCTGTCGAGCAGCAGCGAGCTCAGCATCGGCGAAAGCGTCAGCGCGATCACCGCGGACACGCACACCGCCCCCGCGAGCGTGAACGCGAATTCGCGGAACAACGAGCCGGTCAGCCCGCCCATCAGCCCGATCGGCGCATACACCGCGATGAGCGTGATGGTCATCACGATCACCGGCGACGCGATCTCGCGCGCGCCGAGCAACGCCGCGCGCGCGGGCGGCTCGCCGGATTCGATGTGCCGGTGAATGTTCTCGACGACGACGATCGCGTCGTCGACTACCAGCCCGATCGCCAGCACCATCGCGAGCAGCGTGAGCAGGTTCAGCGAGAAACCGGCGGCCAGCATCAGCGCGGCGGAGCCGACCAGCGCGAGCGGAATCGTCACGACCGGAATCACGACCGCGCGGAACGAACCGAGGAACAGGAAGATCACGACCACGACGATCGCGATCGCCTCGATGATCGTCTCGCGCACCTCGTCGATCGACGCGTTGACGAAGCGCGCGACGTCGAACACGTCGCCGATCCTGATGCTGGCCGGCTTGCTGCGCTCCATCGTCGGCAGCAGCGCCTGTACGCCGCGCACGATGTCGAGCGGGTTGCCCGACGGCGTCGCGTTGATCGCGATGTTGACGGCGCGGTGCCCGTTCATCAGCGCGCTCGCGTTGTATTGCTGGCCCCCCAGCTCGATCGTCGCGACGTCGCGCAACCGCACGAAACTGCCGTTCGCATCCGATTTCACGACGAGGTTGCCGAACGCACCGACGTCGGTCAGGTCGGTGTTCGCGGAAATGTCGGCGACGGTCAGCGCGCCCTTCAACTGGCCCGGCGCGGCCTGCACGTTGTTCGCCTTCAGCGCGGCCGACACATCGGCGGCCGACAGCCCGTGCGCGGCAAGCCGCGACGCGTCGAGCCAGACCCGCATCGCGAGGTTCTGGCCGCCGACGATGTCGGCCGACGCGACGCCCGGCACCGTGGTGACCAGCGGCTGCGCCACCCGCACCACGTAATCGGTGATCTCGGGGATCGACAACGTATCGCTCGAGAAGCCCAGATACATGACGGCGGTGGGCGCGTCGGTCAGCTTGGTGATCACGGAGTCGTACGCGCCCTCGGGCATCTTGTACTTGACCTCCTGCACCTTCGCCATGATTTCCGTCATCGCGCGGTCGGCGTTCGCATTCAGGCGCAGCCGCGCCTTCACGATGCTCTTGCCCTGCGTGGACGTGGAGGTCAGGTACTCGATGCCGTCCGCCGTCGCGATCGACTGCGCGATCGGCGTCGTCACGAAACCCTGCATCAACGCCTGCGACGCACCGGGATAGGCCGTCTCGACGCTGATCGTCGCGCTCTCCAGCATCGGATACTGGCGCACCGGCAGCGCGCCGAGCGAGCGCAGGCCCACCAGCAGGATCAGCAGGCTGCACACGAGCGACAGCACCGGCCGCCGCACGAAGATGTCGGTGAAACGCGCGCCTTGCGTGGTCTGGCTCATCGCACCGTCTCCCGTTGCGTGGACGCATCGGCCAGCGCCTGCACCTTCGCGCCCGGCGCGACGCGCAACTGCCCGGTCGTCACGACCACGTCGCCGGCGCGCAGCCCGTCGTCGATGACGATGCGGCCACGCTCGCGCGCGCCGGTCCGCACCTGGCGCACGCGCGCCACGCCGACACCGCGCCCGTCGCGCTGCTCGACCACGACCACGGTGTCGCCCGCCTGCGAGGTCTGCACCGCGGTATCCGGCACGCTGATCACGGCGTCGCGACCCGGCAGCGCCAGATGCGCGTCGATATACATCCCCGGGCGCAGCAACTGGCCGGAATTGGCCACCGTGGCCTGCACGGTGATGTTGCGGGTCTCGTCGCCGACCTGCGGCTCGATAGCGGTCACGCGCCCTTCGAACGTCCGGCCCGGATACGCATCCGTCGTCACGCGCACGGTCTGGCCGAGCGCCACGCGGCTCAACGCCTTCTGCGGCACCGTGAAGTTCGCGTACAACACGTCGAGATCCGTGAGCGTCGCGATCGCGTCGCCCGGGTTCAGGTACTGCCCGAGGTTCACGCGGCGCAAGCCGATCACGCCGGAGAACGGCGCGCGAATCAACTTCTGCGTAATGACCGCCTGGGTCTCGCGGATATCGGCGCGCGCGGCGTCGAGTTCATAGCGGCGTGCGTCGAATGTCGCCTTCGGCTCGGCGCCGTTCGGCACGAGCTGCTCGGCGCGTGCGAACTGCCGGCGCGTATAGTCGGCCTTCGCCTGCAGCCCGGCGAGCTTCGCCTGCTCGGGCGCATCGTAAAGCTGCACGAGTGTTTGCCCGGCACTCACGCGCGAGCCCGCGACGAACTGGATGCCGACGATGCGCCCCGCGACTTCCGGCGCGATGGTCACCTGACGGACCGCTTCGAGCGAGCCGACCGCGTCGAGCGTAGGCGCCGTCGCCTCCGGGTTCACGACGACGGTTTCGACCGGCAACGGCGCCGGTGGCGCCGCAGGCCGGTCGGCAGCCGATACACGTTCCGTGCGCCACAGGAACAACGCGCCAAACAGGACGATCAACGCGCCCGCGGTAAAAAACATTGAGCGTCTCACCGATATCTCCCCAATGAATCAGTCATGACATCAGTGTGTGTGGAGCGACCTCCCCCGGATGTCAATTTTTTGAATCCCCGTTTAAATATTTCGCGCGCCTGACACGAAAAAAACCGCATGCCCGGGACGAACGGGACATGCGGTGAAAAGACACCCGCCACGAGATCAGATAGTCGTGGCAGGCGATCGCGACGCATGAAGGGTCCATGCGCGCGCATACGGGTGAAACATCGCCAACAGGACGGCGCCGAACAGCAGCAATGGATTGGTACTGACCGCCCCGCACATGAGGAACAGCACCGACATCGCCGCCGCACCGGCAACCCCCCACGCGGTTGCGATGCCGAGCAGGATCGACAGCCCTGCCGCCAGTTCGAGCCAGGGCACGACCAGGTTGACCGCGACGACGTGCGGAAGCGCGACGTGTCCGATCGCGCCGGCCAGCGCGAGCCGCACGGCTTCGGGCGCCACTGTGGATCGCGAGACGGCGGCGCTCAGGAAGGGCCCCGCATCGAAGTGCCCGACGATCTTCGTCAAGCCGGCCCAGATCCAGAACGCGCCGAGGACGAGCCGCAGCGCGAGCGCGACGGCGGCCTTCATCGCGCCACCTGCGGATGCAGACGATGCAGTTGCCTGAAGCCGATCATGGTCACGCCCAGCAGACACGCGAACATGACGGCAATCGCCGCATTCGTCTCGATGGGCAGCGCGCTGACGACGCCCGACACGATCGAGCCGAGCGCGAGCATCAGGCACCCCTGCAGGCTCGCGGCGGCGCCCGCGCGGCCCGGGAACAGGGCCATCGAGCGCGCCATCGCGTTGGAGAAGATGAAGCCCTGCGCAAACGCGATCAGCATGATCCCGCCGAGTGCGGTCACCAGGATCAGCTCGCCGCCGCTCGACGCCACGCACGCCACCCCGAGCGCAAAGATCGCGATGCCGCCGCGCATCAGCTGCTCGCCGCTGTAGCGCCGGATCAGGCTCCGGTTCAGCGTCGTGCCGCCGAGGTAGCACAGCCCGACGCCGAGCGCGGTCGAGCCGAAGTACGACGCGGAATGCCCGAGGCGGAACTGCACGATGTACGGCCCGATCACGTTCCACATCAGGAACGCCGAGAAGCTCATCCCGAGCATCGCGACAGCCGACTGGAAGTGCGAATCGGACAGGATCTCGCGATAGCCCGCGATGGTTTGCCGCGGCGTGCGCCGCAACTCCGGCCGCAGCGTCTCGCGCAGGCCCACGAACGCGAACGACAGCACGACGAGCCCGTAGCCGCAGTACACGACGAAGTTCCAGCGCCAGCCGGCCCACTCCTGCACGTGTCCGCCGATGTACGGCGCGATCACCGGGCCGAGCCCGAACGCCAGGCTGAGGTAGACGATCGCGACGCGGAAGCGGTCGCCCTTCAGCCGGTCGACCAGCACGGCGCGCGCGACGACCTGGCATGAGCCGATCGCAAAGCCCTGGATCGCGCGTCCCGCCATCAGCACCTCGAACGACGGCGCGACGACCGCGAGTGCGCTGCCGGCGATGAACAGCGCAAGGCCGAAGAGCACCGACGGGCGCCGGCCCCACCAGTCGGCCAGCATGCCGAACGCGAGCTGGCCGATCGCATAGAACACGAGCGTGATCGTGATCGTGTTCTGCATCATGCTCGGCATGACGTTGAGTTCTCGACCGATGGCCGGAATGCTCGGCGCATAGAGGTCGATCGCGATCCCGCCGACGCTGTTGATCAGCGGCGCCAGGAACACGAGGAAGTTTTCGTATCTATTTGAGTCGGACATGGGGACGTTCCTGAAATGACATGACAGGCCGACGCGCATGCGTGCGGCCCATCGGGATCAGTGACCGTTTGCGGTGCATTCGACCTGCCTCAGCGGCATGCGGGCCGACGGCGGATCATCGAGCGGGCTCCACATCGGCAAGTCGTTGCGCCTGGCCATGTCGTCGATCTTCACCATGATGACGCGCGGCGAGTTGTCGTAGTACGTACCCCAGTCGACATGTCGGTCACGTACCCGGCTCACGCACGCGGGGCCGAGATCGTCATAGGCGATTTGCAACGACTGCACGATGTGACGCACCCGCTCCGTCGCCGTCATCAGCACGTACCGGTAGTGATGCTGGGCCAGCGTACGGAACACGTTCGCGATCAGGTAGCGCCCCGCGCCCTTCGCGCCGAACGACGAGAACTGCCCGAGTTCGACCAGCTCCGCACGCGACAGCCCGTAAAGGCTCGTCAGCGATTCGTCGAGGTAGTGCTCGGAGAACAGCGGGGCGCTGTCGCCCCAGCTGAGCCCCAGGCACGCGTAGCCGGGCAACGTCATCTTGCGGTCGGTCAGGCACCAGAACTGGTCCGGGCGAGGCTCCGGACGCGCGCCGTGCGCCTGGTAGTAGTGCTGCGAGACCGCGAGCTGCATCTCGCGATAAGCGTCCTGGCCCGGATGAAAGCTTCGTACGATGTGCACGTTCGGCTCCCGGTCAATAAAGCGACGCCGCGTGATCGCGCTCGATCAGCTGACGGCGCGGCCGCCCGGTGACCGTGTAGTAATCCTTGCGGAAACGCTCGATGTCCGTCACGACCCGGACGCGCCGCACGCGCGCGAAATCCGCGAGCCGCGGTTCGAGCCGCGCCATCTCGTCGCGCACCGCCGCTTCGTCGTGCGCGGACAGCACGATCGCCGCCGGCTCTTCGCGCCCTTCGCCGAACACCACGATGTCGTCGATCAGCGCGCTTTCCTTGTAGACCGTCTCCACCCACTCCGGCGAGATGTTGCGCGCCGTCGACAGGATGATCACGTGCTTCTTGCGGCCCGTGATGTACAGGAAACCATCGACGATCTCGGCGATGTCGCCGGTATGCAGGTAGCCGTCGGTCAGCTCGCACGACGTATCGTCCGAGTTGTAGTAGCCCGCGCAGAGCGTCGGCGTGCGCACGCGCAGCTCGCCATCGACGATCACCGGCACGATCCCGTCGAGCAGCGTCCCGGCCGAGCCGATGCGGCGCTGCCCCGGGTAGTTCAGCGAGATGATCGAACTGTTCTCGCTGAGCCCGTACGCTTCGTAAACCTGCACGCCGCGCTTGTCCAGCGATTCGAGCACGGTGGCCGGAATCTTCGCGCCGCCCGTGATGATGTGCGGATTGCGGCGGCCGAACAGTTGCGTCGTACCGGTCGACTCCAGCAACGCATCGGCCTCCTCGAGCAGCTTCGGCGGCAGGTACAGGAAGTTCGGATCGACGCGGGCGATCAGGTCCAGGTAGTCGCGCGCATTGCCGCTGCGTGCGCCGTACTCCGCGTAGTTCGCGGGCATCAGCGTCAGCGAGCCGCCGGACAGCACCGGCAGGAACACGCCGAGCACCTGTTCGATCAGCAGGCTCATCGGCACGATCGACAGGTAATCGAGCGGGCCGGCCGGCACGCGCTTCAGCACGTTCGTCACGAGCAGGCCGACCGCCTCGTCGCGGATCTTCACGCCCTTCGGCTTCGACGTCGTGCCCGACGTATGGATGATCCCGCAGATACCCGGCTCGATTCGCTCGCCGGTGGGTGCGCCCGCCGCGGGCCAACCGTCGCGCTCGCTCGCGGCGTCGATGCACGAGATGCCCGGCAGGATCGAGCCGATGCGTGCGGCGGTTTTCGCATCCTGCGCGAAGATCGCGGTTGCCTTGTGCAGCAGGCTGCCGATCTGCTCGTCGGAAAACTCGATCGGCACCGGCAGAAGCACCGCCTTCACGCGGAAAATCGCGAGCATCGTCGCGACCCACGTGTAGCTGGAGCGCGCGGCAATACCGAACACGAGGCCGCTGCAATCGCCGTACACCTCCTCCAGCTTGCCGGCGATCCGCGCGACGTCCGCGCGCAGTTCGTCCAGCGAGTATTCACGGCCGTCCATCTCCCGCACGACAATGCGGTTCGGCGCTTCGGCGAAATGACGTTCGATGAGTGCGCTGATCATGCGATTGCTCCCTTGCGATAGCTTTGCGCACCGAAGATGCGGCGCCCCGTGTCCGCGAGGCGGCGGCGGCCGTGCATCACGCGGCTGTTGTCGATCACGACGATGTCGCCCTTGTTCCAGAACAGGTCGTACGTATAACGGGCGGTCACGTCCTTGATTTCGTCCCACACCTCGAAATCGATGTCGGACCCGTCGGCCCACGTGATCAGCGGCGGTTCGTAGTTCACGCTCGGCCCGAGGAGCGAATTGCAGAACGCGCGACGGCCGGAGAAGCAGCTGGTGATAATCGCATCGGTCACACGCTCCGACGACACGAGAAACGGGTCGAGACGGCGATAATGCTGACCTCGAACGCGCTGGTTGACGACCTCGAGATGCGAGTCGTTCACTTCGTGCGCCGGCAGCTGCAGCTCGACGCTCAGGAAGCGTTGTACATTCGGCCAGGGAATGCGGCGCGAATACTTGATCTGGCGCTGCTCGAACAGGCGACGCACGGCCGGCGTCAGTTCGTGCAGCACGCGCTGCCCGTCACAGATCGTCGTCTCGGAGCCGACGCGAGCCGGCTCGAGGCAGTAGAACCATTGCAGGTCGGGCGTGAACGGCAGGTTGCCGTTCTCACGGTGCAGGCCCATTTCGAGCTCGCCGGCATCGATTTCGGCGGTGTTTTCCGTCGAGGTCTTGCGCGCCGGATCGAACGTGACGCGCGCCGAATGCTGGCTGACGAAGCGGTTGAAATCGTCGAGCGTATCCGCGAAATTGCGATAGATCACGACACCCGAATGGGCGAGCTGGTCGTACAACTGGGCGGTATCGACGAGGTCGATCGCCTTTTGACCGGGCTCGAGACTTTCGATCAACTCGAAGCCGAAACGCGGCAACGGTTTGTGCTGAACCTGCGCAGTGACTACGTCAACTACATCCATCATGGCTGCCTCTCAGTGTGGTTAGTCTTGTGTTCGAAGCACGGCTTCGTCGAACACTGACCAATCTACCGACACGGCCGGGCGCACCGTTTTAAAAATTAAATGGTGGATGTAAATTTTGTTTAGGGTCCTGCAAGGAAGCCGGGGTTTGCTTCCTCACCGGCAATAAACCGGACGGCGGCGATCGCCGGCCGGCACCGGCAGGTCGACGCTACGCGCGCGGCAATTCCCCCGGTTCGAGCGCATTGGCGCTCGCGAGATCCTTGAACAGGGTGCGCATGGTGCGGATGTCGGGGTTCTTTTCCATCGGCGTCGACCAGATCACGTCCAGCGTGAAGGTCGGGAAGCCGAGCGGCACTTCGCAGATCTGCACGGCCGGCGGAATCGACAGGTACTGGATCAGGCGCCGCGGCAACGTCAGGGCAACCGGCAGCCGCGCGACGATGTTCAGGCAGGCCTGATACGTGTTGGCGCGCGCGACGATACTGCGTGAGCGGCCGAGCTTTTCGAGCCAGCCATCGATCATGTTGCGCTCGGATACCCACGGCGTCGGGAACACGTGGTCCATGTCGCAGAATTCGTCGAGCGAGACGCGCGTCGACGGCGCGAGCTTGCGCGACGCGGTCAGACACACGAAGGTGTCGGAAAGGACCGATTCCCATTGCAGGTCGGGATGCAGCCGATGGTAGCCGGGACCGAAGCCGATCGCGAAGTCGATTTCGCCGGCCAGCAGCCGTTCCACCGGCAGATCGCGGCCGAGGCGGTCGACGATCAGCGAGGTTTCCCGGCCACGCTTCATGAACGACTCGAGCACACCCGGCAGCAACAGCAGCTCGAAGTACTCCGGCGCACAGACGCGCATCACGCGGCGTGTCGTGGCGACCACCTGGTCGTCATCCATGTCGGCGCAGTGGTTCACCGCATCGATCACGTTTCGCAGATAGGGCTCGATAGCCTCGGCCTTGGCCGTCGCGACGAGGCTGCCGTGATCGACATCGAAGAGCACGTCGTGGAAGCAATTGCGCAACCGCTTCAGACAATAGCTGACGGTGGGCTGGCTGATGCTCATGACCTCGGCGGTGCGGCGTGCGCTCTTGTGTTCGTACAGACACAGAAACACCATTACGTCTTGCAGGTCGAGTTGGCGCAATACGTTACTGTTGAGCACGATCTACCTCGTTGTTGTTGTCATTGGACTTCTTCCCGGTTCCCCTCGACGCCCGGGTCATACCGCGGCGATCATCGATCGCCCTTTCCCGCCACCTAACCGGCGTCGTCCTGCGGGAGTGCCTCACCCGGCAACGCGAGCAGCGCCTGCTTCAAGAGTGCCGCAAGCATCGTACGGCCATCGGCATCGAGCCCTCCGAGCAGCAGATTCTGCGTATCCACGTGCACGCGCACGGCCCGATCGATCAGCTCGAGGCCGGCTGGCGTCAACCGCACGGCCAGGCCCCGGCCGTCCTGTGGATTCGGTACACGCTCGACGAGGCCGGCCTGCTCCAGGCGCATCAACCGGTTCGTGATCGCGCCGGACGTGATCATGAGCGAGCGGTAAAGCTGCGTCGGCGACAGCTCGTACGGCTCGCCGGCACGTCGAAGCGTCGCCAGCACATCGAATTCGCCTTCCTTGAATCCAAACGGCGAAAGCGCCTCCGTACGCGCTTTCTCGCAGTGCTTGGAAAGCCGCGCGAGCCGGCCGAAGATCTCCATCGACGCGACGTCGAGCTCAGGGCGTTCGTCGCGCCATTGAGCCACCACACGGTCGACATGATCCTCCTTGGCCGACGCAATCATGAATGTCCTCGCATTTGAAGGGGTTCTCGGTGAGCGCTTGTCATCAATATATCTCAATATTAAGATAATCGCGAGAGCGCATGTTGGGCGCGACTACGGAGCAGACCCATGACAAAACTATCATTCGGAGACCACGATCTCTACTACGCTGATGTCGGCAGCGGCACGCCTGTCTTGTTGATTCACGATATGGGCAGTTGCGGGCGCGCGTGGGCGCGCCAGATGTCGTTCCTGCGTCAGGCCGGTTTTCGCGTGATCGTGCCGGACCTTCCCGGTCACGGCGCGTCGTCCTATCCGGATCGCATGCTCGATGTTCAGGCATTCGCCATCGGCCTGGAATGTCTGCTGGACCATCTCGGGCTGGAAAGCGCGAACCTGGTCGGCCTGTCACTCGGTGGCGCCATTGCGCTATCGATGGCGATCGACGCGCCGTCGCGGGTCGGTAAGCTCGTCATCTGCAACGGATTCTCGAACCTGGCTGCCGACGATGTCGTGCGCCGGTTCGAGCTGTGGAAGGCAGCGTTCCAGCGCGGCGACGGCGCGACGCGCTGGTTCGAGGAAATGTGGCCGTCATTGGTGAGCGCCGACTACGCTCAAACGGAAGATGGGGAGATCGCGTACCAGATCGGCCATGCCCATGCGGCAGGCGCCGATTCAGCCTTCCTCGCTCGCCTTTGCGACGAAATCGCGAACTTCGACGTGCGCAGAAGACTGAATCTCGTTCGCAGCGAGACGCTGGTTCTGCAAAGCGACGACGATGGCATTCACCCGGCGATCGAAGGCCAGCGGCTTGCCGCCATGATCCCGGGTGCGCGATTCAGTGCACTCCCGGGAAGCGGGCATCATCCGAATCTCGACAGCGCCAGGACATTCAACTGGGCGCTGTTGCGCTTTCTGTCGGACCACAACGAACTGGATGCAGCGCAAGTTGCCCCCCATTGAGACGATTGCCGGGGCGCGTCACGCCCACGAAAGCGAACGCGGGCCGCATGACCGCCGGCCCGCGTTTGCCTGCCCGTCGCGCGCTTATACGCGCCGCAACGGCCGGAACCCGGCACGCACTTCACGCGCAAACAGCTCCGGCTCCTCCCATGCCGCGAAGTGCCCGCCCTTGTCGACTTCGTTGAAGTAGATCAGGTTGTGATAGCTGCGCTCGGCCCAGCTGCGCGGCGCCTGGTAGATCTCGCCCGGAAACACCGTGATCGCGGCCGGCAGCGAGATGTCCACCGCGTTGAAGTTGTTCGAGTGATCTTCCCAGTAGATCTGCGCGGCGGACGTCGCGGTGTTCGTCAGCCAGTACAACGAAATGTCGTCGAGAATCTCGTCGCGCGGAATCGAGCGTTCGGGCACGCCGCCGCTGTATGTCCACTGCGAGATCTTGTCGTACATCCACGCGGCCTGCCCGGAAGGCGAATCGGCAAGCGCGTAGCCGACCGTCTGCGGGCGCGTGACCATCATCGCCGAGTAGCCGCAGTTGTCGCGATAGAAGGTCGCGAGCTTCTCGTACGCGGCCTTCTCCTTCGGCGACAGCGAAGCCGGCGCGGGCGCATCGGTCGCGAGCAGCGTCGCGATATCCAGCGGCACCGTCGCCGGCATGTTCACGTGAATCCCGACGAGGCCCTGCACGCGCTGCATCGCCATCCGGTGCGAGATCACGGAGCCGCAATCGCCGCCCTGCGACACGAAGCGCGTATAGCCGAGCCGCGCCATCAGTTCGCCCCATGCGCGCGCGATGTGGTCGGAGCCCCAGCCCGTCTTCGTCGGCTGGCCCGAGAAGCCGAAGCCCGGCAACGACGGCACGACCACGTGGAATGCATCGTCCGCGCTCGCGCCGTGCGCGGTCGGGTCCGTCAGCGGGCCGATCGCCTTCAGCAGCTCGAAGACGGAGCCGGGCCAGCCGTGCGTCATGATCATCGGCATCGCGTTCTCGTGCCGCGAGCGCACGTGAATGAAATGAATGTCGAGCCCGTCGATCTCGGTGATGAACATCGGGAAACCGTTCAGGCGCGCCTCGCCCTTGCGCCAGTCGTAGTCGGTGCCCCAGTAGCGCAGCAGCGCCTGCATGCGCGCGAGCCGCACGCCCTGCGATTCATCGGCGACGGTCTCGCGGCCCGGCCAGCGTGTCGCGGCAATGCGGCGGCGCAGGTCGGCCACGGCGTCATCGGGAATGTGCGCGGTGAACGGGCGTATGCCGCTCGCGCCGGTCGCCGCATGCAGCGCGGTGGGCAGCATCGCCGAGACCCCGGCGGCCACGGAAGTGGCCAGCAGGTGGCGGCGCATCGGGGAAAACGGTGTGGAAGACATCGTTCGGCATCCTTTCGTGTAGTGGAAAGTGAAGATGCCGCGCGCGGAGTCGCGCCCACGCTTTCGATCCGGCGCGCCCTCGTCACGCGGCGTCGCCCATTTGAAAGGTCTGATGTATCCCGTATTTGTCTGATTTGTACGCGTTTGTAGCGGCTGCACCGCGAGCGGCCGGCCCGCGCCGCCGCTCGCTCGCCGACGCGATGCTCAGAGCGCCTTGACGATCGCGCCGTCGACGCGAATGTTCTGCCCGGTGATGTACCCCGCGCCGTCCGACAGCAGGAACGCGACCGTCTTCGCGATCTCGCCGGTCTTGCCGAAGCGGCCGGCCGGAATGCGTGCGACGATCTCCGGCGTTTCCGGCCAGCTGTCGATGAAGCCCGGCAGCACCGCGTTCATCCGGATGTTCTCAGCCGCATAGCGTTCCGCGTACAGCCGCGTCCACGCGCTCAGCGCCGCGCGCAGCGCCGACGAAACGGGCATCGGCTGCTCGGGCGCATCCGCCGCGAAACTCGAGATGTTGACCACCGCGCCGCCGCCCTGCTTCTGGAAGATCGGCGTCACGCGGCGCATCACGCGCACCACGTTCAGCAGGATCAGGTCGAGCCCCGCGTGCCAGTTGTCGTCGGTGATCGCCAGCAGTTCGCCCTTCGGCGGGTGCCCGGTGTTGTTCACGACCGCATCGATGCGACCGTAGCGCGCGACCGTTTCCTGCACGAGCCGGTCGATGTCGGCCTCTTCCGTCACCGAGCCCTGGATGCCGAACCCGCCCAGTTCCTCGCCGAGCGCCACCGCGCTGCCCGACGGCGACATCAGCGCGACGCGATAGCCCGTCGCCGCCAGTTCGCGCGCGATCGCTGCGCCCATGCCCTTGCCTGCCGCCGTGATCAACGCTACTTTTTCTACAGTCACGATGTGCTCCTCGTTCGAATCCTGCCGCCGCGCTGCCGCCGTTCGGCGCGCCATGGTGGTAATGTAGGCGCATCCATCCCGACTGTCGAACCAGTATTTCTGCCTCCAGCCGATAGTTTTTCTACAGCCTGACGATGCCGCCTCGCCCCTCCCGCCTGCCGCCGCTCAATGCGCTTCGCGCGTTCGAAGTGTCCGCGCGGCACCTCAATTTCCGCGCCGCCGCCGACGAGATCGGCGTCACGCAGGGCGCCGTCGCGCAGCAGGTGCGCCACCTCGAAGACGTGCTCGGCCTGAAACTGTTCGAACGCCTGCCGCGCGGCCTCGCGCTGACGCACGACGGCGCCGCGTATTTCTCCGACGTGCAGCGCGCGCTGCACGCGATCGCCGACGCGACCGACAAGCTCGTGAAGCGGCGCGCCGCGCTGACGATCAGCACGACGCCGTCGTTCGCATCGAAATGGCTGATCCCGCGGCTCGCGCAGTTCACCGATGCGCATCCCGACTACGACGTGCGCGTGATCGCCGACCCGCAGATCGCGACGTTCCGCCACGACGGTGTCGATCTCGCGATCCGCTACGGCAAGCCGCCGTTCGGCAAGCATCTCGCCACGCATGCGCTGTTTCCGCTCGACGTGTGCGCCGTATGCAGCCCTGCGCTGCTGGCCGCGCCCGCGTCGCCGCGCGCGCTCGCGGGCCACGTGCTGCTGCACGACGCACACGACCTGTGGCCCGAGTTCCTCGCCGCGATGCCCGAACCTGTCGACATCGATCCGCACAAGGGGTTGCGCTTCAACCAGACGTCGCTCGCGATCGATGCGGCCGTCGCCGGCCAGGGCATCGCGCTCGCGACCGATCCGCTGGTCGAGCGCGACATCGCCGCGGGCCGGCTGTGCAAACCGTTCGATTTCGCGTTTCCGCTGTCGGTGGGGTTCTATCTCGTGTATCCGGCCGAGCGGCGCGACGACGATGCGATCGTCGTCATGCGCGAATGGATGGCCACGCAGGCCGTGTCGGACGGGCGCCCTTGAGCGGGCTTCGGCAGCGTCAGGGTGCGACCCAGCGGCCTTCGTAGCCGCCTTCATGCAGGTCGAACACCGCGCGGCGATGGCCGGCGCGCGCGAGTTCGAGCCAGTCGAGACGCGTCACGGTCACGTGAAGCAGGCAGAAGTTGTCATAGCCGTCATCGGTCGATGCGGCGCTGCCGACGTGCGCGGCTTCCGGCGACGCGACCGGCGTACCCGGCGGCAACGGTGCGCGATACAGCAGCAGCGTATGCGGCCGGCTCGATTGCCAGATGGCGCGCCGTTGCGCTTCGTCGTCGCAGATCGATGCCGCACCTTCCACGCGAATCTGCACGAGCGCATCGAGATCGCTGGCGACGAGCGCGATGCGCGGATCGCGGCGCAGCTCCGCGACCTTCTCCGAACGCGCATCGGTATGAAACGACAGCACGCGATCGGCGCGGCTCACCTGGCGCAACACGATCGTGCGCACCTTCGGCGCGCCGTCGATGCCGAGCGTCGCGGCCTGCAGCATCGTGAACGGCGAGCGTTGTGCGCTCACGCCGGATTCGAGGCAGGACCACAGGCGCCCGTAGGTTTGCGCGAGTGATTCGGAAATGAAGTCAGGCATGACGAAGCGGCGATCGTGCAGGTTGCGATCGCGCCAGCTTAACCGTTTGCCGCGGCGACGGCACGCATGCGGCGCGCCGGCCGTCGCCGCGCGGCTCAGTTGTAGCCGAGTACGACCGGTGCCGCGTCGCCGAGGTCGGCCGCCGGCTCCGCGCCGAAACGGCCGAGCACGTCGGCCACATACTGCGGCCCCGCGCTGATCTGCGACGACCGGTGCGCAACCGGCCGGCTATCGCCCGCGCCCGGCGCTGCGCGCATCGTTACCGTGTCGTTGACGGTGATAGTCATGTGGGTGTCTCCTCACGCGGCCAGCGCCGCACCATACGCGCGCACGAGGCGCGCCACGCCTTCCCGGATCGCGTCGACGTCCGGCGCGGCGAACGACAGGCGCAGCGAAGCCGCGTCGACGTTGTCCGCGAAGAACGCCTTGCCCGGCACGAACACGATCTTGTTCGCGATCGCCTGTTGCAGCAGCACGTCCGACGACACCGCGCCGATCCGCGCCCACACGAACATCCCGCCTTCGGGACGATGAAATTCGATCGCATCGCCCAGGCCGGCGCGCAACGCGTCGCACATCGCATCGCATTTGCGCCGGTACGCGGCCGTGATGCGCGGCAGATGGCGTTCGAGCGCACCGTCGGCCAGATACTCGGCAGCGGTCGCCTGGGTCCACGGCGTGCTGCACAGATCGACCGTCTGCTTCGCGATCACGCAGCGCCGCGCGATCTCGGCCGGCGCGATCGTCCAGCCCACGCGCAGCCCGGGCGCGACGATCTTCGACAGGCTCGCGAAATGCACGATCCAGTCGCGCGCGCCGTCCACTTCATCGGCGAGCGCGAGCATCGACGGCACGGCTTCGCCCGCGAAACGCAGGTCGCCGTACGGATCGTCCTCGATGATCAGGAAACGGTATTGCACTGCCAGACGCAGCAGCTTCAGCCGGCGTTCGCGCGTGAGCGTCGCGCCCGTCGGGTTCGCGAAGGTCGGGACCGTGTAGAGCAGCTTCGGTTGCGCGATCGCGCCGGATGCAAGCTGTTCGCCGAGACGATCGACGTCGAGGCCCGCGCCGTCGACCGGAATCGTCACGATGCGCGCCTGCTGCAAGCGCATCGCCTGCAGCGTCGCCGGATAGGCCGGCTGCTCGGTCAGCACGACGTCGCCGGGCGACACCATCACGCGCAGCAGCAGGTCGAGACCTTGCTGCGAGCCGGTCGTGACGAGCAGTTCGGCCGGCGTGCACGCGACGCCGCGGCGCCCCATCAACGCGATCAGTTGCTGCTTGAGTTCGGCGAGGCCGTCGGTCGGGCCGTATTGCAGGCAGCGCACGGGCTGCGCGTACGCGCGCTCGGCTGCGGCGTTCAGGCCGTCGACGTCGAACAGGTCGCTGGCCGGATAACCGCCCGCGAACGAAATCATGCCCGGTTCGGACAGGTACTTGAACAGTTCGCGAATCGGCGAGCCGGCGGGATTCTGGAATGAGGGAGTGAACGCGTACATGTCGTCGTGAGCTGGATGGCGCGGACGGCCGGGATAGCCGCCGAGTGCCGTCCGCCAAGGCGCTTCTTGCGCCGCGGCGGTGAAATCGAGCCACGATTGTCGATAGTCATTAAGGCCGCGGCAAACGATATCTATGCACTAGGTCTTGCGGTTTGGTCATCACATGGGGCACGGGCGGGCGCAGCGAAACGCGCTGTACGCCGGCGTTTCGACACAGGGTTCCGCGCGAGTGTTGCCGGCCGAAAGCCAATCCGCCCGATCGTTTCGCCATGCGCTCACCCGGCCCGCCCCGCTTGGCCGGAATACAGCCGGATCAGTGCGCCGGCCCCGCAGGCGCGGGCGGCGGCGGCTTGGGCTTCCACGTCGAGAGCGCGCGCGTGAGGTCGTCCGACACGTAGTGCGGGCCGTCGAACAGATAGACCGGATAGCCGTGATACGCCACCAGTTGCTTGCTCAACTCTTCGGCGCTGGCGGCCCGAAACCCGCCCCGCTCGGCAGGCCGGAACGCCTCGGCGATCACCCGCACGCGTTGCTTGCCCAGTTTCGAAACGAGTTCGTCGAGGTAGCTGCGCGCGACGTACGGCTCGCGGGCATAGACGCCGCAGCCGTCCTGGAAGAACACGCCGACGTCCGCGGGCAGCCATGCCGCGAGCCAGTCCGCGAGCGTCTTTCCGCCGATGTTGGTCTGGTCGTACACGCTCACCCAGAGCGGGCGCGGCAGCCGTTGCAGGATCGCGGCGAGCTTGGGCGCGTCCTGCCAGGTCGGATCGATCTCGACGGGGAAGTAGTAGCCGGCGACATGCAGCGGGACCGCTGCGCGCGCCACCTCCAGCGACTGGTCGGCGAGCGTCGACAGATGGGTGCGCGCGCGTTTTTCGTCCTGGTAGCCGGCGAGCCCCAGGATCACGTTTCGGGCCCATGGCTCACGACTGATACGTTCCCAGTCGGGAAGGTGCGCGGCAGGCTGGATGCGGGTGTTGGCGATGAACGCGGTATCGTCGACGACGGTCCACTGAATCAGCAGATCGTGTATGCCGAGCATCTGCCAGTTGCCGACCGGATTGGTCGTCGCGTTGTCCACCTGCCAGACGATGCCGTCCGCGTGCACGTCGTGCGCGGTCCAGCTGCAGGCGGCCACGACGAGCGATGCGCCGATCGCCGCGAGCGTCGCCGCGCGAGGCGAACGCGGCGCGTCGGTAAGCGGGCCTGGCGGCGCTGCAAGCCGAAGCCGGCCCATGCGCTGTCGAATCCTGCGCCAGGCCGGTATCGCATACGTGGTCATCGCCGGCTCCCCGGAAGCATGCCTGCGCGTCATCGTAGCCGATCGAACGCAAACGTGCGACCCGCGTTGCCGATGCGGGTCGCACGGGGTTGTCGCCACGTCGGCGTCACTTGGCCGTCGTGCCGTCCACCCACTTGTAGCCGAGGTTCGTGATGCCGGTAATCATGCTCTGGAAGTCCTGGTACGCCGGCAATCCGAGATCGGGCTCGAGCCAGTACGGATGGAAGAAGAAGGACGCGAAACCGTCCCGCACCGCCAGGCCATACTGCGCGTTGGTCACGATCTGCTGCCACGTGTACGTGATGCACGAGAACGGGTCGACATTGCAGATGTTGTACTGCACGCTGCCCAGGTTCTCCGGAATGATCCGCTGCCCGTAGTAATCGGCGTTGATGATGTACGGGAAAAACTGCCCGGCGGAAAAGTCCTGGTTGGCGGCACCCGTTCCGAGCTGAGGATTGGCCGACGTGTAGTACACGGCCCGCTGGAACGTGGTCGGGAACGTGAGCGCTGTCGCCGACGACGCAGCCGGCGACATCTGGTACTGCGGCGCAGCCCAGCCGACGACCTTGTAGCCGTTGGTCGTGAACTCCGCCAGGCCATCGGCCATTCTGCCTTCCGCCCACGGGATGGAGTCCTCATCGACCGGGCGGTTCTGCACCGCGTACCAGAACTCGTAGTCGCTGCCGCTGACTGCATTCAGCAGGTTCGGCGTCGAATCGTACTGGTGCGTGTAGCCGTGCATCACGATCGAGCCGCCGCGCAGCAGTGCGTAATTCAGTGCTCGCTTGAGGCCCGTTGCCTGCGCCAGATGGATCGTCTCCGGCACGCCGCCGTTGTAGTAGCCGTTCGGGTCCGTATACAACGGAATGGTTGCCATCGTGAACGGGATCTTCTTCGAGTACATGTAGTTCGTCAGCAGCTGCATCGAACTCGTCGTGGTATACGCGTCGAGGTCTTCCAGGCGGACGAGCGCACGATGATTCACTGGTGCGTTGGTCTGCAGGATGTCGTGCAGGATGTCGCAGATCACCAGGTAGCGGTCCGTCGGGCCGATGTAGGAAAACGGCATGTCCGCGAAGTACCAGAAGTTGCCCGAGCGCATGACGTAGGGCGCGGTTGCGCCGCTCTGGCTGTTCTTGATGGTGACGAGCGCCTGCGCCTTGGTGGCATCGACGACCTGGGTCAGGCCGACATCCGGATCCGCGCTGACGGCGCCGGTCGACGCGTTGTACGCGTAGTACTTGACCATCGGCAGGTTCTTGTACGTGACCGTGTCGTAGAAGCCGGGATTCGGGTTGCTCGCCGAAGGCGTCGCGTTCATCCCCGCGAGGCCCACGAAGCTGAAGCCGAAGGTCTGGTTGAACGTGTAGGCCGTATTCCAGGCCAGTTGCCACAGGTTGTACTTGAACCAGACCACCGTCTTCTTGGTGGTCATCACGTCGCTCATGAACGCGGTCGGAATCGGGTTGTTGTAGTAATCGCCGATATAGAACGTCGCGTCGTGATTTCCGACCATGCCGGCCGTGTAGTTCTGGATCGGAACCAGATCGACCGTCGTATTGAAGTGACCCAGCAGGTTCCTCAGCATGATGCTGTACATCAGGCCCAGCTTCGAAAACGGATCGTTGGCCGGATTGTCGTACAGGATGAGCGTATGGGCGGTGGTGGCCTGCGCGTGCGCGGTGCCCGGCAAGGTCATTTGCGCGAGTCCCGCAAGCAGGGCGATGACGAGCAAAATCTTTTTCATGGCCGTTTCTCCCTATTCACGTTCCACATTGCCGTTGGATTTCTTGACGGACTTCTTGCTGAACTTCGGGCGGCCCGTTTCCTTGTACGCCTTTTCCCAATCCTCGTCGGACATGCCGGCTTTCACGTTGACGTGCGCCGATCCGTTCGGCAGCGGAGGCGGCTTGATCTTCTGGGCAGAAGAATTACTCGTCTGCTGCGCACCCACGTCCTGAAGGCCGACGGCGAAGACGAGCGTCGTGATCAATGCGACGATTGATCCTGCGGCACTCAACCCGTTTCGAAAAGATTGATTGCGATGCGAAGGCATGATTTTCATCCTTTGATATGCAAAATAAATTCATCTCGTTAGCGAAACGAGCACGTCGAATCACCATCCGGAATCGGGGCGGCATGTCGTGAAGCTTTTGATACGCAATTGAAACCAGACAAATAAATCCGGTAGGAGACGGTTTTACTTTCAAGCTAAAACCGTACCATCGGTCGCAAATGGGCATAGCGCCGAGGCGCCGAAATTGGCGCATCGGGGCCGCGTGAAAATGCGTCGATAAAACGTTTCAGGCGTGCAACGCGGCGGTGTCACGAGTTTGATCGGACAAACACGCGAAACCCGTTCATGTGCCCAGCCGAAACCCGTCGTGCCCCACGCTTCGAGGATCGCGATGCGACGATCGTCGTGGATCGCACGCTCGCATGCACAACGATGACTGACGCGCTCGATCTTCGGTTCAACGCCAATTCATCCGGGTAGCCGCCACCGGCATCGCGTGACGAATTGCGGCGAGCGCCGGCCGTGAACGTGCCGAGGGTCGGAAAACGATGTGTCATCGGGTCGATCGACCGCGTGTTTCAGCACTGAAACATTTGGCACGGATTCGGCGGGCCGATCCCGTGCGGTGCCCCGCGACGCACCCCAACCGCAAGGGTCGCGCAGCGATGGCGCACGACTTGCTACATGAGCAGCAGGATGCGGAGTCGGTGCGCGGGGGCACTGCGGTTGCGTCGGGTGGAGAGCGGCTGCAAGCGTCGAAGCATGCAGGGTCGTAGGCAGGCAAGCAGGATACGGGCGGTCAAAAAGTCATCCACTGAACACGTTGCATCGCTCGCGATGTGACGAGCCCACATCGGGAAAGCCCGCTTGCCGGCAGGGCTTGACCGGGCGGCGGTAATTCGCGTGGCGCAAGCCTCGAAGTGGACGTGACGGGGGCGACGAGGACGGCGAAAGTTTCGTCTTGCGTCGATACGAGGGGGAATGAATAAAAACAAAACATAACAGCGCGGAAATAAATGATGGATAACATGATTTGGAGTGCATATTTATATGCACTTAACCTTGTCGCCATTGTCACCGCAATCGTCATCCTGGTGAGCACCCTAGATGACCTCACGCTGGATGCCTGTTACTGGTCCTTTGAAATTCGTCGCATCCTGCGGCGGGAAAAATCGCAAACGGTTGATATCGGCATGCTGCGCGCGCTGGAAGAGCGGCATCTGGCGCTGATGGTGCCGGCGTGGAAAGAATATGACGTGATCGCCAAGATGATCGAAAACACGTTGGCGACGCTCGAGTACGAGCGATACGTGATATTCGTCGGCACCTATCACAACGATGCCGAAACCACGGCCGAGGTCGAACGGATGGTCCGCCGGTATCCGGGCAGGGTCACGCGCGCGACCGTGATGAACGACGGGCCCACCTGCAAGGCGGATTGCCTGAACTGGATCATCGAAGCGATCCTGCGCTACGAATCGGTTCATCACATTCAGTTCGCGGGCGTCGTGATGCACGACTGCGAGGACGTCATTCATCCGGTCGAACTCAAGTACCTCAACCACGCGGTGGCGGATAGCGACCTGGTCCAGCTGCCCGTGTTGTCGTTGCCGCGGAAATGGAACGAATTCGTCGCCGGCTGCTATCTGGACGATTTCAGCGAAACGCACCAGAAGGACGTACCGGTGCGCGCCCGGCTGACCGGCATCGTCCCGGGCGCGGGCGTGGCATCGTGCTACAGCAGGCGCTCGATCGAAGCGGCGATGAAGGAGCGCAACGGCGCGCCGTTCAACACCAGTTCGCTGACCGAGGATTACGACTTCAGCTTCCGGCTGAGAGACCTCGGGATGAAGGAAACCTTTGCGTGCATTCCGTTGACGGGAATCACGCGTGATGCAGCGGAAAAGCGCGCACCGGGTGGCGACGTCAATCGAAACCTGCTGGCCACGCGCGAGTACTTTCCGAAGACATTTCGTACCGCGTACCGTCAGCGCACGCGCTGGATCCTCGGCATTGCCTTTCAGGGCTGGGAGCAGCTCGGCTGGAAAGGCAACCTGCTCACCCGCTACATGTTCTTCCACGATCGCAAGGGCATCGTGACCTCGCTGTTCTCGGTCGTTGCCTATGCCGTGCTGGTCAACTTCCTGTTGCTCGGCGCGCTTCAGAGAGCCGGCCACGTCATCCCGAATGGCGCCTCGGTCGTCATGGCGAGCCACTGGGTCGCACCGCTCTTGTGGATCAACACCGCGATGCTGTTCGCACGCGCCGGGCAGCGCTTCCACTTCGTCAGCAAGCTGAACGGCCCGACCCAGGGGCTGCTCTCGATTCCGCGGATGTTCGTCAACAACCTGATCAATTTCTACGCGGTTTGCCGCGCGTGGCGCATCTATATCCGCCATCTGGTGACCGGCAAGCCCATCGCGTGGGACAAGACCAGTCACACCTATCTGTCGAACGAAGCGCTCGGGAAGATGCGCCTGAAAGTCGGCGAGATCCTGGTCGGCTGGGGCGTGGTGACGCTGGAGCAATTGCAGGCGAGCCTGGAGAAGCAGCTGACCTGCGGCAAGCGGCTCGGGGAACTGCTGGTCGAAGGCTGCGCGATATCCGCCGAATCGCTGGCGGATGCGATCGCCGAGCAGGCCGAGCTGCCCCGCGTGAGCCTCGGCAACGTCGCGGTGGGCCACTTCGCGGATTCGCTGGCATTCGAGCTGCAGTACGCGTACCGCGCCGTCCCGTTCTCGACCGCGGACGACGGCACGTTGAACGTCGCCGTCGGGCGGCCGCTCACGCAGGACGAACAGGATGTCGTACGGCGGGGAGCCCGATCAAACGTGGCCTACTTCATCGCATGCGATGCGGAGATTGCCGCCGAACTCTCCCGGCACTCGCGCTTCGTCGAACTCGCTCACATACGCGACGGCGACCCGGCAGCGCAGCAGGGTGCTCCCGTGCAAAAACCCTCGGGAGAACAGGCATGAAGCATTCGACACGCCCGATTGCGGCGGGCCTCAGGCGCTGCGCGCGGTTGAGCGCACTGGCGATCGCCATGTCGCTGGCCTGGCAGGCGCCGGTATCCGCCGCGCAGCAACTGACACCCAAGGCCTACAAGCTCGCCGACAGCGCCTACAAGGCCATCAATGCCGGGGACCTGCCCCTCGCGGAGGTGTATGCGACGCGCGCCATCAAGATTCAGCCCGGAAGCGAACAGCTCGGGCTGCTGCTCGTCGACGTATACAGACGTGAAGGCAAGGTCGACGAAGCGGACTCGATCGTGGATTCGCTGATCGTTCGTTTTCCGAAGAGTGCGGCGGTACGCGCGCAGCATGGCTACCTGGCGCAGCGTCAGATGCGCTACGACGTTGCCTGCAGCGATTTCGCGGCCGCCGTTGCGTCCGGGAACTGGAGCCAGGAACAGCAGCGCAACCTGCGCCTTGCCTGGGCGGACAGTGCGCTCGCGGCGAAGCTTCCGCACGAAGCCGGCATCGCGCTGGCGCCGCTGGCCGATGAAAAATCGGCCGTGATCCAGGTGCGCATCGCGCAGATGAGCCTGCAGGCAGGCGACCGCGACACCGCCATCCGCATGGCCGACCTGGCGGCCGGCGACGCGACGACCGACGGCGAGCGCAACATGGCCGCGTCGATCGCGGCGCAGGCGCGGCAGGAAGATCAGGCCGCCGAGGCGCCGGTCGACAATACCGCGCAACAGAAGTTGCAGGAGGCCTATGACCTCCTGCGCGACCACAAGGATCGTGAGGCGCTCGACGCATTTCAGGCGGGATTTTCCGGCGGCGCCGGCAATGCGATGAACTACGCGGACGCGGGCTACGCCGCCAAGCGGATCGGGCTGAACCAGGAGTCCATCGATCTGTTCGAGCACAGCCTCGACGCCGATGAAAACGAGCACACCTTCGATGCGCAGCACAAGTTCGGCTATCGGCGCGAGGTCGAGCAGCTTCAGCGCAGCTGGGGTTTCGTGCTGAGCGCGCCGTACCAGTCGGCCGCGTTCGGCCCGCAAGGCACCATCAGCGTGTTGCAGCCGGGCGTGGAAGTGTATTGGCAGCCGCCGAAGATCGGCTATCAGAACGGCCGCATCTTCCAGTTCTTCGTACGCGGATACGGCACGGCCTACGACGGATCGGGCAACACGACCGGACTGCCGACCGTGCAGGGTTCGGTGGGCGCGCGCTACAAACCGCTGCCCGACCAGAACGTCGTGCTGACCGCCGAGCGGCTGTTCCACGTCGGCAGCCTGTCGATGACGGACTGGCTGATGCGCGTGGGTTATTCGTCGGAAGGCGGGACCGACCTGAGGGTCACCGAGCCGAGCTGGCGCAGCTGGCAGGCGTATGTCGAGGGCGCCTACTTCATCAGCGCGGGGCGATACATCATTTATTCGGAGTTGCGTTACGGGCACACCTGGCGTTTGCCGATGATCAGCGATCGGCTGACCATCTACCCGCATGCCGCGGTGGCCGGCGATCACGACAATCGGCAGCCGGACAAGACGGCGATCGGCGCCGGGCCCGGCATCCAGTTTCGGTACTGGTTTCGCGAAGGCCGATATAGCGCGCCGGCAAGCTATCTGGATGTCACGGTGCAATACCGGTTCGGGTTGACGTCAGCGGCACGCGCACGTGGTCTCGTGGTACGCGCGACATTGTGGTTCTAGCCATCGACGCTGACGCTTGATCTTGAACGACGCTTTTCGCTTAGTTGGGCGACTTGAGCGGAAGGATCGTTTGACGCAACAGCTGGAAGTACGAGCTCGTCGAATACGGGAGCATTTGCTCGACGTAGTTCCACCAGAAGAATCCGCCGATGAAACGCGGATCGGTCATGCTGTTGACCATCGGGTAGTACGTCTTGATCAGGTTCTGCTGCACCGACGCCGGCGCGGCGGTATCCGAGGTGCCGATTTCACCGAAGCCGACCTTCGCGTTCGGGAAGATGCTTTCCAGCGCCGCGAAATCGTTCTTCCACGACGGATTCAGCCCCGGGCAATCCTGGTACGGGTAGTAGCTGAACAGTGCGTAGTCGGCTTGCTGGCGGACCGTCGACGACAGGAAGGTGGTCGGCCACGTCTTCCAGTAATCCTGCGGCTTCTCCCAGCAGTTGGTGCCCTTGCTGTCGTCGTTGTAGTACAGCGTGATGGCCGTCTTGCCGCCGTTCGATTTGACGATCTGGTTGGCCGCGGCAACCATCTGGCCGATCTGCTGCTCTTCCGAGTTGACCACGCTGTTCGTGCCGCTCGGGTCGTTACGCAGCCATTCGCCGTTGATTTCGTTCGCGATCTCCCAGACGTCGACGGTGTTCTTCAGCTGCGACACCAGTTCCTGCGTTCTGGCCTTGTACGTGGCGAGATCTGTCGGGAAATAGTAAGAATCGTAGACTTCGCCCATCACGTACGCGACGGCATGCAGGCGCAGCAGCGGTGCGTAGTAGTCGGCGGCCGACGTGCCCGGGTCGAACACGACACGCACGGTGGGCTTGTACGGCAGGTTCTGCAGCGACGCGACGATGGCGTCGAGCTTGGTCAGGTCGTCGAGGGTCACGCCGTAGACGGGATTCTTCAGAGGTTCGACCTGGGCTTGGGCGGACTGGGATAAAGGCAGGAGCCCAGCATAAGCAACGCATGCGGCGATGGCCGTGCGCGAGAGATTTTTCGTCAGTCTTTTCAAAACGCTTTCCATCCTAAAGTAAGAAGAAGCGCGATTTTAGACGAAAATAAAAGGCAATTATCGGAAGATATCGAAAGTGGCGAGCCCTAAAAAGATCGTTAGGATCGGTATCAAAAAGGGATGCGGCAGGGTGTCGCGCCGAGCAAGTTGTTACGTGATACTGATTAAATGCACTGCAACTTCGATGCCGGGATGTGGCGGGTGCGCGTCAGGGTAAAGCCGAGGTCCGGCTCTGCGTGCAAACGATTGCCGGCGCCCGACGGTGCCCGCTGCCAACCGCTACCGACACATGCGGCTCGACGACACGAAGCACCCGCCACACTCGTTCACCAGGCAGCCGGATAGCGGAACCCGCTACCGCCCGGATTCCGCTACACGGCGCCTCGCGGGGCCGCCACCGCCCCGCTTCCATTGCCTGCTCAGGCAGATGCGTTGCGATTCGCCTCGATCACCGTCAACGCGGCCATGTTCACGATCCGTCGCACGGTCGCGCTCGACGTCAGGATGTTCACCGGCGCGTTGACGCCCAGCAGGAACGGCCCCACCGCCACGTTGCTGCCCGCCTCGGTCTTCAGCAGGTTGTACGCGATATTCCCCGCATCCACGTTCGGGCAAACCAGCAGGTTGGCGGCACCCTTCAGCGGCGACATCGGCAGCAGCTTCGACCGCAAGCCCTCGTCGAGCGCGCAGTCGCCATGCATCTCGCCGTCCGCCTCGATATCCGGCGCCTGCTCCCGGACGATCTCCAGCGCCCGGCGCATCTTCACGCCCGACGCCGCGCTCCCCGACCCGAAGTTCGATCGCGACAGCAACGCCGCTTTCGGCGTCAGGTTCAGCCATTCCATCTGACGCGCCGCGGCGATCGTGAATTCCGCGATCTGCTCCGCGTCGGGATTGTCGTTGACGTGCGTATCCACCAGCGCGACCGTCCGCTGGTCGAGCAACAGGATGTTCATCGCCGCATAGGTCGACGCACCCGGCTTCTTCCCGATCACCTCGTCCACGAACCGCAGGTGGTTGTGATACTCGCCCACCGTCCCGCAGATCATCCCGTCCGCATCGCCGAGCCGCACCATCATGGCGCCGATCAGCGTCAGGCGGCGGCGCATCTCGACCCGCGCCATCTCCTTCGAGATGCCGTCCCGGCAGCGCAGCTCCCAGTACTTCGTCCAGTACTGCGGGAAGCGCTCGTCATATTCCGGATTGGTCACTTCGACATCCTGACCGAGCCGGATCCGCAGGCCGAATCGCTCGATGCGCGCCAGCAGCACTTCCGGGCGCCCGACCAGGATCGGCCGCGCCAGCTTCTCGTCGACGATCACCTGCACCGCGCGCAGCACGCGCTCGTCCTCGCCTTCGGTAAAGACGATCCGCGCCTTGCCGCCGTCGCGCACCAGGCGACGCGCCGTCGCGAACAGCGGCTTCATGAACGCGCCGGAATGGTAGACGAATTGCTGCAGTTGCTCGACGTACGCGTCGAGATCGGTCAGCGGGCGCTTCGCCACGCCGCCCTCCATCGCCGCCTTGGCCACCGCCGGCGCGATCCGCACGATCAGGCGCGGGTCGAACGGCTTCGGAATCAGGTATTGCGCGCCGAACGATACGTCGTACGCGCCGTAGGCCGCCGCGACGACTTCGTTCTGCTCTTCCTCGGCCAGCCCGGCGATCGCGTGAACGGCGGCGATCTCCATTTCACGGGTGATCGTCGTCGCGCCGACGTCCAGCGCGCCGCGGAAGATGTACGGGAAGCAGAGGACGTTGTTGACCTGGTTCGGGTAGTCCGAGCGGCCCGTCGCGATGACGACGTCGTCACGCGTCGCATGCGCCAGTTCCGGGAAGATTTCCGGCGTCGGGTTGGCCAGCGCGAGAATCAGCGGGCGCGGCGCCATTGCCTTCAGCATGTCGGCGGTGAGGATGCCGCCCACCGACAGGCCCAGGAACACGTCCGCGCCGCCGATCACGTCGGCCAGCTTGCGCGCATCGGTTTCCTGCGCGAAGCGCGACTTGGCCGGGTCCATCAGCGTGGTCCGGCCGCGATAGACGACGCCTTCGATGTCGGTCACCCAGACGTTTTCGACCGGCAGCCCGAGGTCGACCAGCAGGTCCAGGCAGGCGAGCGCGGCCGCACCGGCGCCCGACGTCACGACCTTCACCTCCTTGATGGACTTCCCGACCACCTTCAGCCCGTTGATGAACGCGGCGGAGACGGTGATGGCGGTGCCGTGCTGATCGTCGTGGAAAACCGGAATCTTCATGCGATCGCGCAGCTTCTGCTCGACCGTGAAGCACTCGGGCGCCTTGATGTCCTCGAGGTTGATGCCGCCGAAGGTCGGCTCGAGACCGGCGATGATGTCGACCAGCTTGTCCGGATCGGTTTCGTTGATCTCGATGTCGAAGACGTCGATCCCCGCGAACTTCTTGAACAGCACGGCCTTGCCTTCCATGACCGGCTTGGACGCGAGCGGGCCGATGTTGCCCAGGCCCAGCACGGCCGTGCCGTTCGTGATCACGCCCACCAGGTTGCCGCGGCTCGTGAAACGGTGCGCCTGCAGCGGATCGGCGGCGATGGCCTCGCATACGCCCGCCACGCCGGGCGTGTACGCCAGCGCGAGATCGCGCTGGGTCACGAGCGGCTTGCTGGCGACGACCGAGATCTTTCCCGGGGTCGGAAATTCGTGATAGTCGAACGCGGCCTGCTGCTGTGTCTCAGTCTGTTTCATGTTTTTCGATCCGGGCACGGGCGCCAGGCCAGTCCCGGCGCGATCCATGAAGATGATTCTAGGGATCCGCCATAAGGTGATGATTCTGTTTTAATATCGGCCCATCACTTTTTCATGATGAATACGTGACCAGTCAATGACTTTTGACGCAAACGACGTGGTCAGGCGGCTGGGCGCCCGCCTGAAGATGCGGCATCTGGTGCTGTTGCTGCAGATCCAGCAGCACGGGTCGCTGACGCGCGTCGCGGAGCACATGGCCAGCAGCCAGCCCGCCGTGACGAATGCGCTGTCCGAGCTGGAGAGCATGTTCGGCACGCCTTTGTTCGAGCGCTCGTCGCGCGGCATGCGGCCCACCGCGCTCGGCGCGGTCGTGCTCGAACGGGCGAAGGCGATGATCAAGGATCTCGACCACCTCGCCCGCGAGATGGAGGCCGTCGCCGCCGGGCATGCGGCCCACCTGCACATCGGCGTGATCCCGTTCATTTCCGGGCACATGCTGTCGGCGGCGCTCAAGCGGCTGCAGGCGCGCATGGAAAGGCGCCTGACCGTGACGATTCACGAAGGCACCAGCGATCAACTGCTGATGCAGCTCAGGGATCACGGCGTCGACATCGTGATCGGGCGGGCCTCGTCGGCGATCGACCTGGGCCAGGTTTCCTTCGAAGTGCTGTACCAGCAGCAGCCGCGCGTGATCGCGAGCCGGCGCCTTGCCGCGAAACTGGCCCGCACCGCGCTCGACTGGCACAAGCTGCACGCGCTCGACTGGATTCTCGGCGCGCCGCATACGCCGATGCGCGAACAGGTGACCGACCTGTTCCTGTCGGCCGGCATCGCACCGCCCGTCCCGATCGTCGAAAGTTACTCGTCGAAGCTGATCGGCGAGATGATCGCGTCGAGCGACGAGGCCGTCTCGATCGTGCCCGCCGATATCGCGGAAGAACTGGTGCGGATCGCCGGCGTGGCGATCGTGCCGTACTCGCTGGTGTGGACGCTTCCACCCATCGCGCTGTTTACCCGCGCCGCCGATTCGCGCTCGCCCGCACGGGATCTGCTCGTCGACGCGTTGCGCGAGGTTTGCAGGGAGACTTACGGGGACGCGCAGCGGTAGGCGGCTACTTGCCGGCTGCGAGGCGCCGCAGAATTTCCGCACGCTCGGCGCTCAGCACATGGTCCGAGCCCTCGCCGCGGTCATAGCGCTTGGTTGTCCGGTACGAAAACCGCTTCCTGTACAGGCTGGTCGCGGGATCGAACACCCACGCGTCGACTTCGAAGAAGTGCTTGCCGAAATGATCCTCGTTGTCGGCCCACACGAAGTCCGCCCGAACGAACACCGGATAGGGCGACACGTCCGGCACCTTCCACATCGCGCGGTCGGCCGACTCCGTCTGGGTGACTTCCGGCATCAGGTTCTCGATCCTGCCGTTCGCGCCGTAACGCAGGATCGCCACGCGCTCCAGCATCCCGCTGCCGCCGCCCGAGAACATCCCCGAGAAGAACACCCAGGAACCGCCCGACGCAATCGGCAATCGTTCGGACCGTGGCATCAGTCCGAACTGGTAAAACTCCTTCGGCGAATTGGGAAGCGGCGCTGGCGGCATCTGGAAACACGGCGCACGCTCGGGAAGCACGCAGAGTTTCGCGCCGGACAGCGGGAGCCCGTCGCTATCCGTCCGGCCCTCCGTCTGGGTGAAACGCGGGAAGGCCAGTTCGCCGGAGGCGGCTTGAACACCGGTAACGCCAACGACGGAAAGGCCCAGGATCACCCCAAGCGTTTTACGGAACCCGCGCATGCACCTGCCCTCTTCTCTCATGTTTTGACAGGCGCGAATTGTCGATGATCCGGCCGGTTCTGTCGAATGAGCGTGCTTGTCGTGGCGTCAGGTACGACAGAGAGCTACTCAGCCGCCCTTTCGTACAGTGACCAGACGATCCCGTCCGGTTTCAACCCGACGCGAATGAAGCCCAGCGACTCGTAGTAAGCGCAGAGCGTCACGTTCTCCACGGCGCAATCGAGTCGAACGAAACGCCGGTTCAGACTGCTCACCTTGCGCCCGCACCAGTCGAGCATGAAGCTGCCGAGCCCTTGCCCGTTGAACCCTTCCCGCACGCACAGCCCGTGCACATAGCCGGCGATCGGTTCCTGCGGCCCCCAGTGCGTGTCCTCGTCGAAGGCGAGCGAGAACGTTCCGGCCAACGCGCCGTCCACTTCGACGACATACACGTCCTTTTGCGACACGTTGTTGCGTACCCACGCCTCGGAAAATCCGTCGCCTTCCTTGCCCCACACATGGTCGTCGTATGTGAGCTTCTTCGCGTGCGCGTCATTCCGGATCTGCGTCAGCGCCGGTACGTCGTCCGCCGTTGCCCTGCGGATGCTTCTCGGGGTCATCGCTCGTTTCTCCGTTGAGTCTTCATGTCGTGGCTCGAACGCCGCCACCTTGCAAAGGCGCGACGCGCTTATGAAGAAGCCACTGCCTGGAACCAGCGCGTACACGGGCCCGTATAAATGAGCACGGTGGCGATCGCATTCGCGAAAAAGCCCACTTCGATCAGACTCACCCTGAAAGGAGGTCCCACCACGATAAAGGCCAGCGTCGTGATGATCGTGAGCACGAGTTCCAGCATGCGCGCCAGCTTCTGTCGCTGGCAGAGGCCCACGATCAGGCTGGCGTTAAAAAAAAGCCAGGAGCCCTGGACTATCGCAACCAGCAAGATGCCTTGACGCATGAGCACGGCCTTGGCCGCGGATACCTGGCCTGCCTGATCGAAACCCATCATCACGAGCCAGACGGCGAATCCGACCTCGATGAGCCAGACAATCGTGAAGAGCGCGATCGCGTGACGGATCTGCTGCGGCGCATCGACGCGAAACGCCGGCATTGCCTTCAATTTGCTGATTGGCATCGTCTCTTTCAGGAAGCCTGCGCCTCCCGCCCCGAATGGTGTTGGTATCGTATTCGCCGCTTGTCGATATCACGCTGCAACGCGTGTCCGCCGGTGTAGTACACCGGCGAGTCAGGTATTCAGACCTTGCCTGACGGACTCATAGATCCCCGCGCCAGCGTCACCGATGAACAAGAGCGCAATGACGACGCACACGACGCGCCAGACGCCGCGCAGACGGGTCACGCCAACATACAAGCCCACGGCGCCGACACACAGCGTCAGGGGCCAGTAGATGGCGCCGTAGATCATCGCGATGACGGGAAAAGGGATGTCAATGGCGATGTCGCTCATTTCGGAAAGCTCCGTTGCTCGTGCGGGGCGTGAGTTTGCTCATCGTTTCGGAGGCATCGGTCACCTACGGTTCATCAACGCGTGACGTCCCCATTCCGCTCGCAAGGGATTCACCCCTCCGCCTGATGGCAAACCACCTCGATATTGTGCCCATCCGGCCCGATGACGAACGCCGCGTAGTAATTCGCGTGATAGTGCGGCCGCAGCCCCGGCGCGCCATGGTCCTTCCCGCCGGCCGCCAGCGCCGCGCGATAGAACGCGTCGACTTGCTGCCGGTTGTCGGCCACGAACGCGATGTGAAGGTGCGCCGGTTTCTCCGAGGTCTGGAACAGGCACAACGACGGCTTGCCCGGCGGAGAGATCTCGATACCGTACGACGGCTCGCCCTCGCCCTGCACCACGACGCCAAGCGGCTCGAGTGCGCTCAGGTAAAACGCCTTGCTGGCTGCAAAGTCGGTCACGCCGAATTTGACATGGTCAAACATGACTCCCCCTCGGATAGATGGGTCTGCCGGCACCCGGATGGAATGTGGAAATCACCGCGATGTTGCCACAGGTGGCCGTCGCCGGCACACCCGCTCGCGACCGAACAAAAAGGCCCGACACAGTCGGGCCAGCGAGCGGGATACAAGGTCCTTGCAAACGCAGTCGCCGTCGGAACCGGCAGCGGCGGTCTTCATGCAAGCCGCGGAGACGACGAACGCCGCAACGGGCCCGATCAACGCGTGCCGCGCAAATGCAGCGTGAACCATTCCACTGCCGCCTGGCTGGTTGCTTCGAAGTGCTCGATATACGGCGTGAAGTGCCCACCCTTGATCATGAGCAGCCGCTTCGGCTCCAGCGCACTTCCCCACGCGTTGAGGCAAAGGTCGGTGGGCGTCAGCAGATCCTGGTCGGCCACGATCATCAGCAACGGGGTGGGCGAGATGCGATCGACATACTGGCCCGGCTCGTTCTCGCGCGACAGCTCGGCGCTGCGCAGCGTCACTTCGTTTTTCCAGTTCGGGGCGAACTGCGCTGCCGACTCCGTGAAGAACCGGTATGCATCCGCACCGGCCATCGCACAGGCGGTCGCGGGATCGGCGCTGACAGCCGGCAACATCGCCGGCGCGCCGCCCGCGAATCGCTGCCTGCGATCTTCATCGAAGCGAGCCAGCTCCGCCGGCACCAGATCGGAACGCGTACGGCGCAACGCCGATTGATAGCCGCTGATCGTCGGCACCTGCGACACCACGCATTTGACGCGCCGGTCGATCGCCGCCACTTCGAGCACGTGGCCGCCGCTGTAGCTGGTGCCCCAGATGCCGATGCGCTCGGCGTCGACATCCGGGCGAGTGAGCAGATAGCTGATCGCATCGCGATAGCCGCGCTTCTGTTGCACGGGGTCGATCTCCTGCCGCGGGTAACCGTCGCTCGCGCCGAAATTCCGGTGATCGTAGAGCAGCACGCCAAAGCCGCCGGCGGCGAATACCTCGGCATAGCGGTCCAGATACTGTTCCTTTACGCCGGAGAAGCCGTGCGCCATCACGATGGCCGGATACGTTGCGGTATCGGCGATGTGCTGCGCCGGCTCGTAGTACCAGCCTCGGAGCGTGGCACCTTCGGACTGGAATTCGATGTCGTGTCGCGTCATGTCGGCTTACCTCGTTCGGTGAGTGATTCGATGACCGACACGATAAGCGTGTGCGCCACGCCCTGCGTTTGCTGGAAAGACGTTTGCTACGCGGAATCGGACAGTTTCGCGTAAGCGCTCGGCGTCATGCCGGCAAACCGGCGAAACACGGTCGAGAAGGCGCTCGTGGTTTCGTAGCCGAGTTCGGCAGCAACGGCGATCACGGAGCGGCCCGATGCCAGCAGCGGGCGCGCGGCCGAAATCCGGGCCTGCTGGCGCCACTGGCTGAACGACAGGCCGGTTTCGGCGGTAAACAGCCGGGCCAGGGTCCGGCTCGACGCACCGACTTCATCGGCCCATTCCGTCAGCGTTCGCTGGTCGGCCGGATTCGCCAGAATCGCGTCGCAGACGCGGGCAAGGCGCCGGTCCTGGCCGGACGGCAGCCGCAACGGTTGCTCGGGCGACCACTCGATTTCGGCGAGCATGAGCTGGATGACGAGATCGTCGCGGCCGTCGGGAGGGATCTCGACCGGGAAAGACGACGCGCGCACGATCAGTTCACGCAGCAGCGGCGACACGTTGACCAGGCTCGGCTGATCCGGGGTTGCCGATCGGTACGCTTGCGGGTCGACGTAGGCGGTACGCATTTCGAGCTGCCCGTGGGCGCGCATCGCGTGCGGCAGGTCGGGCGGAATCCAGAGTGCCCGATGCGGCGGGATCATCCAGAGCGACTGGCACGCGACGACTTCGGCGATGCCGGTCGTCGTGTAAACGAGTTGTGCGCGCGAGTGCCGGTGCTCTGCGACGACGAAGCCGTCGGGGAAGGCTTTCGGCATGACCGCGGCGATGCCGGGTGCATGCTGGTAGTCGCGCGGGTCGGTGCTCTTCGTGACGGGTGCATTACCGGCACGCTTCGGGGCTGCCGTTGCGTTTCGCTCGTTCGCTTTACCGTGGCCGCGCCCTTCGACCTTCATCGCTCGTCCTTTCCAATGTGCGGAATCGCCAGGTCGTGTGATCCGGCGAATCGGACAGATGATACGGGAATGTCGGCCCCCGGGAATCCGGGAATGAAGCTGCGAATCGGTGACGCGATCGCGCTACCGATTCGTTGTTGCGCGGACTCGATATGTCGCGCTGAACTCCCGGTTTCTCTCGTTTCAACAGCATGCTGCGCAATATTGGAAGTTGGATTCCGTGCTGCTATCGTGGTGCACCTTTTGACGACTTCGGAGCGGGAGATACATGCCCTTGATCTTGCGTCGAGCGATTTCAGATGATGCCGCGGAGGTAGCCGAAGTCTATCTACGGTCGCGCAACACGCTGGCATCGTATGCGCCGCTGGCGCATTCGGAAGCCGCCGTCCGCGATTGGGTTGCCAACATGCTTGTGCCGTCGGGCAACGTCACCGTTGCCGTGAACGATAACCGCATCGTCGGCATGGCCGCACACGTTGTTGCTGATGGCGTGGCATGGCTTGACCAGTTGTATGTGCACCCCGAATTCCAGCGGCAAGGGGTTGGTTCTGCGCTCCTCGAATCGGTGAAGTCGCAGACGGCTGGCAAGCTCCAGCTCTACACGTTCCAGATGAATCGCGATGCTGCTGCGTTTTACGAGCGGCAGGGGTTCGTTGCAATTGCATACAGCGACGGAAGCAGGAACGAGGAAGGGTGTCCTGACGTCTTGTACTGCCTGACCCGGTAGCGCACGAAACGCCTGTATGCCCTGCGCAGACAAGCGCTCGCCCAAGGGTCCACCGGCATTGCCCTTGGAGCATGCTCATCAATGTAGCGGCCGACACCCCGCCGTCATCACGGCCGGCGGGTGCTCAGCTTGATTGCCCCTCGTCGGCGACGCGGGCAAGCCACGCCGAAAAGCTCCCGGCGATGCGCTCGCGTCGCGCGTCATCATGCCAGACCCGAATCACTTGCCCCGGGATACCGTCTTCCGCGGGATCGAGGTCGATACACAGATGATTGCCGCTGCCGTCGTGCGTGAACGGAATCCACTTCTGGTTGTACCAGTCGTCCCTGATGCCCGGATCCGGCTCCGATTCCATACCGTCGAAATCGCCTCCGTCGACGAGACCTTTCCAGATACGCCATTGCGCGAGGATCTCGTGCGCGCTCAGCAGCGCATCACTTCCGGAAAATTCATTCCCCGAATCGGCCTGGCCATCGTGAATGCGCAGGCTGTCGACGAATGCGTCAGGCAGTTGCGTTCCCAGCGCAGCCTGCAAGGCTGCGATCTCGTCGTCGGACGCCGGCCCGTTGAGGCCACCCGGCAGACGTGACGCGTCGGCGACGAAGGCCGCTTCGAGCTGCCGCCATGTTTCGCGAAGATCGATGCTGCGCGCGTCGTCGGTATCGCGGGTCGTCACGCGGGCGTCGACCACCGGTGACGGTGTGGCCGCCTCGACGGCTGCCTCCGCCACGGGGCGCGGCGGTTCACTGGCGAGGTCGCGGTCGAGACGCAGGAACAGCACGGACGACCCTGCTGCCAGGGGAAACTCCCCGGCGGGGATCGCGACGAGCACATCGGCACGAACGACGCCGCCGACCAGCCCGTCGGCATCGGACGGCAACAGGCGGACGACAGGCTTTCCGTCGACGCCGCGATGCAGATTGCCCCATCGCATCGCGTTCAGTCGGGCATCGCGCTCGACGCCGTGGTCGACGATCCCGGACTCCCAATGAGGCCCCGGTGTTGACGCGTGCTCGAGTGAATCGAGCACACGCGGCATGATCGCGTGCATCAGCATCGCCACTGCGCTCGTGTGGCCCGGCAGGTTGATCAGCGTGGCCTGATCGTAGCTGGTCAGGAGCGTCGTCCCGCCTTGCGTACCGTCCGGGCGCGTGAGCGTCAGCATGGTTTTCTTCGGCGGCGAGCGATTGTCGCTGCGTCCGAAGTTGAACCGATCGGCTGGCGTTTGCTTGATGTCGACAGTCGTTTCGTCGTAGGCATACACCAACGGCATATTCAGCCCCAGATTCCGAAAGGGCGGCACGGCAGGCAGCCCGGCACCGACGATCAGGTCGTAACGCTGCGCGAGCTCGGCCAGTTTCTTCTTGAACGCGTATTCGTTCTGCTGCACCTCAAGCGGCGGCCGTGCCATGTCCGGCGGCTCGATGTACTCGACCGAACCCACCTCGTATCCCCAGCGCTGCAGTACCGCCCGGATGTACGGTCCGCTCGTGTCGGGCCGCTGCCAGCGCTCGCGAACGGTGCGGGTTGCGCACTGCTCATACCCGACGATCACCACGCCGATGCGCGGCCGTTTCGTCACCTCGATGTCGCGTACGCCTGCGGCCGTCAGCGCGATCTGCCGTTCGGCGGTTATCCGGCTGCCCCTGGGCAGGAGCAGGCTGCCTTGCCGAAATTCGCTGCCCGGTGCGATCACATGCTGGCCGGCGGATAGCGGCGCATGCAGCAGCAGAAACGATCGAGCGCCACGGTACGAAACCTCGAGGTCGCTTTTCGGGACGACGGCGTCGGCATTTTCCGGCAGCGGGAAATACGGTGGGACATCGACCGCACACTGCGCGCCGATTGCGCGAGCCGCCGGACTGCCGGCCGGCGAGGCAAGCGCGCGCCGGCTGAACTGGAATTCGAGCTCGACCGGTGCACCCTGCGCGGCATGCGCGGTATCGGATGCGCGCATCGCATAGCCTTCGACCGCAGCAAGCGGAACGGGCGGAACATTCTCGGGCGCGAAAACGTCCGCCGCCGTCACGCGCGTCAGCGCATCCTCGACCGGAATCGTCTCGGATTGCATCGCGCCCGGCACGACCCGTCGGCAGAGCTTGTAGGGCTGGTCGAGCCAGAAGGGGAAGTTCTCGTGATCGTTCATGGTGATGGGTGTTGTCATGCCGTGGTTCGAAGGATGCCTGCGAACCGCGGCACAGGTACGGTTATCGTCGCCCGTGGCTCAACGTTTTGCCGCAGGCTGCGGAGAACCGACATCGACGTAGAACTGCTCCTGGTCGAGCACGCGCTGATTCAAATAGAAATTGCCGAGGAAAGCGCCCGCACGTCGATTATCACTCGCATCGATACGCTTGACCGATACTTCCGGATCCCTTGATGCGCCTTCCTCTGTCGAGGCAAACGGATACTCGTCGCAATCGCAATCGGACGGCGTTTCGTCCGGGTCGCCGGTGAACGTGCACTGGCCGGTGACCGAACCGAATTTCGCGACGCATTGCTGCTTGGACGTGTCCCGATTGGCCCGCCGGAGTGCTGCGTCGCGGGTGCGTGTCAGCGGCTTGGACGCAAAGGTATCCGGAAAGATCGTGCCATCGCCCATCGGTACGAACTTGCCGGGACGGCCGGCAGCTTGCGCCTCGCGGATATGGATCGCGGATTCGTCGACGTCGGGATTCGTGGCGACGATGGTACGCAGAACGGCCGGTGCGTCCGCGTAAATGCATCCTTGCGAATTGCTCTTGACGAGCGCGACGTCGCATCGAATGTTGGGAATATAGCCTGCGCCCGCGTAGGGATTCATGCTTGCGCCGTTCTCGAACGAGTCTCCCGATTTGGCCACCCGGTACTCGAGCGTCGGACTGAACCTGAGCGGATTACCGGATCCCATGTTGGGCGTGATCACCACCGATAGCTCGTTGGACAGCCCGCCAAGGGCGAGCGGCACGCCGGCATTGGGCGCAACCGTACAATCGGAGCCGCATTCGACGATCGGCTTGATCATCAGGCCGGGCGGATTGCCGGACAGGACCCGCGTGCGGAAGCGGAACGTCACCGGCCATGCGAGCTGGTTCGACGGATTGTCGGAATACGCATAGGCATCAATCGCCACTCGGCCGATTTCATTGTTCTGGCCGTCTATCGCGACATAGACGAGCGGCTCGGTTTTCTGGCAGTAACTGGTCCGGCTCAACAGCGCATTCTTGCTCGTTTCGGTCCGGACCGTCGTGCAGACGGGCGAAACGTCCGTGGCGCTTTCCGCGTGGGCAGGAATTGCCGTCGCAAGCACGAGCGCACCGGCAAACAGCCGGCCAAGCAGCATTCGATGCATCACATCCCTCCTGAAAATTCACCAATCGAAATGACTTATTTTGTCGCGACTCAATTTGAATCTCGATTCGATTGAAAACAAACTGTTATATTTGTCAGGACGATGTAATTTATATTGGCAAGACCCTATCCCGGTCGTTTCTTTTTCATAAACGATCCAATCCAATTCGACATTTATTGAATCCTTTTCCGATCCAGGCAGCGTCACGACGCGGCTCGCCGCGAGGCTGCGCCTGGATGACGTTTTGAGACCGCCCCGCACGGCGATTCCAGATCAATCGGCTCCGGTTTCCCGAGTGGTCAAATCGCTTTGAAACTATCGCATCAAAAATTTCACCTGAAGCAGTCAATTTAAAAATGCATCCAGATATATTTCATTTTCCTTGCAATGACTGGAGAATGATGTAGGCTTGCTGGCGCCGTCATGAACTTCATACAAACCCTCTTCGTGGTTCATTTGACAATGCGCAATTTACCAAGTCGTTCCACCTCGAATTCGATTCAATACTCCATTGGAATCCTGCTGATTGCGGCCAACCTTGCCGAAATCGCGCATGCGGCGCCAATCGAGACGTCGTTGCAACGCTCGATCGGGCAGGCGCTTGAATCCCGATCGGGTGGGACGTTGAAGCTGCCGGCCCGCTCGGACGACAGCCTGGTCGAGGCAATAAAAACAGACGACGCTTCCGGATGGGCATTTGGCACTGCGACACAAATCCTGCGCGAGGATGAATCCGGCGATCCCGTCACGAAGCTGTTCATTGCGCGCAACGTGAATGGCCAATGGATCTCGGGTGTGGAGGGCAGCAGCAAGTTCGGAGAATTGCTCGATGCGGCGCCCCCCACGCTGCTCGCGGCCGACGAGCGGAAAAACCTGGCGTCGAGACGCGCATCGCTTGCACCACGATCGGCTGCATTGCCGCAACCGGGCCTTGCGTTGCCGTGGGAACCGAATGACGGGTGGTATTGGACGGGCGGTGCACACGGCTGGTCCGGACAAAGCAGGCCGTTTAACTCGCTCGATTTCTCGGGTGGCAACGGCCGCGTGCTGGCGGCGCGTGACGGCTATCTGTACAAGAGCTGCGAGCGCGACGGCAGCGCCATCGTGAAAGTGGTTCACGACAATGGCTATGCGACGACTTATTACCACATGGTCCGGCTGACGTCGCTGAACAGCGGTACGCGTGTCCGTCAGGGGGAATATCTCGGCAGCGTCGGAAACGGCCTGCCGTGCGGCGGACAAACGACGGGGCCGCATGTTCACTTTTCACTGAGCAAGGATGGCAACGACGTGTCCGTCAATGGCATGACGATCGGCGGCTGGCAATTCTTCGAAGGCCCTTCGCCGTATTCCGGATACGCGGTTCGCAATCAGCGGCGCGTCTCCCCGCAGGCATGGCTGGTCAACTACGGGAGCGCGGATTCCGGCGATCCGTCCACGCCCGTCAGCGCGCGTGTACAGGCACCGGGCCCGGCGAATCTGCGCAGCGCGCCTTCATTGTCGGCGCCGGTCGTCGGTTCGCTCGAGAATGGGCGCACCGTGCAGCTCGCTTGTCACCAGTACGGCGACTCCGTGAATGGCAACTGGGGCGCCACACGGCTTTGGTATCGACTCGAGTCGAATCAATGGATATCAGACGGATTCGTCTATACCGGCAGCAACGACCCGGTGGTGCCGGTATGCGTGAATTAGCGCAGGCGCACCGGCGCACACTGGGCCGCCGCACCGAGACAGGAAAAACGATGTCCCACCGTTACGTGATCCGCAGAAACATCCCCGCCTTCTCAGGCAACACCGACGGTTGAAAACCGTAGCGCTCGTAGAACTTCGGTGTCCCGTGATCCGCCATCAGGCTGACGTAGGCGGTCGGCGGCGCGTGCTCGTGAACGTAGCCCATGAGTGCCCGCATGATCAGGTCGCCCACGCCCTTCTTCTGGTGAGCGGGCAACACCGCGATATCGACGATCTCGAAGAAGCAGCCGCCGTCGCCGATTACGCGGCCAATGCCAACCGGATCGCTGTCGCAGTAGGCAACGACGCTGAAAAGACCATTCTTCAGCCCGATCGTCGCAGCCTGTTCCGACTTTCTGCTCAACCCTGCGGCGAGACGAATGCCGATGTAGTCGGATACCGACGGGACTTCCTGTCGAACGACGTATGCCATGCGAACCCTTCAGGTTAGCCATACAGACCAATGGACCGGCCTCGCTGCGCATGAGTCCATCGAACCCTGAACCCGACCGCGCGCATCAGACAACACAATGACCATCGATCCAGCGAGACAGCCGACCACGGGCGCACACCCCCACCGTCCACTGCCTCGCCCAATCCGCCAAGCGCCTTAAAGAATCCGGTTCAACGCATCCGAGAACCGCCCAACCGCCCCATCGACATCATGCAGCTTGTCGAGGCCGAACAACCCGAGACGGAACGTCTTGAAATCGTCCCCTTCGTCACACATCAACGGCACGCCCGCCGCGATCTGCAAACCGACGTCGGCAAACTTCTTCCCGGTTCGAATTCCGTCGTCGTCCGTATAACTGACCACGACACCCGGTGCCTCGAACCCTTCCGCCGCCACACTCCGGAACCCCTTCTCGGCCAGCAACGCACGAATCCGCTTGCCCAGCTCGAGCTGCTCCTCTTTCACCTTGTCGAAGCCATACGCCTCGGTTTCCTTCATCACGTCGCGCAGCGTCGTGAGGCTGTCCGTGGGCATCGTCGCGTGGTACGCGAACCCGCCGCCTTCATAGGCCTCCATGATCTGCAGCCACTTGCGCAGATCGCACGCGAAGCTGGTGCTGGTCGTGCCGTCGATACGTTCGCGGGCCCGCTCGCCGAGCATGACCATCGCGCAACACGGCGACGCGCTCCAGCCCTTCTGCGGCGCGCTGATCAGGATATCGACGCCGCTCGCCTGCATGTCGACCCACACCGTGCCGGACGCGATGCAATCCAGCACGAACATGCCGCCGACCGCATGCACGGCATCCGACACCGCGCGCAGATACCCGTCGGGCAACATCATCCCGGACGCGGTTTCGACGTGCGGCGCAAAGACCAGATCCGGCTTGTGTTCGTTGATCGCGGCGACCACTTCGTCGATCGGCGCCGGCGCATACGCGGCCTGCCGTCCCGTTTCGACCGGGCGCGCCTTCAGCACCGTCGTTTCGGACGGGATGCTGCCCATGTCGAAGATCTGCGACCAGCGGAAGCTGAACCAGCCGTTGCGGATGACGAGGCACTTCTTGTTCGTGGCGAACTGCCGCGCGACGGCTTCCATGCCGAACGTCCCGCTGCCGGGGACGATCACGACGGACTTCGCGTTGTAGACCTTCTTCAGCGTGCCGGAGATGTCGCGCATGACGCCCTGAAAGCGCTGCGACATATGGTTGACCGAGCGATCGGTGTACACCACCGAATATTCGAGGAGCCCCTCGCGGTCAACATCGGGAAGTAATCCTGGCATGCTCGCCTCCGGTGAAAGATGAACGATGAAATCTGGGCGAGCAGTGTCCGTGATGCGATACCGCGCTGCACCCATGCAATTGCGTTATTTTCTCGACGAAAGCAGATTCTAACGAAGGCCGCGCGCCGCTTGGGGCATATTTTGTCGGCTGCCCGGCGCAGGGAAGGCGTGGCGCCGCCGCCTGCCGGCGCGCCGCACTGCAACGGAACCACCGCGCCCCCCGCCTGAATCGCCCGCCCGGTGGCCGTCCACGCCGGCCGTTGCAGCGCGCGAAGCCCACGAAGCCCTGGTCCATGCATGGATAAATGGCACTTCCGCCGCGCGCCGCCTACCATGTCTGCTCCCCCTTCACGACAGAGTCTTCGATGATCCCCAACCGAGCATCATCACAGCAGCCGTCGGCCGATCCCGCGCTTGCCGAGCGCGTCGATGCGGTACTGTCCCGCCAACTCGAATTGCAACGCCTCGTCGGTGTGGTCGTCCTGGTCGCACGCGACGGCGAGCTCGTCTATCGCCGCGCGGCCGGGTTCGCCGACCGGGAAGCTCGCACGCCGATGCAGGAGGACACGCTGTTCAGGCTCGCGTCGGTGACGAAGCCGATCGTCTCGGCGGCCGCCATGGCGCTCGTCGCGCAGCGCAAGCTGTCGCTCGACGACGACGTCACGCGCTGGCTGCCCGAGTTCCGTCCGGCGCTGCGTGACGGCAGCGTGCCGGTGATCAAGGTGCGCCACCTGCTCACGCATACCGCCGGCCTCGGCTATCGCTACGCGGAACCCGACGCGACGTGCGCGTATGCACGCGCGGGCGTCTCGGACGGCCTCGATGGCGCATCGATCACGCTCGCCGAGAACATGCGCAGGATCGCGAGCGTGCCGTTGCAGTACGCGCCCGGCACCGGCTGGAACTACTCGCTCTCCATCGACGTGGTCGGCGCGGTGATCGAGGCCGCCAGCGGGCTGCCGCTCGCCGATGCGGTCGATGCGCTGGTGCTTCGCCCGCTCGGCACGTGCGACACAGGATTCGTCGCACGCGACGCGGCACGCCTCGCGACGCCTTACGTCAACGACACGCCGCAGCCGCACCGGCTCGCCGAGAACGAAGTCGTACCCATCTACGAAGGCTCCATCGGCGTGACGTACTCGCCGTCGCGCGCGCTCAACGCGGATGCGTTCGCTTCGGGCGGCGCCGGGATGGTCGGCACCGCCGGCGACGTGCTGAACGTGCTGGACACGCTGCGGGCAGGTGGCGGCACCATTCTGCCGGCCGAGCTGGTCGACGAGATGGGCCGCATCCACACCGGCAACCTCGAGTTGCCCGACCTGCCCGGCGCCGGTTACGGAATCGGGTTTTCCGTGTTGCGCGACCCGCGCGCGGCGCTGTCGCCGGAGTCTCCCGGCACGTGGCGCTGGGGCGGCGTCTACGGTCATTCGTGGTTCGTCGACCGCGCACGCGGGCTCACCGTCGTGTCGCTGTCGAACACGCTCTACGAAGGGATGAACGGCCCGTACACGCTCGATCTGCGCGACGCGATCTACGGCGTCGGCTGACACCCGTAATTGCACGCGCAACAAAAAAGGCCCGACACGGTCGGGCCAATGAGGTGAGACACAAGGAGAATCCCGCCCACCACACCGGGCGGATCACGCCGCGCTACACGACGTTCTTTTCGACGATCGGCCGGTTCTCCAGCACGCGCGCCCAGCCGAGCGTCGACAGGTCGAGCGTGTCGTAACGCCCGCCCAGAATGAGTTCACTGACGCCGCGCCCCGTCGCCGGCCCCTGCTGCAGCCCGTGGCCGCTGTAGCCGTTCGCGAACACGACGTTGTCGAGTTCCGGGTGATACCCGATGATCGCGTTGTGGTCGAACACGTTGTACTCGTAGTACCCGGACCAGCAGTTCTCCACGCGCAGCGCCTCGAACTCCGGCACGCGATTCGCGAGCGTCGGCCAGATCACCTCGTCGAACAGGTCGTGGTCGACTTCGTCGAGCGGCAGGTCGTCCGGGTCGCGATCGGGGCTCGGCGACGTCCCGCAGATATACGTGCGCCCTTCCGGCCGGAAATACACGCCGGTCGGGTCGATCAGCAGCGGGCAATCCGTGAGCTTCGCCGGCGACGACACGTTGAAGATGCTGCGGCGCCGCGCATACACGGGAATGTCGATGCCCATCATCGACGACAGCGTGCGCGTCCACGCTCCGGCCGCGTTCACGAGCGTGTCGCACGCGTAGCGTTCGCCGTCGGCCGTGACCACGTGCGTCACCTTGCGGCCGTCGCGCACCACGTCCTTCACATCGGACGGCACATAGCGCGCACCGAGCGCCTGCGCCTTCTTGCGCAGCGCCTGCACGAGCCCGTAGCCGTCGAACCAGCCTTCGCCGCTCACGCCGTACGCACCCGACACGAGATCGTCGACGTTCAGCCACGGAAACTTCGCGCGCAGCGCATCGCGGTCCATCAGCCGGATATCCGCGCCGAGGCTCGTCTGCAGCGCGTGGTTCTCGCGCAGCGTCGCGTCGCCGGCCGGCGTCGCGAGGAACAGGTAGCCGCCTTCGTGCAGGTCGATCGACGGCTGGTGGCCGTCCACTTCGAGGCGCTCGCCGATCGTGCGCAGGAAGTCGATGCCGAACAGCGACATCTCGATCGACAGCGGCGTCGAGAACTGCTGGCGAATCGATGCGGCCGACAACGCCGACGACGATCGAGCATAGGTGGGGTCGCGCTCGATCACGGTCACGGAAACCGTGGGATCGGTGGCGCGCAGGAAATAGGCGATCGAGCTGCCGATCACACCACCGCCGACGATGACGACTTGAGAACTCACGACTGACTCCAGTTGCACATATCGGGCGCGGCCAGCGGCCCCCGCCCATGGGTTGTTCGTGCCGCGTCACGCGCGGCGTCGCGCGGGCAGGCTCGTGCGGCTGCCACACCGGTGTGCGCCGCGATCGCAACCGATCGTTGATGGCATTTCAGCACGTCCGGCGCCGCCGCGGAAGTCCGCGCGCGGGTGGCGTTCAATCCGCCGATTGCGTCGTGACGGGCTGCCACGCGGCGTTCTTCACCTCATACAGCGTCGAGCTCGGGTTCTTCAGGTCGCCCGTGTTCGTGAACGCGATCGTGCCCGTGATGCCGTCGTAGCGCGTGCCCTTCAGCGCGCCGTTGAAATCGGCCGGCTTCGTCGAGTTCGCCTTCTGCATCGCGTTGATCGCGATCCATGTCGCGTCGTACGCGAACGGCGCGTACGCGAGCATGTCGATGCCGTACTTCTGCTTGAATTTCGTTTCGAACTGCTTGCCCTTCGCAAGGCGCGACAGCGGCTGCCCGTATTCCCACACGGACGCGCCTTCAGCCGCATTGCCGGCCAGCTTGATGAAGTTCGCGTTCATCACGCCGCCGCCCGCGAGGAACTGCGCGCGAATGCCGAGCTGGCGCATGCGCTTCACGAGCATCGCGGCCTGCGCGTCGAGGCCGCCGAAGAACACGAGGTCGGCATTGGTGCTCTTGATCTTCGTGAGCTGCGCGCTGAAATCCACCGCCTTGTCGTTCGTGAATTCGCGCGCGACGATCGTGCCGCCGGTCGCTTTCACGGACTTCTCGAATTCGTCGGCTTCGCCCTGGCCGAACGCGGTGCGGTCGTCGATGATCGCGATGCGCTTCGCCTTGGTCACGCTCGCCGCATAGGCACCCGCGTTGCCGGCATTCTGCGTGTCGGTCGCAATCACGCGGTACACGGTGCCGAGCCCGGCACGCGTGATGTCGGGATTGGTCGCCGACGGCGTGATCATCGGAATGCCGGCCTTCGCGTAGATCTTCGACGCGGGCAGCGTCGTGCCCGAGTTGAAGTGGCCGATCACGACGGCCACCTGCGCGTCGGCGAGCTGCTGGGCGGCCTGCACGCCGGTGCGCGGATCGCTCTGGTCGTCCTGCGACGCGACGACGAACTTCACGGGCTTGCCGCCCACCGTCGTATGCGCGGCATTCGCTTCGTCGACGGCCATGCGCACGCCGTTCTCGATGTCCTTGCCGTAGGCGGCGCCGCCGCCCGTCAGCGGGCCGGCCACGCCGACCTTGACCACCGTCTCCTGCGCGTGAACCGCGCCCGTCTGGAGCGCGAGGATCGCGGCGGTCAATGCGACGCCGGAAAGCGAACGAATGCGGAACGTCATGACAATCCTTGTTCTGGGGGCCGGGATGCAACGCGCGACTGCCGCGCGTCGGCAACCTCCCGCGCGTGCCGGTCATGTCGCCCGCCTGCGGGGCGTCATGCGACGCCCTTGCCGGCCGGTCGATCGCCGCGGCTCCGTCTCCGAAGAGCCTTTCATCGCGAAAGAGGTGAATGGATTGTGGGTAGCCAATACCCGTGCAGCAAACGAAATATCGGAACTATGTTGTGAGGATTTGTCATCAAGTTCCGCGTTCGCGGGCGGCGCGCGGCCCACGCAACGGTGGGCCGCGGGTAAACCGGCGCCGTGCAATACCGTGGCGGCGCCCGGCCATCAAGGGCGGCAGTGGTCATGCCGGCGGCGCATCATCGTTGCAATAATGGCCCGGCCGGCCATCGCGACGCCCGCGGCGCCGCGTCATCGGTCAGTGCCGATCGGCGCCCGTCTGATTGCGCACCGCATCGGCCGCCTCGCCGGCCTGCTCCTGCATCTTGCCGGCCTCTTGTTCAGCGACGCCTTCCGCTTCCGTCTTGCGGTCGCCCGTGACCTTGCCGAGCGCTTCCTTGACCGAACCCCTGACCTGTTTGAGCTTGCCTTCGATGCGATTCCTGTCCATGGTCGTCTCCTGCGATGGTTGGAGAGAGCCGGCGATGCGACGGGCTGCGTCGCACCGCCGAGTGGACAGGATCGCAAGCGGGCGCCGCGCGCGGCAGATGCGGATGCACCAGCGCGCATGGTGCATTCGTACCGACTGCGTCAGCCCTTGTCCTTCGCGCCGCCCTTGTCGCCGCGCGCGCCGTTCGCCTCGGCCGCGCCGACGATCCCGCGTTCGCGCGCCCACACGATCGCCTCGCCGCGGCTGTGCACGTCGAGCTTCGCGTAGATCGTCGCGACGTGATTGCGCACCGTGTTCGGCGCGAGCCCGAGGCGGCCGGCGATCTCCTTGTCGGCAAGACCGTGGCACAGCAGGTCGAACACGTCGCGCTCGCGTGCGGTCAGGTCCGACAGCTGGGCGCCCGCATCCGGCGCATTCGCACGCCGCACGTTCGCGAGCTTCTCGATCAGCGTGCGGCTGAACCACGATGCATCCTGCATCGCCGTTTCGATCGCATAGACGAGCTCCATCTCAGTGCGCTTGCGGTCGCTGATGTCGAGCAGTGCGACGAGCAGGCAGTCGCGCCCGTGAATCGCGACGGGATCGGCCGACACGACGCAATCGCGCACGTCGCCTTCACGCGTGCGGATCTGCACGTCGGCGTTGCGCACGCTGCCGTCGCGCGCGAGCTGGCTCTCGATGTGCTGCCATGCGCCGCGCTCGGCCCATAGCCCGATCTCGTCCGCGGATTTGCCGAGCAGGTCGTCCTGCGCGTGGCCCGTCATCGCGGCGAACGCGCCGTTCACGTCGAGCAATTCGAAGCGGTCGGCCGTGACGATCGCGGTGGGGACCGGCGCCATCCGGAACGCCGTCGCGAAGCGTTCCTCGCTCTGCCGCAGCGCGCGCTCGGCCTGCTTGCGAGGCTCGAGATCCATGAACGTGAACAGCATGCACGCCTCGTCGTTCATGTCGATCGGCTGCCCGGCGACGACCACCGCCTTCGTGCCGCCGTCCGCGAGCTTCAGCACGGCCTCCATCTGCGGGATCGTCGCGCCTTCGCCGAGCCGCTCGATCGCGAGCTCGCGCCGCTCGGCCTGGTCGAGCACGTCGAGCTCGTACACCGAGCGGCCGAGCACGTCTTCACGCGCGTGGCCGGTCATGTCGAGAAAGCCCTGGTTGACCTTCACGTAGCGCAGGTCGTCGAGCCGGCAGATCACGGCCGGCGCCGGGTTCGCGTTGAAGGTGCGCTCGAAGCGCTCCTCGGCGCTCGCCCACTCGGTCGCGTCGTGCAGCACGAGCGCGAGGCAATCGGGTTCGCCGGCCGCGTTCGTCAGCACGAGGCTGCGGATGCGGTGGACCCAGCTCATGGTTTCGTCGGCGGCCGATTCGACTTCGACCGTCACGTCGCTGAACTCCTCGCCCGCGATCACGCGATCCATCGGATAGTGGCCGTCGCGCACCGGGTGGTTGTTCCGGTAGCGCAGCCGGAAGCGCTCGCGGTAATCGGTGACGGTCGCGCCGAGCGCCTCCAGCTCGGTCACGCCGTGCATCGCGAGCGCGGCCTCGTTCGCCCAGACGATCCGCTGGTCGGGCTCGATCAGGATCACGCCCTCGGTGAGCCCCGCGATGATCTGGTGCAGCTGGCGCCGGTCGGTATGCGACTTGAGCGCCTGTTCGTTTACCTGTTCGTTCATCGAATGGTTGTCCCTGTCGTCAGCATGACTGACTGCCGGCCCGGTTGCCGCTACATCGACACGCGCCGGCCGGCGCGTGTGGCGATGATCGCGTGCCCGCACCGGTGCACGACAGTCGCGGATGCACTATTCGTCATAGTACATGCGCACGGCCCGCTCCACCGTGCGGTGTCCCGCCGATCCCCGAAGCATCCATCGCAGCGGCTTTCCGCACGTCCCGGCCGACAGGCGCACCGCCTTCCCCTTCTCGACGCCCCGTGCAAACGCACTAGCCGATCAGGTGAATTTGCGCGATGTACGCGCACGATCGCCCCGGTACGCTGGTACTGCATCGGCGCTCATGCGCTGCCTTCCGAACCGCAGAGGAGAAGCACGATGAAGCTGCATCAGACACCCGATCCGACGCGGCCCGAACCGGCCCCGGACAATCCGCCCGAACCGCCGCCCGGCACCGATCCGCCGGTTCCGCTGCCGCCCGACGTGCCGCGCCCGGACATCCCGCCGCGCGAGCCTGGCTACGACACGCCGATCGCCCATTGATCCGCGATCGCCCATTGAGCCGGGCACGCGCCGTGCTCGGTGATCGATTCATTCATCACGCCAATCGAAGGAGAACATCAATGAACAAGACCTCGCACCTTTCGACGCTGCTCGCCGCCAGCGCGGCCTTCCTGCTTTGCGCCGCACCGCTCACGAACGCGCAGGCGCAAGCCTCGTCCACCGACAGCGGCATGACGGCCGAATCGAACCAGCCCGTTACCGACACGTGGATCACGACCAAGGTGAAGGGTGAGCTCGCGACCACCGACGGCGTCAAGAGCACTGACATCAGCGTGAAGACGGTCGACGGCGTCGTCACGCTCACCGGCGTGCTGCCGACGAAGGTCGCCGTGAAGAAGGCTGTCGCCGTCACGCGCGCGATCAAGGGCGTGAAGCACGTCGACGCATCCGGCCTGAAGGCAAAGGCCTGACCTCCCGGCGCGGCACGCCGCCGCGCTTTTCTTCCCTGCATGACAAGGAGCACACGATGAACGAGGACAAGATCAAGGGCCAGTGGAAACAACTCTCCGGCAAGCTGAAGGCCAAGTGGGGCAAGTTGACCGACGACGACCTGAAGGTGGCCGACGGCAATCGCGAGTACCTGGCCGGCAAGATCCAGGAGCGTTACGGCATCGCACGCGATGAAGCCGAGAAGCAGCTGAAGGACTTCGACCGCGAGCTGTGATGCGATAGCGCATCGACATAACCCGCCGCGGCGCCGATGGCGTCGCGGCCACCAGGACAACGACATGGGCAAATACCTGATCGCCTGGCTGCTCGGCGTGCCGGTCGGGCTGCTGGTGCTGTTCTTTCTGATCACGCACGTCTTCTGAGCGTGCCTGTTCGATCAAATCCAATTAGTACAACTCGGTTTTCAGGGAGATAAACAATGAAATTTCTTTCGATATCGGTCGCCTGCCTCGCGTTGATGACCGCATCGATCCCCGGATTTGCGGCGGGGTGCCTGAAGGGTGCAGCCGTGGGCGGCGTCGCCGGCCATGTCGCGGGGCACCACGGGGCAATGGGTGCCGCCGCCGGTTGCGCGATCGGCCACCACCACGCGGCAAAGAAAGCGAAGGCCGCAAGCGCGGCAACCGCCGCCTCGCAACGAACGAGTCACGACGCGGCCGGCCGACCGTTCTTCGGAACGGCCGGCTTTGCGCTGCATGCCTGATACCGCGGGTAAAGGCGTGACCGCCGGATTTACAACCATTTCGCCAATCCAGAGGAAATATCGTTCATGGATATGCATGGCTTGATCATATGGCTGGTCATCGGCGCCATCGCCGGCTGGCTTGCGGGCGTACTCGTCAAGGGCGGCGGTTTCGGCCTGCTCGTCGACATCGTCGTCGGGATTCTGGGCGCGGTAATCGGCGGCTGGCTCGCCGGATTGCTCGGTATCGGCTTCAGCGGGATTCTCGGCTCGATCGTCATCGCCCTCATCGGTGCGGTGATCCTGTTGCTCGTGATTCGCCTGTTCCGTCGCGCAGCGTGACGGGTCATCCGGCGCGCCGGGGAAGTGTCCCGGCAAACACGCCGGCATGACAGGTTCAACGCCATGAGGGGCGAGCCCGGCGTTCGACACCGGGCTCGCTACGCTTGGCACTCCTTGCCGAGTTCGAGCATCCCTGACAAGTGCTACGACGAATCGGTTGATGAGCGATGGTTCGACTGGCGAGACGTGTGTCGTCCCGTACCGGTGGATGTGACGCGACTCGATGAGATTTTCGGGGCCGCGCAAACCCGCGCGTCCGGCCGCGCCGTCAATGACGGCCCTTCCCCGAAATGGCAAACGCCCTGAATCCTCAGGGCGCTTCAGGCAGCGTTTCGCGCACGCGCCGGCCAACCGTCCCGGCCGGCGCAGCGCCCCGCTTTCGCTTCGTTACTTCGCCGCGTTCGCGGTCATCTTGAAGATGCCCTGCGCGTTACCGGCATCGAAACGCAGGTCGGTCACCCAGCGGCGCGCCGCCTGGTCGAACGTGCGCTTGCGCGTGATGAACTCGTAGAACGAACCCGGCACGTTGCGCTTCACCGTGCCGCCGTCGCGCGTGCGGAATTCGCGCTCGACGGTGTCCGCGCGATACGCGGTCTGGAACACGCGGCCCGAGCGCGAGCGCTCGACTTCCGGCTTCATCGGCCGGCCCTTCGCCTTCTCGGCGTCGGACAGCTTGAACACGTCGGCAACACGGTCGGTCGCGTGGTTGAACGCGTTGCCTTCGGTCGAGATCCACGCCATTTCCGCCGATTCGAGCAGCAGCGTTTCGTAGTCGAGCTCGTTCGGCAGGTCGTGCTGGCGCGCGAATGCCCCGACGATCTCCGGCAGCAGCGCATGCGCGGCCTCCAGCGACAGCCAGCCTTCGCGCTCGACTTCCCACAGCAGCGCGACGGCCGCCGGCGACAGCGGATCGCGCGACGAGCTCACGACGTTCGTCACGGCCTGCTGGAATTCCTTCGAGAAACGTTCCGGGTGCAGTTCGCTGACGAAGAACTGCGCGATTTCGTCCGGCGCGTCTTCGTGCGCATACGCGCGGCCCGTCATGCCGAGCTTGTCGAGCGGGTAACGGCCGTTCAGGCGGAAGCCGAGCGGACGCAGGATGCGCGTGAACGCGGCCTCGCCCGGCGGCAGCGCGCCCGTGTGCGGCCAGCGCACCGTGCGCAGCGCGCCGTGGTCGAAATACACCGAGCCGCCGCTTTCGATCGTCTCGGCCGTATACGCGCGGCCGTTCGCCGAACGCTCGAGCAGCCCTTCGAACAGCGCCATGTTCATCGCCTGCGCGATTTCCGCGCGCGTCACGACGCCGTCTTCCCACTCTTCGAGGATGGCCGGCATGTTCAGGGTCGAGAACAGGGCGTCGGTCTTCGCCTGTCCCAGCAGCTTCGTCAGCAAGCTCTCGATATTCGGATTGCGCATCTGGATTCTCGTCTCGGGGGACCGCCGGCAAACGTGCCGGCAACTCGTCGGCCGGCCGCCCCACGGGCGCCTGACCTTGCGTGGAGAGCATTATTCAAAGGGTTGCAGCCGGGCGTAAAGCGAGATTAAATTGATATGTGATGAGTTTTTGGAATTATCGGCGGCTCCCCTGCCCAACCGTCCGCCTTGTGCCGTGGCGGCCTGATCGTCAGACGAATCGAACATCATGCGTAAATTCAAGATCCCCAACATGGGCGCGCTCGTGGCTTTCGAAGCCGCCGCCCGCCACGAGAGCTTCACGCACGCGGCCAAGGAGCTGTTCCTGACCGAAAGCGCGGTGTCGCGCCAGATCGCGACGCTCGAAGCGAGCCTCGGCGTGCGGCTGTTCGCCCGCGTAAAGCAGCGCGTCGTGCTGACGCGCGCCGGCAAGCTGTATGGCACACAGGTGCGGCGCGCGCTGGAGGCGCTCGACCGCGACACGCTGTCGATCATCGCGCACGGCAGCGGCGGCGGCTACCTGGAGCTGGCCGTGCTGCCGACCTTCGCGTCGCACTGGCTGATTCCGCGCATCAAGAGCTTCTACGACCGCACGCCCGACGTGCGCGTGAACATGGGCAGCCGCACCGACCTGTTCTCGTTCGAGGACACCCACTTCGAGGCCGCGATCCACTACGGCAAGCCGACCTGGCCCGGCACGTCGTCAGACTACCTGTTCGGCGAGGAAGTCGTGCCGATCTGCTCGCCCGCGCTGCTCGACGGGCCCGTGCACAGCGTCGAGGACCTGCTCGCCTACCCGCTGCTGCACTCGACGACGCGCCCCGGCGCGTGGGCGCAGTGGTTCGAGACGCATGGCGTCGAGGATATCCGCACGATGCAGGGCGTGCGCTACGAGCTGCACACGATGCTGATCAGCGCGGCCGCGGCCGGGCTCGGCATCGCGCTCGTGCCGAAGTTCTTCGTCGAGGAACAGCTGCAGCAGCTCGGGCTGGTGGTGCCGTGCGATGCGGCAACCGTCGGCGATTCCGCGTACTACCTCGTGTATCCGACGGAGCTCAGCCACAGCAAGCCGCTGGAGCTGTTTCGCGGCTGGCTGCTCGAGCAGGCGAGCGCGTATGCATCGCCGGATCCCGATGCGGATGGCGACGATCTGGTGGACGACGAGGACGTCGAGTAACGGCGCGGTCGCGCCAGCCTCATCGCGCGATGGCCTCGCACGCGTATGGCGTCGGCGGGCTGGCCTTCACCACCCTCACCAGCCGTGCGTGATCGGGCTCCTCCAGCCCCGGGCACACGGTTTCAAGATCGCGAATCACGAGCGTCGCGCGCCCGTCGAAGCGGCACACGCCATCGGGTTGCGCCGCCGGCAGCCGCAGACTGCGCCGTGCGTCGCGCTGGTTCGTGAACCGGATCACACCCGCGCGTCGAGAACGGTCGGGCAAGCGCCGCGCCGAAGCGTCGTCCTCGTCGAACCACACGTCCTCCCCGCTCTCTTCGTCGCCGTAATCGACTGTGTAACGACCCGACAGCGTGATCGACCGGCCGACGTGCACCGAATGGCATTCCGGTTCGGCCTCGGCCGGGATCGTCTGCGCGTGCGCCGCGACCGCGCCGCCCGCCAGCCACAACACCGCGCACAGCACGCGGGCGCGGCCGGTCAGGTTCGACACATCAATCGATTGGCGGATCATGGGCAGTGAGGTGCGGGTCATCGTGACGAAGACCCGCATTGTCACCCGGCACATGCATCGCGTGCATTACATGTGCCACTTCACCGTGGCGGTCAGCGTGCGCGGATCGCCGGGCATGTTGTACAGGTCGGCATTGCCGTGCGCGGCGATGAAGTAGCGGCGATTGAACAGGTTGTCGAGCGTGAGCGTCACGTCGACCTTCTTGCTGCGATAGCCGGCGCCCAGGTTGAACACGGTGAACGACGGCAGCGTGACGAGATCGCTCGCCGACGTGTAACGCGCCGACTGGAACTGCATGCCGGCCGCCGCGTAGAAGCCGGCAGGTAGCTCCCGCTTCACCCACAGGTTCGCGCTGTGGCGCGGCATCAGCCCCGGCGTGTTGCTCGATACCGCGACGCCGGCCGCCGTCGATTGCGCCGAGCCGTCGACCGTCCCGTTCAGGTACGCGTAGCCCGCATACACCGACCACTTCGGCGCGATCTCGCCGGTAAAGCCCAGCTCCATCCCGTGCACGTGCTGCGTGCCGATCGGCAGCGCATAGCCGGGGTTCGCCGGGTCGCCGATCTGCTGGTTGGTCTGGCGCATGTCGAACAGCGCGACGCTGGCCGTCGCGTTGCCGCCGAGGTCGAAGCGCGAGCCGACTTCATACGCGGTGGTCTTCTGCGGCGCGAGCGCGGCGCCGTTCGAGAACGCGCCCGAACTGATCAGCGTATCGGCCAGCGGCGAGAACGACTGGCTGAACGAGCCGTACAGCGTCAGCCAGTCGAGCGGTTCGTAGATCAGGCCGACGCGCGGGCTCCACGCGTGATCGGTGCGATCGAGGTTGACGTTCGACGACGTGTAGTCGTGGCGGATCTGGTTCAGGTAGTCGAAGCGCAGCCCCGCGAGCACCTTCCAGTGTTCGGTCAGCGAAATCAGGTCCTGCGCATAGACGCCCGCGAGCCCGACGACGGTCGACGCGTTCGTCTTGGCCCGCGCGCCGGTCGGCACGCCGGGCAGCACCACCTGCTGCGGATTGAACAGATCGTAGGTCGCGACCTTCGACACGCTGTAGATCGTGTCGAACTTCTGCTGCTGCGACAGTTCGAGCCCGTACAGCAGCTCGTGGCGCATGCCGAACAGCGACGTCTTCTGCGTGAGCTCGAACAGGCCGTCGATGCCGTGGTCGGTGCGCTGGCGCGTCGACTGGTCGAGCGTGACGACCGGGTGCGCGGCCGTCTTGATCGGCTCGTACGTCACGTAGTTCTTGCGTTCGAGCGAGAAGTCGTATGCGCGGATCGCGCCACGGAACGACAGCGAATCGTTGAAGCGATGATCGAGCGACACCGTCGCGCTCTTCGCGGAGACGTCGTTGTACGAGCTGTTCGCCGCGTCGGCCGAGCCGTAGAACGTGTTGATCGGCACGTCGACCGGCCGGCCGAGATACGCGGGCAGCCCCTGGTCGGACGTGCGGCGGTCGTGCAGGTAGTCGAATTCGACGTTCAGCACCGTGTTGCTGTCGAGCTTGAACTGCGCGGACGGCGCGATCGCCTGGCGGTTGAGCTGGAACTGGTCGCGGAAGCTGTTCGAGTTTTCGGCCGCGCCGGTGATGCGGAAACGCGCCGCGTCGTTCGCATTCCAGCCAAGGTCGAATTCGCCGCGCCGCTCGCCGCGTGTGCCGAGCGTCACGCCCACGTCGCGCACCGGGTTCGCCTCCGGCCGCTTCAACACGCGATTCACGATGCCGCCTGCCGAGCCGCGCCCGTACAGCACCGCCGCCGGCCCCTTCAGCACTTCGACGTGATCGACGTTCGACAGGTCGCGATAGTAGAGCGCATCGTCGCGGATGCCGTCGACGTACTGGTCCGTGATGCTGTTGAAGCCGCGGATCGTGATCTGGTCGCGCTGGCCGTCGCCGACCGAGAAGCCGACGCCCGGCACGTTGCGCAGCGCGTCCTGCATCGACGTCGCGTTCTGGTCCTCGATCACTGCGTGCGGCACGACGTTCACCGTCTGCGGCACGTCCATCAGCGACATGTCGGTCTTGGTCGCCGCACGCGAGCGGCCGCCGTCGTACAACGCATGTTCGGCGGTCGCCTTGACCGAGATCGCGGGCAAGGTCGCCGCGGCGTCGCTCGCCTGTGCGAAGGAGGTGCGTGCGCCGGCCAGCGACGTGGCGATCAGCAGCGCATGGCAGGCGCTCTTGTTGAGTTTCATCGTTGAAGTAGAGGCTGAGGGAAAACGGCAAACGGAAACGCATCCGGCCAACGCGCGAAACCACACCGTGAATCGGGCTGGCGAAATCCTTTCCGTGAAATGAAGCGGCGCGCGGGGGATCGCCTCGTCGCGCGGGCGAGCCGGTGAACGGCCGGCGCGGGTGGCAGCCGGCCGGCAGGACCGGCACGAAATAAGCCGTGACGCTCAGTCACGGCTCGTAACGGAGCGAAATATTAAACGAGAATGATTCGTGTTTTTAGTTAATTTTTAACGTGTCGCCTGCTCGCAACGTGCAGGCGCCTGGCGCTCCGCATTCCTGACGAATACCTTTCTGTTTCGTCGTTTTACGCGACTCATGCGTAATAAAAACGAAAGCATTCCATCGACCGCATCAGTTGATGAAGGGCCGGCGACAGTCGGGATTCGGGAGACGACGACGAAAGGACTGGAGAGGATCACGAAGCATCCGTCGCAGCGGACGGTGCGCATTCGAAGTCCGGTGCGCGCCGGACCGGGCAACCCCGACCCGGCGCTCCGGGCAGCCGACCTCGCATCGGCAGCGCGGCGGACTTTCTTCCTTTCTTCACTACCTATGCTCTCAGGCTCACTTCATTTTTTTCTTCGCCGCGCCGGGCCATTATCCGCGCAATCCGGCCCAAGGGAAACGTTTGCGAGTGCAATCGGCGTGTTATACCAGGCATTCGGCAACAGTCTTTCCGAATGCTTACGATCGATGCGGCGCGATTCGGCAATTCTTGCATTCGCGCCGGCGTTCCTTTTTAATGGAACTGGTTCCAGTCGTTGAATCGGCCAGGGTCATGCGTGACGCGACGTCGTCCGCGCGTCATGATGCCGATTCAGGATCGAGGATCTCCCCGCTCAGGATTCGCATCGCCCGTCCTTCCCGGACACCCCGTCAAACGAGACCGTCATGCCCGATTCCGCCTCCCTGCAGCAGCTGTTTCCCGCCTTTCAGGACATCCCCGCCGAGTACCGGCTCGCTTCGCCGATTCACCAGCGCGTGTCGCTCGTCGACGGCGCGTTACGGCCGTGGGACGGCGCGACCAAGACCGTGCTGTCGCCCGTGTGCGTGCGACAGGCGGACGGCAGCGTCGAGCAGGTCGAGATCGGCAGCTACCCGGTGATGGGCGAAACGGAAAGCGACGCGGCGCTCGACGCCGCGGTGCGCGCGTACGACGCCGGCCGCGGCGAGTGGCCGACGATGAAGGTCGAGCAGCGCATCGCGTGCATGCAGGATTTCATCAAGCGGATGGTCGCGCAGCGTGAGCTGGTGGTGAACCTGATCATGTGGGAAATCGGCAAGAGCCTCGCCGATTCGCAGAAGGAGTTCGACCGCACCGTCACGTACATGACGCAGACGATCGACGCGCTGAAGGAGCTCGACAACGCGAATTCGCGCTTCGTGATCGCCGAAGGCACGATCGGCCAGATCCGCCGCACGCCGCTCGGTGTCGTGCTGTGCATGGGCCCGTACAACTATCCGCTGAACGAAACCTTCGCGACGCTGATCCCCGCGCTGCTGATGGGCAATACCGTGGTGTTCAAGCCGCCCCAGTACGGCACGCTGCTGTTCGAGCCGCTGCTCGAAGCGTTCCGCGACGCGTTTCCGAAGGGCGTGATCAACACGATCTACGCGCCGGGCGCGGTGGTCGTGCCGCACATGCTCGCGTCGGGCAAGATCAACGTGCTCGCGCTGATCGGGTCGAGCAAGGTGGCCGACCACCTGAAGAAGCAGCACCCGAAATCGCACCGGCTGCGCGCGATCCTCGGCCTCGACGCGAAGAACGCGGCGATCGTGCTGCCCGACGCCGATCTCGACCTCACCGTGAAGGAGTGCCTGCTCGGCGCGCTGTCGTTCAACGGCCAGCGCTGCACCGCGCTGAAGATGCTGCTCGTGCACCGCTCGATCGTCGACGAATTCCTGAAGCGCTTCACCGCCGCGCTCGAGCAGCTGAAGATCGGCATGCCGTGGGAGAAAGGCGTCAGCATCACGCCGCTGCCGGGCATGCATCGCACGGCGTACATGACGGACGCGATCGACGATGCGAAAGCCAAGGGCGCGCAGGTCGTCAATCATTCGGGCGGCGAGTTCAGCAAGACGCTGTTCTATCCGGCCGTCGTGTACCCGGTGTCGGAAGGGATGAAGCTGTACCGCGAGGAACAGTTCGGGCCGATCATTCCGGTCGCGACGTTCGACGACGTGGACACCGCGCTCGACTACGTGACGACGTCGGATCATGGCCAGCAGGTCAGCATCTTCGGTTCCGACCCGGCGCAGATCGGCGCGCTGGTCGACCCGCTCGTCAACCAGGTGTGCCGCGTGAACATCAACTGCCAGTGTCAGCGCGGGCCGGACGTGTTCCCGTTCGCGGGGCGCAAGGATTCGGCGGAAGGCACGCTGTCGGTGAGCGACGCGCTGCGCGCGTTCTCGATCCGCTCGATGGTCGCGGCGAAGCAGACCGAAGGCAGCAAGCAGCTGCTCGATTCGATCGTGTCGGATCACTACTCGAAGTTCATCAATACGGGCTTCATTTTCTGAAGCGGCGGACATCCCGCCCGGATCACGCGCGGGATGTCCGCCTCGGATACGCTTGAACCGCTCACCTTGCGAGCGCGGCCAGCACGTTCGCTCGGTAGCTCATGTCCTTTTCACGAATCTCGAGCACCCCGCGGGTGACGTCGATGTTCGTATATAGCTCGGCATAGCGCGATTCGGGGCCGTCGGCAAAGAAGAAGACTTTCGCCTGCATCGGGTATGTGCCGACCTCGCTGAGGTTACCGCGCAGCACGACGACGTCGCCGTACGCGCGTGCCGCGAATTTCGCCGACGGCAGCGGCTGCCCGTACAGCGTCGACAGTGCGCCCAGTAACGCATCGCTTTCGGCGCCGATCGACTGATAGGCGATTCCGCTGCGCGAGCCTTCGCGCGCACCGAACACCACTTTGACGCCCACCGTCTTGCCCTGATAGACACCGCGCGCCAGCACCGAACATTGATTGCGGTCGTCGCATTCGATCGACCGGACTGCGAGACGGATGTCAGCAAAATCGCGTAGCACGGGCCCCTTGGCCGCGGATATTTCGGGCAACGCCGGCTCGCGCGCAACACCGGCAGTTGCAAGGGAAACGAACAACCCCGCGCCCAGCAGGCGCAGGACGTTGGTGCGGAATGGGCTCACTTCAAAGGCTCTCGTTCAGATGTTCCAGGGCAGCGTCGAGCCTGCGCCCCGAGGCCGATCAACCGGCAACGCATGGATCCGGTTACGCGTACCCGTCGGCGCCGGCACCATGCCGATTCTCCAGATCCCGATGGAACGGCTCATGTTCCCCTCCGCGGCAATCGCTCACCCGCAAGACATTCGCACACGCTACACGTTCGACACCAGCAACCGGATCCCCGCCACGCCGAACACGACGGCGAGACACGCTTCCATCGCACGCCGGCCGCGCACGTACAGCCGGCGCGCGCCGTCCATCGAGAACACGAGCGCGTAGCCGCCGAACACCAGGCACCCGATCACGAGGCAGCCCGGCACGACGGCGCCGTGCGACGCGCCCGCACCGTTCGACGACAGCGCGACGATCGACACCCACACGAGGATCGCTTTCGGATTGGTCAGGTGCAGCATCGCGCCGCGCACATAGAAGCGCGACAGCCGCTGCTCGCCCGCCGCGTTCAGCGATGCCGCCGCCTTGCCCGACCACGCCGTGCGCCCCGACTTGAACGCGAGCCACAGCAGGTACAGCCCGCCGAACAACTTGATCGCGACCAGCAGTTTCGACCACGCGAGCAGCGCGGCCGACACGCCGAGCGCCGCCACCGTCGCCCAGCACATCGACCCGGAAATGACGCCCAGCGCGAACGCGAGCGCCGCCTTGCGGCCCTGGTTCGCGGCGACCGACATGATCGCGAGATTGCTCGGCCCGGGGCTGGCCGTCCCGATGAAATAAGCCGTGTAGGCCAGCATCAGGTTGGCCGAGAAGAAGGCGTGGACGCTCATGTCGAACCTCGCAGGGATGATCCTGGGATTGTTGGCAAACGCGCGCCGTCTGCCCATGGACAATTGACCGACAATTCGCTGGGCCAGTTGGACGAGGCGCGCCGCCGGATCGCCGCGCGCCAATCCGTCTCGGATTTGAAACATCCAGCACATTCGCCGGTAGCGTCCGCCGCCCCGGGGCGAACCTCCTGTCGCACCGCGTCCGGCCTGCCGAACGCCCGGCAAGCGCAGGCGGAATGCGCGGGCCGCCGCGGGTCGCGGGATTCGCGCGGTTCGCCGCGCAAACGCGTCACGAGATTTAAACGGGCGTTACGTTACATCCGTGAAGCATTTCGCCTCGGCGAGCCGTTCCCTGACCCTCACATGCATCGCGCCGCGCGTGTAGATGTCCTCCTCGATCCCCTCCGCAACCCAGTACCGGCGGGACTCGCCACCTGCGCCACAGCGCATCTCAACAATACTCAACAATCGTCTCGCGCCGCTGGTACGAAACCTGCATCCCGTTCGGGTAACCGCCGCGCCGATCACCGCGCGGACACGAACCCACCGTCGGGCGCATCCAGCGGACACGCCCGAACGATCCGAGCAAGTAACGAGGCCCTTCATGGATATGCTGCCCAATTCGTCCGACACGTCGTTCCAGCTCTTTCTCGCGAAGCTGCTCGAACAGCCGTTGCCCGACTGGACCGAAAAACAGCAGATGGAACTCGAGATGGCACGCTCGTTGTCCACCGAAATGGTTCACCTCGCGGAGGACATGCGCGGCCGCACGCCCGATCTCGCGCGCTGCCTCGTGCTGCTCCGCTACGCGAAGGTGCTCGACTTCATGCTGACGTCGCTCGCAGCGCACCGCGACATTCATCCGCAGACGCTGCGCACGCTGTTCCGGCTCGCGAACCTGAAAGTGGACGATGCGTATCCGGCCTGAGCCGACGCAATGCTCCGGTTGCCGCTGGCCTCACGCGCGGCCACGGCGGCCTTTCCCGATTCGCGGCACGCGCATGCCCGATGACCTCGCCGCATGATCCCCAGGAACCGCACATCCCGACTGGCCGGCACGCTCGGCGTGTTCGTGAAACGCTGCGGCCGCAACGCGCGGAAGCCGCTCGCCCCGAACGATCGCCGCTACGATCACGACGTCGAGCGGACGATGCGGTGCTTGTCGCCGGCCGACCTGTCCGATCTGCTGGCCAACGATGACGGCCACGCCGACGACGCAGAGGCCAAGGCCGGCTTCGCCGATGTGAGACCCACGCCGTGACCGCTGTCGACTTCGACCAGATCTGGCCGGCCATCTGCGAAACCCCTGCCTGGTCCGTGACGAAAGGCCAGGGCAGCTTTCTCACGTTCGAATTCGGGCAACCCGTGCTGCATATCAGGGAGCCGCTCGCCGGCTCGCCCGGCCTGTCCGCGACCGCGCGGGACAGGCTCGCGTCGCGGCACGTGACGGTGGCCGGCAACGGGCACCTGTGGATCTGCTACTGCCATTGGTCGATCACGCTCGACGGTCTCGAACTCGCGCACAGCGAATCCCGATCCGGCGACATCGCAGCCGCCGCGCAACGGCTCGACGGGCAGATCCTGCAATCGGTCACGCCGTATGCCCAGCCCGGTTCGTGGGCGTTCGCTTTCGACCTCGGCGGCAAGCTGACGACCTGGCCGTACGGCGACGACCCGGCCGACGAACAGTGGCATCTGTACGACCGGCGCTCGGGCAACGTGCTGACCGCCCGCGCGGACGGCAGCTGGTCGTATGGCCCGGCGAACGCGCCGCCCGGCAGCGGATCGTCCGGTTCCGAATAGCCGCCCGCGTGCTTTCGTCCGCTTCCGGCAGCACGCCGGGCTGATGCCGTGCATCAGCGTGGCGGACGGCCCCGCGCCGCAAACGGAGGTACAATCGCGCGCCATGAACGCACTTCGCCACTTCCTGCTCCGGCAAGGCGTCGCGCGACAGCTTCTGTGGGGGGTCCTCCTCGTGACGCTGCTGTCCCGCGCGCTGATGTCGGGCGCCGTGATGCTCGATCCGGACGGTCCGGATGCGGGCTCGGTGGTGCTGTGTTCGGGCCGCGGCCCGCTGATCGTCGACGTGGCGGCACTGGCTGCGCGTTTCGATGCCGGCGCGCCGATCACACCGGCCAACGATGCGCTCGCGCTCGCCGATGCGCTCAAGCATGACGGGCATGCCGACAACACGGCGTCGTCCGGCAGCGGCGACAGCCTGTGCGCATTCGGCGCCGCGCTGTTCACCGCGTTGGCGTCGTTCGTGCTGCTGGTGCTGCTGTTTCCCGCCGCCGCGCCACGGCGCTTCCGGATTCACGTCGACCGTATTCCGGTCGTGCGATCGATCTTCGACGATCGCCCACCCTCCCGCGCACCTCCGCAGTTCTGCTGACGGTTCCGCCCCGCGGCTCGTGCACGTCGACGTGCGCGGGCCCGCATGCCGTTCGTCTCACACGACCTGATTCAAGCGTTCACCCGCCTGCCCGCCTCGCGCGGGCGACGCCGTCATGCGCCTCGCACGCGCATGGCGCCGCGCCGCCCGTTCCGTCGCTGCGCGCAGGCGGGCGCAACGCGCGTTGACGCCTGCCGGCCCGCGCCGGCGCGGCCGCTCAACGAACCCGAGGAGCTGACACCATGTCGACCACCGTCGAACGGGCAATCTCGCCCGCCCAATCCGCCCACGCCGGCTACCGGACGCTCTGGCGCTGGCACTTCTATGCCGGCCTGTTCGTCATGCCGTTCCTGGTGGTCCTCGCGATCACCGGCACGCTCTATTGCTTCCAGCCGCAGATCGAGCCGCTGCTGTATCCGCACCGGCTCGTCGTCGAGCCGCGCGCCACGCCGCGGCTCGATGCCGACACACTGCTCGCGAATGCGCGTACCGCGATGCCGGCCGGCGCGACGCCGGTGTCCGTCCAGGTCTCGACCGCACCTGACCGCAGCGCCGAATACGTGTTCCGGCTGCGCGACGGCAGCCGCGAGAGCGTGTACGTGAACCCGTACGACGGCAGCGTGCTCGGCACGCTGAGCGTCGAGAACCGCTTCATGCAGATCGACCGGATGCTGCATCGCAAGCTGCTGCTCGGCAAGACGGGCGAGTTGCTGATGGAGCTCGCCGCGTGCTGGACCTTCGTGATGATCGGCACCGGCATCGCGCTGTGGTGGCCGCGCGGCGCGACACGCGTCGGGCAGGCACTGCGCCCCGACCTGTCGCTGCGCGGCCGGCCGCTGTGGAAAAACCTCCACGCGACGGCCGGCATCTGGCTCGCGGCCGGCACGGTCGCGTTCATCCTGACGGGGCTGCCGTGGTCGGGCTCGTGGGGCAAGAACTTCAAGGCGCTGGCCGCCACCGTGAACCTCGGCGCGCCGGAAGGCGCATGGGGCGGCGCGTCGGTACGCTCGACGCGCCCCGGTGCCGCCGCGGCGCCCGCGCCTGCCGAGCCTGGCGCACCGTCCGGCCATCACCACGAATCCGGCGAGTCGATGCCGGGGATGGTGATGGACGACTTGCCGTTGCCGCAAACGCCGTGGGCAGTCGGCAGCGTGCCCGTCCCGCACTCGCCGTCGGCACCGACGCCGGCACCGCTGCCGCTGGCCCGCGCGATCGCGATCGTCGCCGGCCTCGGCGTGACGAGCGGCTACACGCTCGCGCTGCCGTCCGGCGCGGATGGCGTGTACACCGCGTCGTACTTCCCGGACGACCCGAAAGCCGAGCGGACGATCTACCTCGACCAGTACAGCGGGGCCGTGCTGAAGGACATCCGCTATGACGACTACGGCGCGGTATCGCGCGCCGTGTCGTACGGCACGTCGCTGCACATGGGCCGCTATTTCGGGCTCGCGAACCAGATCGTCTGCGCGGTGCTGTCGCTCGGGCTGGCCGCGATGGCCGTCACCGGCACCGTGATGTGGTGGAAGCGCCGTCCGGCTCGCAAGTTGGGCGCGCCGTCGCGCGAACGCGGCACGCCGCCGATGCGCGGCTGGATCGCGGGGCTCGTGCTGCTCGGCGTCGTCTTCCCGCTGATGGGCGCGACGATCGTCGCGGTCTGGTTGATCGACCGTCTGCTGTTCGGCCGTGCGGCACGCGCAGCGGCCTGATTCATCGCGCGCCGGCATACGCCGCGCGACGACGCGACACACCCGGGCCACCGCGTGGCTCGGGTTGTTCGCGCTCGTGCTCGCGCTCGTCGCGCCGCTGATCTCGCAACTGCGCGCGGCCGCTCCCCATGACGGCCTGCCGGCCTCGCCGATCTGCTCGGCAACCGGCAACACGCTCGTGGCGCACGCGGAACCGGATGCGCCGTCCGATGCTCGATCCGCCGGTCATTTCGACCGCTGCGGTTATTGCGGCCTGCTTGCCGGCCATCCGCCGCTGCAATACGCGGTGTTGCTCTCCGCTTCCCCGGCCGTGCGGCATGCGCCGCCCGAGCCGCTGATCCCCTCTGCCTGCCATCCGCCGAAGCGCTACGCGCACGCCGCGCGCGGGCCGCCTTCCGCCCGCGCCTGACGCTCTTCGCGACCCGCGCCGCCGCACACCGCGCGGCGCCGTCCGCTTCGCCTGCCCGCCCTGCCGGTGCCCGATGCCGAACCCGCGCGCGTGACCACGCGCGGCGGCCGGCGCCGTGCATGGTGCGCATCGTGTCCGACTCATCATCGTCACCATCACCTTACGTACAACGACATGTTTACCCCGACCCGTATTGCCGTCGCGCTGTCCGGCGCGTGCTCCGTGCTCTTCACGTCGGCCGCGTGCGCACAGGCCATCGCTGCGCCGACCGACTCGCCGGCCGCGTCGACACTGCCCGCGATCCACGTCAACGCAACCCGCGAGATGGACTCGCTGACATCGAAATCGACCGACAGCCTGAAGCGCACGCTCGAGCAGACGGTCGGCTCGGTGGGCTTCGTCGATGCCGACAGCTACCGGAATACCTATGCGTTCACGCTCCGCGACGTGCTGAAGGATGTGCCCGGCGTGTTCGTCGAGAACCGCTACGGCCAGGAGCTGCGGCTGTCGATTCGCGGCTCGGGGATCGCCCGCTCGTACCACACGCGCGGCCTCGAAATCCTGCAGGACGGCATCCCGACCAACCTCGCGGACGGCAGCGGCGACTACTACCAGATCGATCCGCTCGCGCTGCAGGCGGTGCAGGTCTACAAGGGCGGCAACGGCCTCGCGTACGGGGCGTCGACACTCGGCGGCGCGATCGACTTCATCACGCCGACCGCCCATACCGCCGACGCGCCGAACATCCTGCGCGTGGAAGGCGGCAGCTACGGCACGGTGCGCACCAGCGCGCAGATCTCGCGCGTGCTCGGCCCGCTCGACTTCCTTGCGAACTTCAGCGTCAATCACGCGGACGGCTATCGCGATCATTCGAAGGGGCAATACGAGCAGTTCAACGCGAACGTCGGCTACCGGTTCAGCCCGACGGTCGAGACGCGCTTCTACGTCGGCGTGTACGTCGTCGACCAGTTGCTGCCCGGCACGCTGTCGCTGTCCGACGCGCTGAACAATCCGACCAAGGCCGCGCCGAACGCGATATCGGGCGACCAGGCGCGCAACACGCGCACCGAGCGGATCGCGAACCGCACGACGGTGAAACTCGATTCGGGCGAACTGCAGTTCGACACGTGGGCGATCCACAAGAGCCTCTATCACCCGATCTTCCAGGCGCTCGACCAGGACGGCTGGACCTACGGCTTCGCACCGCGCTACACGGGCCACCTGACGCTCGGCGGAATGCGCAACGACCTGATCGTCGGCGCGCGCTTCTTCGGCGGCCGCACGCAGGCGAACCAGTACGTGAACGTCAACGGCAACAAGGGCGCGCAGACGCTCGACTCGACGCAGACGGCGTTCAACTACGAGGCGTACGTCGAGAACCGGCTGTTCTTCGTGCCGACCGTCGCGCTGATGACGGGCGTGAAGGTGCTGCACTCGGTGCGCGAGTACATCGACAACGGCGGGCTGCCGCGCAACCCGAACTACAAGTCGACGAACGCGAGCTACAGCGGCGTCAATCCGAAGCTCGGGCTGATGTGGCAGCCGGATGCGCACACCCAGGCCTACGTCGACATCACGCGCAGCCAGGACGTGCCCGACTTCAGCGACCTCACGCAGACCTTCTCGAACACGACGCGCTTCACGCCGCTCGCGGCGCAGCACGCGTGGACGATCGAGTTCGGCACGCGCGGCTCGCGCGAGCGCGTGAGCTGGGACGTAACCGCCTATCGCTCGCTCGTGCGCGACCAGTTGCTGCAGTACACGACGAACCCGGATGTCCCGGCATCGACGTTCAATGCGAACAAGACGGTGCTGCAAGGGATCGAGGCCGGCGCGTCGGTCGAGTTGCTGCGCAACGTCACCGGGCGCGGCGTGGGCGACAAGGTCACGCTGTCGGGCATCTGGAACCTGAACGACTTCCGCTTCAAGAACGACCCGCAGTACGGCAACAACCGGATCGCCGGCGTGCCGCTGAACGTGCTGCGCGCGACGCTGGGTTACGCGCGGCCGAACGGCTTCCACATCGCGGCGACGCTCGACTGGGTGCCGTCGGGCGCGTGGGCCGACGATGCGAACACGCTGCGCGTGCCGAGCTACACGCTGCTCGGGCTGCAGGCCGGCTACGACTTCCGCAATGGCCTCTCGCTGTTCGTCGACGCGCGCAACCTGACCAACAAGCGCTATGTGAGCGACATCAGTACGGTCGCGAATGCGCGCACCGCGAACACCGCGATCTTCTATCCGGGCGAAGGGCGCAGCGTGTTCGCCGGCATGCGGTACGCGTTCTGATGCGCCGCCTTTCACGCAACACCGCATTGAACAGATTCAAAGGAAATCGAAACATGAAGTTCGGATTGATGCTGCCTGCCGCCGTTCTCGCGGCGTTCGCGCCCGCGGGCCACGCACAGGAAAGCGATGCCGCGAGCGCCGGCGCCACGCTTGCGCCGATTCGCGTCAATGCCCGGAAGGCGACGCCGCTCACGCAGCCGCTCGACACCGGCAGCCGTCTCGGCCTGACGTCGCTGGAGACGCCCGCGAGCGTAGAGCAGATCGATCGCAAGACGCTCGACACGCGTGGCGACAGCGCGATCGTCGATGCGGTGAGCCGCGCCGCCGGCATCAGCGCATCGCCGCATCCGGGCAACGGCGGCTCGGAGCTCGGCGCGCGCGGCTTCGTCGGCGCGTCGTCGGTCACGCAGCTCTACGACGGCGTGCGCCCGTACGGCGCGATCGGCGTCACGTTTCCGTTCGACACGTGGTCGGTCGACCATATCGACGTGCTGCGCGGCCCGGCGTCGGTGATCTACGGCGAAGGCGCGATCGGCGGCGTCGTCAACATCGTGCCGAAGAAGCCGACGCGCGGTGCGATCCAGAACGAGCTGCAGGCTGGCGGCGGCACCGAGGGCACCGCGCGGGTCGCGTTCGGCAGCGGCGGCGCGATCAACGACAAGCTGTCGTACCGCTTCGACGTCAGCGGCAATCGTTCGTCGAACTGGATCGACCGCGGCAATTCGCGCAACCTGTCGATCTCCGGCGCATTGCGCTACGACGTGACGTCCGACCTGTATGTGACCGCATCGTACGCGCAGGGCTTCCAGCATCCGATGCAGTATTTCGGCGCGCCGCTCGTGAACGGCGCGCGCGATCGCGCGCTCGACAAGAAGAACTACAACGTCGGCGACAGCGACATCGCGTTTCGCGACAGCTGGGCGACGGTGTCGGCGAACTGGCAGCCGAGCGACAGCCTGAACGTGACGAGCACGCTGTACCGGATGAAGAGCAACCGTCACTGGAAAGACGCCGAGTACTACACGTACCTGCCGTCGACCGCGCAAGTGCGGCGCAGCAGCTTCACGGAAATCTTCCACGACCAGGAGCAATACGGCAACGTGACGGCGGCCACCGTGACCACCGCGCTGCTCGGGATGCGCAACACGTTCTCGACGGGCTTCGAGTTCAATCACACGACGTTCCAGCACGACAACAACTCGCCGTATTCGGGCACGTCGACGGTCGATCCGTTCAACTTTGATCCGGGCAGCTTCATCAACACAGCCGGCACCTATCCGAAATACCGCAGCCAGGCGAACCAGTACGCGCTGTTCGCCGAGAACCGGCTGGAAATCACGTCGCGCTGGTCGGTGATCGGCGGGCTGCGCTACGACCATGCGAGCGTGAACCGCGACGATCTCGTGAACGGCGGCGCGTTCGCGAAGGTGTTCGCGAACACGGGCTGGCGCATCGGCACCGTGTACGACGTGCAGCCCGGCCTCGCCGTGTACGGCCAGTACTCGGTCGCGGCCGATCCGATCACCTCGCTGCTGTCGCTGAATGCGTCGAAGGCGAACTTCACGCTCGCGACCGGCCGGCAGATCGAGATCGGCGTGAAGCAGTCGTTCCTCGGCGGCAAGGCGGAATGGACGCTGGCCGCGTACCGGATCGTCAAGAGCAATCTGCTGACCGCCGATCCGCTGAACCCGAACCAGTCGATCCAGATCGGCCAGCAGTCGTCGCGCGGGCTCGAGGCGACGGTCGGGGCAGAGATCGCGAAGGACTGGCGCGTCGACGCGAACGTGTCGATCCTGCGCGCGAAATACGACGACTTCCAGCAGACGTCCGGCGGCACGACCGTCTCGCGCGCGGGCAACGTGCCGGTGTCGGTGCCGCAACGGCTCGCGAACCTGTGGGTGAGCTGGCGCTTCGCGCCGGACTGGACGAGTATCGCGGGCGTCAAGTATGTCGGCAAGCGTTTCGCCGACACCGCGAACCAGCTCGTGATGCCGTCGTACACCACGGTCGATCTCGGCCTCGCGTGGAAGCCCCGCAAGGACACGACGATCACCGCGCGCGCGTACAACGTGTTCAACCGGCGCTTCGTGCAGTCCGCGTACTACAACGAAACGCAGTACCTGCTCGGCAACGACCGACGGCTCGAAGTGGTGGCGAACTACCGGTTCTGACGCGGCGCGATGCGGTGCGCCGCGCCCGACGCCGGCACGTATGCATTGCGGCGGGGGCATTCATCGCGGCCTCACCGCGAATGCGCGGCCGCTCACCCGACCGCATGAACATCCTGGACCGGCGAACAGCGGCCCGGCAAACCCCTCGCCGGGCCGCATGACCGCACGTCACGCACGCGTACCCGCCGCGCGCCCGGCCATCCACTTCCGGTAACGCCGCGTCTGGCACTGCGCGGCCAGTTGCTGCGTGACCAGCGCGCGCAGCGGCGACACCTGCGGGTGCGTGCGCCGGCCAACGCTCAGCCGCGTGAGCTGGAACTTGACGACGGCCATGTTGGCCAGCGCACCCAGCGCCTTGTTCTTCCAGCGGATCGGTTCCAGCACCGGCGCGCTGTCCTTGCCGGCCCGCCAGTCGCGCGGCAGGTTCGGCTCGATCGACAGCGCGGTCGCGATGCCGACCATCGCCACGCCGCTGTCGACCACCTGCTCGGCAACCACGCGACGCCGGATGCCGCCCGTGACCATCAGCGGCATCCGCGCGACCGCCGTGATGTCGCGCGCGAATTCCAGGAAATACGCTTCGCGAGCGAGCGTACGCCCGTCGCGCGCCTCGCCCTGCATCGCCGGCACTTCATAGCTGCCGCCCGACAGTTCGACGAGATCGACGCCGAGCGGATTCAGCAGTTCGACCACGCGCTTCGCATCGTCCGCGCTGAAGCCGCCGCGCTGGAAATCGGCCGAGTTCAGCTTGACCGCGACCGCGAATTGCGACGATACCGTCGCGCGCACGTCACGCACGATGTCGAGCAGCAGGCGTGCACGATTCTCGATGCTGCCGCCCCACTGATCCTGGCGGCGGTTCGTCAACGGCGACAGGAACTGGCTCAGCAGATAGCCGTGCGCCGCGTGAATCTCCACGCCGGTGAAGCCGCTCTGCTCCGCGAGTTGCGCGGCGCGCACGAAGCGCCGCTGCACGTCGGCGATATCGGCCTGCGTCATCTCCTTCGGCACCGGGAACTGCTTCGACAGCGCACCGAGCGCGAGCGGCACGGCCGACGGCGCGAGCGTCGTCTGGCCGAGCGCCGCCTGCATCTGGCGCCCCGGGTGATTGATCTGCATCCACACGTGCGCGCCGCCCGAGCGCGCCACTTGCGCCCAGCGGCGAAAGCGCTCGAGATGCGCATCGCTCTCGAGCACGACGCCGTTCGGCCCCGTCATCGCGCGGCCGTCCACCATCACGTTGCCGGTCAGGATCAGGCCGACCTGGCCGTCGGCCCACGCCTGGTACAGGCGCAGCAACGCGTCGGACGGTGCGTGGTTCGCATCGGCCATGTTCTCTTCCATCGCGGCCTTGGCCAGACGGTTCGGAATCACCGCCCCGTTGGGCAGTGTCAGCGGTGTAAACAGGTTCATGGAGGGCACCCTCGATTGACGATGCTCAACGATAACTTTAAAGTCAACTTTAAGGTCAAGCCCCTTCTGGAGCACAGCATGAAAATCGGCGAACTGGCGAAGGCGAGCGGCCTCGCGGCGTCCCGCATCCGCTTCTACGAAGCGAGCGGGCTGCTCGAACCGGCTCGCCGGCAGGCGAACGGCTATCGGGAATACGGGTCGGAAGCGTTGACACGGCTCGCGATCATCGACCGCGCGCAGCGCGCGGGCTTCGCGCTCGACGAGATCCGCGCGGTGCTGCCGCCCGATCTCGGCGCGTGGCCGCATGACGAGCTGCTGGTGGCGCTGCGGAACAAGGTCGACGAAATCGTGCTGCTCGAACAGCGTCTCGCGCAGAACCGGCAACAGCTGCAGGTGTTGATCGACGAGATCGAGAACAAGCCGGCGGGCGAGGATTGCGCGGAAACCGCGCAACGGATGCTCGACCGGCTGTGCGCGCAGGCCGACGAACCGCCGGCGTCCGTACCGGCGCCCGTGCCGGTCCCGCGGCCGACACGCAAGCGCGCATGAGTGGTTACACTGCGGCACCTGAAAAACCATCAATCCGCGCGGCGGCGAGACGGGTCGACGCGTGTGCGCCGGCTTCCGCAACGCGACTTCAAGACCCGATCCGAATGACGATCCCCCGTATCAAAGGATTCCTCCTCGCCGCGCTGCTGACGTTCGGCATCGGCAGCGCTTGCGCCAGGACGTGCGCCGATACGCCTGCTTCGTACGCGTGCCCCGACGCCCCCGACCTTCCGGACGACATCGTCGCGCAGTTGCCCGCCGGCTACGAAGCAATGGATGCCGCGTCAGGGCGACTGACCGACAGCCCCCATATCGGCTATGTCGTCGTCGCGCATCAGCCCGACGACTCGATGCGCAAGGCGTCGCTGCGTCCGCTGATGATCTTCCTGCCGGGCAAGGACGGGCACTACCGGCTCGCGGCGCGCAACGACACCGTGATCATGAAGGCCGACGAAGGCGGGATGGGCGACCCGTATCTCGACGGCGTCGCGGAGAACGCGCTCACGATCGAACCGCGCACCTTCACGGTCGAACAGGGTGTATTCGCAGGGCATGACCACTGGCGCGACCGTGTCACGTTTCGCTACGACAATGCGCACCGCACGTGGGTATTCCATCGCGAGGTGTTCCGGAACTGGCGCTTCAACGACGACCCGAACGGCGACGTGTTGAAAGCCGACCCGGTGCGCGTCACGCGCGCCAATGCGGCGAAAGCGGTCACGTTCGAAGCGTGGCGGCCGGATTACTGGTGCGATTCGGCCGAGCGGCGAGGCACCGATCCGGCTTGCAGCAAGACGCATTGATGGCGACGCGAGTGCACGGCTGCACTGGCTGACGGTCCGTGCGGGCAAGCGATACACAGGGTGCTGCCGTGCTGCGCGACCGGTGCATCTGCCGGCACGCGCAGGCGCTGGCGCCCTTCCGCAGCCGCCCAGATTTGCTTACGTCCCAGGTAATCGACGCGCATCGCCCGCGCCACGATCATGGCTCCATCGACTCACGAACCGCATCACGCCAAGGAGCCTGCCATGACCGCCTACGCCATCGCCCACCTGCACGATGTCGAGATGTGCGACGACATCGTCGAATACCTCGAACGCATCGACGGCACGCTCGCGCCGTACGACGGTCATTTCGTGATTCACGGCGCGCGGCCGGAGGTACGTGAAGGCGTGTGGCGCGGCGACCTGATCGCGATCGCGTTTCCGGATCTCGACACGGCGCGCGCGTGGTACGAATCGGATGCGTACCGGCAGATCCAGCCGCTGCGCGCGCGGCACGCGAACGGCCCGCTGATCCTGATCGACGGCGTCGATGCGCGGCACAAGGCGACCGACATCCTGCGCTGAGCCGCGACGCCGGCGACGCTTACGACGCCTTGCGCTCCATCGGCTCGCCGACGACGAACCCGCCGCCCTGGAACCGCTGCGCGGGATCGTCGTGGTCGGCGGTCGGCGCCGTGACCGGGAACAGCCCGGCGAACTGCTCGGAGCTGTCGCGCGGGCGGAAGCCGAGGAAGCCGACCTTCGTGTTGTCCCACCACTTCACCGGGTTGTCCGATGCGCCGTAGACGATCGCGTGCCCGACGCGGTTCGTCAGCAGCGAGCAGCGCACCAGCTCGATGAAGTCGCGATAGCTGAGGAACGTCACGAGCATGCGCGGATTCTTTGGCACTTCGAACGATGAGCCGATCCGCAGGCACACGGTTTCGATCCCGAAGCGGTCGAAGTAGTAGCGCGACAGCGATTCGCCGAAGCACTTCGTCACGCCGTACAGGCTGTCGGGGCGCAGCGGCGCATCGGCGTCGAGCACTTCCGTGACCGGATGGAAGCCGATCGCATGGTTCGAACTCGCGAACACGACGCGCTTCACGCCGTGCTTGCGCGCGGCTTCGTACAGGTTGTACGTGCCAGTGATGTTCGCGCCGACGAGATCGTCGAACGGCGCATCGACCGAAATGCCGCCGAGGTGGACGATCGCGTCCACGCCGTCGACGAGCTGCATCACCGCGGCCCGGTCGGCCAGGTCGACGACGCGCGTTTCTTCATGCGCGGCCGCGTCGCCGAGCGTCGCGATGTCGCTGACGCGCACGACGTCGGCCCAGTCGGCGAGCGCGCCGCGCAACTGGCGGCCGAGGTTGCCGGCCGCGCCCGTCAGCAGCAGGCGCCCGAACGGTTTGCGCGCGCCGGTGGATGAGGCGTTCATCGAATCTCCTTAATCTGACCTGAAATCTGACTGAATCGGAAAACGTTTTCCAACTATACGTTGGCGCACCGCCGAACGTCAATGGTCGAACCTGTTCGCAGCCATCCGCACTTTCCCGATATCGGCGCGTGGCCGCGCGTGCCCTTTTTCTGCCACAATCCGGCGTTATCGAACGAAAACGTTACCCTTCGAATGAAAAAAGTTTCCCCGACGATCCGCGACGTGGCGGCGGAAGCCGGCGTGTCGGTCGCGACGGTATCGAAGTACGTGAACGGCACGCAGCGCTTCTCGCCGACCGTCGAGGCACGGCTCAAGGAGGCGATCGACCGGCTCGGCTACCGTTCGAACCCGCTCGCGCGCTCGATGATCACCGGCCGCACGCGCACGATCGGCCTCGTGATCCTCGACATCAGCAACCCGCACTTCACGAACGTGGTGAAAGGCGCGAACCGCGTCGCGCTGCAGCACGACTACACGCTGCTGCTCGTCGATACCGAAGAGAACCAGGCGCGCGAACGCTCGCTGATCGAGGCGCTCGCGCAGCGCGTCGACGGGCTGATCGTCAGCACGCGGATGCCGGACGAAGAAGCCGGCTGGATGCTCGATCTCAACAAGCCGCTCGTGCTGCTGCGGCGCAGCCCCGGCCTGCCGATTCCGAGCGTCGGCATCGACAACCGGCTGTCGACCTACATGCTCGCGCGCCACCTGCTCAATCTCGGCCACACGCGCATCGCGTATCTCGGCTTCGGCACCGCACGCGTGAACGACGAGCGGATCCAGGGCGCGCGCGACTGTCTCGCGGAAGCCGGGCTCACGCTCGACGTGCACGATGCGCATGCGCCGACCGCCGAGGCCGGCGAGCGAGCGTGTTCGCGCGTGATGCTCGGGCCGCAGCGCCCGCAGGCCGTGATCTGCTACAACGACCTGATCGCGCTCGGCTTCATGAAGGAAGCCGCATCGCTCGGTTTCCGGCTGCCGCAGGATGTGTCGGTCGCGGGCATCGACAACGTGCCGTACGGCGAATACGCGGCGCCCGCGCTGACCACCGTCGACATCCAGAGCGAGAACATGGGCGAACTCGCGATGCAGAAGCTGATCGACGCGCTCGCGGGCCGCACCGATGCGAGCTATTCGACGTTCGAGCCGCGGCTGATCATGCGCGCGTCCACGGCCGCGGTCGGCTGAGTTTCCCGCTTCAAGCCTTCAAAAAAAACGCGCCGCCCAAAGGCGGCGCGTTCGTTTGCAGGCGTGCGATTACACGGTTACGCGATTACGCGTCGAGCTGCGCAGGCTTCATCTTCGGCGTGAGCATGTGCATCACGCCCAACGCGATCAGGTAGGCCGACGCACCGATCGCGAACAGCACCCAGTAGTGGCCCGTGCGCTGAAGCACCTGGCCGATCACTTCCGAGAACAGCACGCCGCCGATCGAGCCGGCCATCCCGCCGATGCCGACCACCGATGCCACAGCGCGGCGCGGGAACAGGTCGGACGCCGTCGTGAACAGGTTCGCCGACCAGCCCTGGTGCGCGGCGGCGGCGAGGCCGACGATCAGCACCGCGGCCCACAGGCTCTGCACCTGCGACACGAACGCGATCGGCAGCACGCAACAGGCGCAGATCAGCATCGCCGTCTTGCGCGCGCCGTTCACGCTCCAGCCCGCGCGCAGCAGCATCGACGACAGCCAGCCGCCGCCGATGCTGCCGACCGTCGTCAGCGCATAGATGCAGACGAGCGGCAGGCCGATGTGCTGCATGTCCATCCCGCGCGATTCGTTGAGCCACTTCGGCAGCCAGAACAGGTAGAACCACCACACCGGGTCGGTCAGGAACTTGCCGATCAGGAACGCCCACGTCTCGCGCTTGCGGATCAGTTCGCCCCAGCGCGGCGCGCCGGCGTTCGCGTTCGCCGCGTCGAGCGCTTCGGCTTCGTCGCGCGGCTCGTCGTACTCCGCGGCGAGTGCGCGCGTATCGGCCTGGCGATAGAGCACGAGCCACACCGCGAGCCACACGATGCCGATCGCGCCGATGATCACGAACGCCGCGCGCCAGCCGTAGGCCACAGCGATCGCCGGGATGATCGCCGGCGCGAACACCGCGCCGATGTTCGCGCCCGAGTTGAAGATGCCGGTGGCGAGCGCGCGTTCGCGGCGCGGGAACCATTCGGCCGTCGTCTTGATCGCGGCCGGGAAGTTGCCGCCCTCGCCGATCCCGAGCAGCGCGCGCACGAACGCGAACCCCATCACCGAACCCACTGCCGCGTGCAGCATCGCGGCGATGCTCCACACCAGCATCGCCAATGCATACGAGATGCGCGTGCCGAGCCGGTCGACGATGCGCCCGAAGCCGAGCAGGCCCAGCGCATAGAACGCGGAAAACGCCATCACGATGCGGCCGTACTGCACCTGGCTCCAGCCGATGTCGTGCTGGAGCATCGGCGCGAGCAGGCCGAGGATCTGCCGATCCATGTAGTTGATGACAGTCGCGAAAAACAGCAGCGCACAGACGGTCCAGCGGTAGCGGCTGGCGGCTGCGCGCACGGCACCGACGACGGCAGATTGCATGAATGTCTCCGATGCGCGGCCGCGCCCGTCGCGCCGCACGATGTTCGTTGACCGGCGACCGGCGCCGGGGCGGACGGCGGCGCGCCTGTCGCGCACGGCCAATTCCGCCAATCAATCTGGAAAACGTTTTTCAAAGGATAGGGCGTGCGCCGGCGCCCTGTCAGTCGGGGATTTCGATGAGTCATCTCAAAATGGTCACGGCAAAAGAGACGACTGTTTCACTACATGGCATTAACCGTTTTTCCCGGATTTTCCTGACCGGCGCGTACGGGGACGGCCGCCGAGACACATGTCCGATTCCAGCCAGAATCGGCGGGCGGGATGGTTTACAGTCGTCTCATGCGCCTCGATCCCGACACCTGCTACGACGCTCTGCTTTCGCGGAACCGCCGCTTCGACGGCTGGTTCTTCGTCGGCGTCGCGACGACGGGCGTGTATTGCCGCCCCGTCTGCCCGGTGAAGCCGCCGAAAGCGCAGAACTGCAGCTACTATCCGAGCGCCGCGGCCGCCGAGAAAGCCGGCTTTCGACCCTGCATGCGCTGCCGCCCGGAGCTCGCGCCCGGCCACGGGCTGCTCGACCTGTCGGGCACGCTCGCCGACGCAGCCGCCACGCTGATCGAGGACGGTTTCCTGAACACCCATTCCGTCGATGCGCTCGCGCAGCGCGTCGGCGTGACCGAACGCCATCTGCGCCGGATCTTCGGCGCGCAGTTCGGCGTGTCGCCGGTCGAGTTCGCGCAGACGCACCGGCTGCTGATGGCGAAGCGGCTGCTGACCGATACCGCGCTGCCGGTGGCCGTCGTCGCGTCCACGGCCGGATTCGGCAGCGTGCGGCGCTTCAACGACCTGTTCCTGCAGCGTTACGGGCTCAATCCATTACGACTGCGCAAAGGAGCCCGCGCGTCGGCCGACGGCGACATGACGTTTCCGCTGCCGTATCGCCCGCCGTTCGCTTGGGACGACCTGATGCGCTTTCTTTCGCAGCGGCAGATCGACGGTGTCGAGCGGATCGATGCGCAGGGCTATGCGCGCGTCGTTGAATTGCCGAACCGGGACGGGCGCACCCAGGCCGACAACGGGCGCGTGGCCGGCTGGCTGTCCGTCGCGCACGTGCCGCAGCGCTTCGCGCTGGCCGTCACCGTGTCGCCGTCGTTGACGCCGGTCGTACCGGTCGTGCTCGCGCGCGTGCGCCGATTGTTCGATCTCGACAGCCGGCCCGACGTGATCGACGCGCATCTCGGCGAACTCGCGAGCGGCTCGCCGGGCCTGCGTGTCCCCGGCGCGTTCGACGGTGTCGAGATTGCAATCCGTGCGATTGCAGGTGAACGGCTTGCGGCCACGCAGGCGGGCACGCCCGTGCTCGCACGCATCGCCGAGCGCTTCGGCACGGCGATCGAAGGCGCGCCGCCGGGCCTCACGCACGCGCTGCCCTCCGCCGCGACGCTGGCCGCCCTGCCGCTTTCCGCACTTGAAACGATCGGCATCGCGCGCGCTACCGCACGGGCGATCATGTCGCTCGCCCGCGCAGTCGACGACGGCACGCTCTCACTCGAACCGATGGCGCCGCTCGACACGACGCTTGACGCATTGCGCACGCTGCCCGGCTTCGACGAGCACGCGGTGCAGTACGTCGCGATGCGCGCGATGGCCTGGCCGAATGCGTTCCCGGCCGACGATGCGTGGCTGCCCGCGCGCACCGAACGCGCCCGTGTGCCATCATCCGCGCCGCATGCGGCGCGCTGGGCGCCGTGGCGCGCGTATGCCGCACTGCACGTGTGGCGCCTTCATGGAGATGTGTTGCGATGACTCCCGCTCACCTGATTCCGAGCCCGCTGGGCGACATCGCCGTGCGCATCGAGGACGATGCACTCACAGGCCTCTACTTCGTCGGCCAGAAATACTTCCCGCCGGTTGCGATCGTGACCGATGCGGATGCGCTCGCGATGTCGCCGCTCGCGCGCAAGGTCGCGGAAGAAGTCGCCGAGTACTTCACCGGCACGCGCGAGACGTTCTCGGTGCCGATTCACTTGCGCGGCACCGCGTTTCAACGACGGGTATGGAAGGAACTGCTCGCGATTCCGTTCGGCGAACTCGTGACGTACGGCGACATCACCGAGCGCGTCGGACTGCCGATGAGCGGCGCGCGCGCCGTGGGCGGTGCGGTCGGCCGCAACCCGGTGTCGATCATGGTGCCGTGCCATCGCGTCGTTGGCGCGTCGGGCAGCCTGACCGGCTATGCGGGCGGCATCGATCGCAAGCGCGCGCTGCTGTCGCTCGAAGGCGCGGGGTTCGAGCGCGGCGCCTACCATCCGGTACAGCAGGCGCTCGCGTTCTGAATGTCGGCGTGCGGCCGCGCTACGCGTTCAGCACGGGCCGGCGCGCTTCACGCTTCGCATACGCGCCGGGCGTCACCTGGAATTTCGCCTGAAACAGCGCGATGAACGACGACGTCGAGTCGTAGCCCAGTTGCGCGGCCACCGCGCCGATCGGCTCGCCGGCATCGAGCAGCGGCAACGACGCCAACAGCCGCACCGCCTGCCGCCATTCGGTAAACGACAGCCCCGTGTCCTGCCGGAACAGCCGGGACAGCGTGCGTCGCGTCGCGCCGACCTGATGGCCCCATTCGTCGAGATTGCGCGTATCGCCGGGATACGCATGCAACGCACGCGCGATTTTCAGCAGACGCGGATCGCGCGGCAGCGGCACCGTCAGCGGCGCCTGCCGCATCCGTGCGATCCGGTCGGCGATCAGGCAGACGAGCGCACCGTCCGGCCCCGTCTCGTCGTAGTTCACCGGCAATTCCGCCGTGGCGAGCACCAGCTCGCGCAGCAGCGGCGTCATGCAGAGGATCGCGCAATGGTCGTGCACGTCGTCGCGCGCGATCGCCGCATCGAGGTACAGGCTGTGGAACGCGACGCAATCGCGCGTCGACACCGCATGCGACACGTGCGGCGGAATCCACATCGCATAGTGCGGCGGCAGCAAGTGCCGGCCCGACGGCGTGGACACCTCGAGCACCCCGCTCGTCGCATACATCAGCTGCGCCCACGGATGACTGTGCGCGTCGATGCTCACGTTGCCGGGAATCCCGAACGCACGCACGTACAGCGGCCTCGGCAGGCGCGCCATCGGCGGCACCGCGTAAGGGTCACCCGATTGTCCCGCCAGCAACATAAGACGTCCTCCGAAGGTCATTGCACGAACGAGCGCGATGCTACCGTGGCGGCTCTTCTTTCACACGGCTTCCGTTCATGAGCGCTCATCCCCGCACCACCCGCAAGACCGTCACCGCGATCCGTTCAACCAAGGGCATCGGCAGCCTCGTGTCGTTGACCGCGTATTCCGCGCCGATGGCGAAGCTCGTCGACGAAGTGGCCGACGTGATCATCGTGGGCGACTCCGTCGGCATGGTGCTGTACGGGATGCCCGATACGCTGCGCGTCACGCTCGACATGATGATTGCACACGGCGCGGCCGTCGTGCACGGCGCCGCGCAGGCGTGCGTCGTCGTCGACCTGCCGTTCTCGACGTATCAGGAATCGCCCGCGCAAGCGTATCGCTCCGCCGCGCGCCTGCTCGCCGAAACCGGCGCGCAGGGCGTGAAGCTCGAAGGCGGCAGCGAGATGGGCGACACGATCCGCTTCCTCACCGCGCGCGGTATCCCGGTGATGGCGCACATCGGGCTCATGCCGCAGCAAGCCAACGCGACAGGCGGTTTCCGCGCGCAGGGGATGGATCCGCAATCGGCTGCGCAGGTGTTCGACGCCGCGTGTTCGGCTGAGCGTGCCGGCGCGTTCTGCGTCGTCGTCGAAGGCACTGCCGAAGCGCTCGCGCGCCATATCACCGAAACGCTGACGATCCCGACGATCGGTATCGGCGCATCGCCCGCGTGCGACGGGCAGGTGCTCGTGACGGAGGACATGATCGGCGCCTTCGATGCGTACACGCCGCGCTTCGTGAAGCGTTATGCCGATGCGAATGCGGTGATGCGCGATGCGATTCGTCAGTACGCGCATGATGTGCGGCAGCGGGTGTTTCCGGAGCCCGCGCATTGCTTCGGGTATGGCAAGCCGCTGCAACTCGTGGGCGCGGCTGACGCTGCCGCGTGATGACGTGGTGACGTGGTGACGTGGTGACGTCGCGCAGGCATGCGCGAACGCATGGCGAATGATGGTGCGATCACCTCACGCGCGCTTGCGCATCGCATGCGTGACCCGCGCGTTCGCTTCGAACTTCGCGCGATGCGTCGAGAAGAACGTCCGCACGTTGCGGACGTTCGATGCGCCGGTGAACAGCCGCCGCGCGAATTCGTCGTATTCGGCGACGTCGGCCAGATCGGCCACCACGACGAAATCCGGCCCCGGCGACACCCGATAGCACTGCGTGACGGCCGGCTCCGCACACACGTACGCCTCGAATGCGTCGTAGTCTTCCGCTGTCTGCCGGTCGAGGCTGATCTCGATCAGCGCGGTGACGGCCGTGCCGATCGCCACCGGATCGAGCACCGCGACCTGCCTGCGGATCACGCCAGCCTCCGTCAGCCGGCGCACGCGGCGCATGCAGGTGGGCGGCGACGACAGCGCGCGCTCGGCCAGTTGCAGGTTCGACACCGACGCGTCGTCCTGCAGGATCGCCAGGATGCGCAGGTCGAGATCGTCGAGGGTAATGCCGGCCATCGGCGGCTCCTTCCGGTCAGGGTGTGAAATTTAATTTCAACATGATAGACGATCTGTCATTCATTTCATTTGTTGTTGTATTTTGAAATTTAATTCCATTTGGCTCGCCCTACCATCGCTCTCACTGATCCAGACAGGACATTTACGGAGCGCGATATGTGTGGAATTGTCGGGGCGGTTGCCCAGCGGGACATCCTGCCGAACCTGGTCGACGGCCTGAAGCGGCTCGAATACCGCGGCTACGATTCGTGCGGCGTCGTGGTCTACCGCGACCGGGCGCTGGCGCGCGCCCGCAGCGTCGACCGCGTGGCCAACCTGCAGCGCGAGATCGCCGAACAGGCGCTGTCGGGCTACACCGGCATCGCGCACACGCGCTGGGCCACGCACGGCGCGCCCGTCACGCTCAACGCGCATCCGCACTTCTCGCCGAGCGACGCCAATGCGCGCATCGCGCTGTCGCACAACGGGATCATCGAGAACTGCGATCAACTGCGCGCGGAATTGCAGGCGCATGGTTACGTGTTCGCGAGCCAGACCGACAGCGAGGCGATCGCGCACCTGATCGATCATCTTTACGACGGCGACCTGTTCGACGCGGTCCGGCGCGCGGTTGCGCGACTGCGCGGCAGCTATGCGATCGCGGTGATGTGCCGCGACGAGCCGCACCGGATCGTCGGTGCGCGCGATGGCATGCCGCTCGTCGTTGGTGTCGGTGAAGGCGAGAATTTTCTGGCGTCGGATGCGATTGCGCTGTCGGGCATTACCGATCGCATCGCTTACCTCGAGAACGGTGATGTTGCCGATATCCAGCTGCATCGTTACTGGATCGTCGATGCGGCCGGCCAGCGTGTCGAGCGCGCCGTGCAACGGGTCGCCGCGCATAGCGGGGCGGCCGATCTCGGATCGTATCGCTACTACATGCAGAAGGAGATCTTCGAGCAGCCGCAGGCGGTGGCCGATACGTTGCTCGATGTGTCTTCGATCATGCCGGAGTTGTTTGGCGATGGGGCGTGGCGGGTTTTCAATGACGTCGATTCGGTGTTGTTGCTCGCCTGCGGCGGCAGCTATCACGCGGCGCTCACCGCGAAGTACTGGATCGAGAGCATCGCGAAGCTGCCGGCCAGCGTGGAAATTGCCAGCGAGTTTCGGTACCGCGATAGTGTGCCGAATCCGCGGACGTTGGTTGTCGCGGTGTCGCAGAGCGGTGAGACGGCGGATGTGCTGGGTGCGGTGCATGTCGCGAAGCAAAGCGGGATGATGCATACGCTCGCGATCTGCAACGTTGCGACGAGCGCGTTGATGCGGGAATGTGCGCTGCAGTTCGTCACGCGCGCGGGGATCGAGATCGGGGTGGCTTCGACAAAGGCTTTTACGACGCAGCTCGTGGCGTTGTTTCTGCTGACGTTGTCGCTGGCGCAGGTGCGCGGGCGGTTGAGCGACGACGAAGAGAAGGAGCATCTACGTGCGCTACGGCATCTGCCGGACGCGATGTCGAAAGTGCTCGCGCTGGAACCGCAGATCATGGCTTGGTCGGAACTGCTCGCAAGGCGCGACAACATGCTGTTTCTCGGGCGCGGGATGCATTATCCGATCGCGCTCGAAGGCGCGCTGAAGATGAAGGAGATTTCGTATATTCATGCGGAGGCTTATCCGGCGGGGGAGCTGAAGCATGGGCCGCTGGCGCTCGTCAGCAACGAAATGCCGGTGATTGCGGTTGCGCCGAACGACATGCTGCTCGAAAAACTCCGGTCGAACATGCATGAGGTCAGTGCGCGGAACGGACGGCTTTTTGTGTTCGCGGATGTGGACTGTGGGTTGGTGCCGAGTGAGGGGATCGAGGTCATTCGGCTCAACGAGTACTACGGGCCGCTTTCGCCGATTCTGCATACGGTGCCGATGCAACTGCTCGCGTATCACGCTGCACTGGCGCGGGGGACGGATATCGATAAGCCCAGGAATCTGGCGAAGTCGGTGACGGTGGAGTGAGGGTCTCCGAATCGGTGATTCGGGTGGCAACTTCGAATAGTTTCACTTAACGCCCCACGAAATTCCCGCGATCGGTCGCCGGGCGGGGCTTAAGCGAAACTACTCCAACAGCAATTGCGTGTGGCCGAGGTGAAGAATATCGCGGGAAATCAATGTCCGGCCGCGCGGCCATCCGCCGTATAGGTCCGGCACTTATCTGAACCTGCTCTTCGCTAGAGCGCTATTCCGGCTCGGCCAGAAGATGCACGCCGAGCACAATGACGTCGCCGTGACCGAATTCGCGAAGGATGCGTGTCCGCTCACTGAGGGGGACTCTGCAGGAAATGTTGTCATTGACGACCCTGTACCCGAAGCAGTCTGAAATTGCTTCACCGAATTCGTTGTCGACCAACCGATCACGAGCCTTCAGCGTTTCCGTGAAACGATGGAGCTCATGATTGAAGTGAACCTTGAGTTGGCACAAGTGGCTCAAAATCGGCAGATTTCCGCTCCGGATGAGCGATATGAGGTCAATGACTCACATCACAACGGGCGAACTCGAGAGATCGTCGCGCCGCGGGCCGTGAACTGGAAAGTGTTTTCTCAACAGCTCGGTAACTTGCTCGATACCGTGCAGGGCACCGGACCGGTACTCGCCTTGCCGGAAATGGGCCTCCATGGCCTGGCAAATCGCCTCCCATTCGCTGCCATCCACCTTGGCGTGTATGCCTCGGTCCACAACGATCTCGACGTCGCGGTCCGCAAGAAGCAGATAGATAAGAATGCCGTTGTTGTGCTCCGTGTCCCAAACCCGGAGGTCCGAGAAAACCTCGATGGCACGGTCCCTCGCAGATGTGCCCTTCAGCAAATCGCCGATGTGCAGCGCCCCCTCTACAGCAAACCTGACTTGACCCACATGCGCGCGATGACTGGCACGTACCGCCTCTTCAATAGCGATAAGTGCCCGCCGTGAAAATGCCTTGCTGACCCGCCGGTGGGTCGTGAAAAGATGCCGGAAGAGGCGCTTCAGGTCCATGCTCACCACCGTCCCGATGCGCCACCGCCGCCGAAGCCTCCGCCGCCGCCGCGAAAGATGTCGCGATTCGAATCACGACCGAAACGCCCACCGCTGCCGCCAATGAAGCGCCCACCGACGGCTCTCGTCCCGCCACCCAGTAACGTGAAGAGCAGCGCCATCAGTCCTGCCGCGATGGCCACGAAGAGCGCCCCCGACAAAATCCACGCGAGTGCGCCAACGACTCCACCGGTTACGACAGCACCCGGCAGTCTTCCGAGCATGGCGCGCAGCAAGCCGCCGGCCATGACCGTCAGGAGAAAGAGGACTGGAAGCAACCGTCCGGCGCCATCGCTTGCTCGATGTCGTTGCTGCGGTGGAGGTAACGGCTCACCGCTAATGACGCGCATCATGCCGTCGAGGCCCGCAGTGATGCCGCCGTAGAAATCCCCGTTTCGGAACCGTGGCACGATTGCCTCGTTGATGATGCGATTGCTCGTCGCGTCGGTGAGCACGCCTTCGAGGCCATATCCGACCTCGATTCGAAGCGTTCGGTCGTTCTTGGCGATAATCAGAAGCGCGCCATCGTCGACGTTCTTGCGCCCAAGCTTCCATTGCTCGACGACTCGCATCGAATACTGTTCGATGGTTTCCGGCTCCGTGGTTGGAACGACGAGAACCGAAATCTGCGCTCCCTTTTTCGCCTCGAACTCTTTCAACGTCTGCTCAATCCCGGTCTTCTGGTCGCTGGTCAGGGTTCCAGTCTCATCGGTTACTCTCGATGTCAGCGGCGGGACAACCGCGGCCGCGTGGGCGCAGACTCCCCCCAAGACAAAGAAGGCCAAGACGACGGCCATCGCCAGTCGGAACATGTTCAATTGGATGCCTTGCCTGCAGATGCCGGCGTCGAGCCGAAATCGACCCGCGGCGGCTTGGAAATCTCGGCTTCGTTGCTCACCGAGAAGTTGGGTCGTTCCAGATAGCCGAACGCCTTTGCAGTCAAATTATTCGGGAACGAACGTACCGTCGTGTTGTACGTCTGGACGGAGCGAATGTATCGATTGCGAGCGACGGCAATACGATTTTCCGTACCCTCGAGCTGCGCCTGCAGGTCCCGGAAGTTCGCATCCGACTTCAATTGCGGATAGTTCTCCGATACCACGAGCAGACGTGACAGAGACGACGTGAGCTGCCCCTGCGCCGCCTCAAACTTTGCGAACGCCTGCGGGTCGGCAATGAGTTCGGGCGTGGCGCGAATCGAGCCCACTTGCGCCCGGGCCTCCGTCACACTGACGAGCACTTCCTTTTCCTGGTTCGCGTACCCCTTCACCGTGTTGACGAGATTGGGGACGAGGTCGGCACGCCGTTGATATTGATTTAGAACTTCTGACCAACTGGCCTTTACCTGCTCATCTTCGGACTGGATGGTGTTATAGCCGCACCCGGCGAGAGGAAGCAGGCTCACCGCAAGCGAGGCCGTGAGAAGTACGCGGGCCAGACGGCGTCGCGCCGGGATTGCTGCCGAATTTTCCAACATGGACGCGCCTCGGTTCGATATTCCGTGACACTCCGCCGCTCGCGGGTGCACTACCTATCGTAAGTAGCCGGACGGTCGCGGCGTTGATGCACGTCAATGCCGCCTTGTTGTGCATACCCAGGTTGATACCGCCCACCTGGTCGCACGCTCGCTCCACGGCTGCGATTCGTATGACGAAGTCGGTCGTCATTTTGTTGAGCCACGTCAAGCCGTCGAAGTGGCGCGAGCATAGATTGGTTTCAGGGTTCGATCGGCTCTCACGAACTATGCTCATGGAGAACAGGATGGCATTTCCCCGAAAACTCGCAGTCGCAATTGCGACGCTCGGCATGGTCAGTGCCGCTGCAATCACGGGTACATCCGCGGCCGCGGACAATGCAGCTCACGATGCCCATCATCCGAACAAAGCGACCGCAAAAGCGCCGAGTAAGTCAAACCGCGCGGCAGACGACCAAATGCAGGCCATGCGCGTCATGCACGAAAAGATGATGAACGCGAAGACGCCTCAGGAACGCGCCGCCCTGATGGACGAGCAGATGAAAGTCATGCAGAACGGCATGAGCATGATGGAAATGATGGGCGCTCACTCGTCCAGTATGCCGATGTCGTCCCGACAGGGGAGTATGGAAATGCGCATGGAGATGATGCAAATGATGATGCAGGCAATGATGGACCGTCAGACTGCTCGGGAGCATCCGGCCGAGAAGTAACGGTACGAAATGGGAGTCAGCCATGGACGGCAGTTCGCATGGTGGCCGGCCGTTCTGGAAATCACGGTCAGCCATTGCACTTGTAGTGTTCGCTGCAATAGCGCTATTCCTCCTGCTCACAGAGCACCGCGCCCATTTCCTTGGGGTGTTGCCATACCTGCTGTTGCTCTCGTGCCCGCTGATGCATCTGTTTATGCACCATGGGCACGGGCACCATGGGACGAAATCGACCGAGGAGCATCCTGATTCGGGAGACGGTCATGACCAGAATCGGTGACGGTTACGGGCTTTGGAGCCTTGTCGCTATCAATTCTCTCGTCTTCATCATCTTCGCGTTCAGCTTCTTCAAGCCGGCAACAAAGCGCGATTGGCGAACGTTCGGCGGATTCTCCGCCTTCATCGTCGCCCTATTCGCGGAAATGTACGGGTTTCCGCTCACCATCTACTTGCTGTCGGGTTGGTTGCAGACGCGCTTTCCACAAGCAAATTTGCTGTCGCACGACGCAGGACACCTCTGGTGGACCTTGACCGGCAGGCACGGCGACCCGCATGGCGGACTTCCGCATCTGCTCAGCTTCTTCCTGATATTGGGCGGCTTCTACTTGTTGTCCACCGCGTGGCACGTACTGTATGAGGCTCAGCGTAGCAACGAGTTGGCCACCACCGGCCCTTACTCGAAAATCCGCCATCCTCAATATGTCGGGTTCGTCGTCATCATGGTGGGCTTCCTGCTCCAATGGCCCACACTCGTGACCCTGGCTATGTTTCCCATTCTGGTCTTCATGTACGTTCGACTAGCCATACAAGAGGAGCGCGATTCGGAAGCCCGGTTCGGCGCGGCGTGGCGCGAATACGCGGCACACACACCGCGCTTTGTGCCGAACTTGTTTGGAAAACACCCGGCTCAAGTACATTGATTTCGGACGGCTCCCCTTAGCTGGCGCTGCCGCCGAACTCAATCGCACTCTTCCGGGATGAGGAGACTGGCATGAAGCCCTTCAAGACTGGCGTGACGCTCTCAGCCACGGTTGTGCTCTTCTATGTCCTATGCACGCTCGTATGGATGGCACTTCCCGAACCGTTCATGAACTTCATGAACGCACTATTTCACGGACTCGATTTCCGGCGTCTCCAGACGGGCGAGCCATTGTCCTGGTGGTTTGTTGTCTACCCGGCCTTTGTGTTCGCGGTCTGGTTCTTTGCAGCCGGTGCCTTCTTCGCGTGGTTACACAACCGCATGAATGAACCCTACTGACACAAATCCGTATGCCTACGCATCTCCCTGGAACGGAAACGCACGGAATGAACGTTGCTCCGCGCTATCGCTCGACACATCGAAGCATCGTCGCCAGCGTGCCGCAATTTGACAATACGGCCTCACTGTTCGCGGCGCCGCCGTTACGCCAATATCGAACACGCAGGGCAACGGACCACAATTGAAATGGAACGGGTACTCGAAGGAGCATCAAATGAGCGGCCAACCCGGCGAAGACAGGCTGTATCACCAACGGATTTCCGAGCACGGGGCATCGGACGAATCTCACGCTCATGAGACGGACAAGCATGCCCACTCCACCGAGCATAGGCGCGACGCGCATACTCATCACCATCAGGTTCAGGAAGAACACGTTCATTGCGCAGATTCACTTCGCGACCCGGTCTGTGGAATGACGGTGGCCGATGGGTCACGCTTTCGCTGCGAACACCATGCCAAGTGGTACACGTTCTGCAGCGAGGCTTGCCTGGCGAAATTCCAAGCTGCGCCGTCCGAGTACGTCGAGCCCTCGCCCCTTGAGCAACCGCAAGCAGTTCCCGGGGGCACCATCTACACGTGCCCGATGCACCCGGAAATTCGCCAGGACCATCCTGGGCAGTGTCCGAAGTGCGGCATGACGCTGGAACCGATTCTGCCCAGCGTCGACGAAGGCGAGAATCCCGAATTGGTCGATTTCAGACGCCGATTCTGGTGGACGTTGCCACTGACCGTCGTCGTTTTCGTGCTGGCGATGTTTGGCCATCGCCTGGGATTGATGGATGCCGGCACTGAAAGCTGGGTCGAGTTCGTTGTCTCCACGCCGGTCATCCTGTGGGCAGGCCTGCCGTTTTTCGAGCGGTGCGTGCGCTCATTCATGAACCGCAGCCCCAACATGTGGACACTCATCGGGCTCGGGACAAGCGCGGCCTATATCTACAGTGTCATTGCCACCCTCTTCCCCGGCGTGTTTCCTGAAACGTACAGTATGCACGGCCGAGTCAGCGTGTATTTTGAAGCTGCCGCAGTCATCATTTCGCTGACGCTTCTCGGGCAATTGCTGGAACTGAAGGCCCGCTCGCAAACGTCCGCCGCCATCAAGGCGCTGCTCGGGCTCGCCCCCAAGACAGCTCGACGCATCAACCCCGACGGTTCCGAGGAAGACATTCCGTTGTCCCATGTGCATGTGGGAGACCTGCTTCGCGTGCGGCCCGGCGAGAAAGTCCCCACGGACGGCGTGGTGACCGATGGCTCGAGTTCGCTGGACGAGTCCATGATTACCGGCGAACCCATTCCCGTCACGAAGCGCGTCGGCGACCACGTCATTGGCGCGACGATGAACGCGAGAGGCAGTCTCGTCATCCGCTCGGAAAAGGTCGGCTCCCAGACGGTGCTGTCGCAAATCGTGCAGATGGTCGCGCAGGCGCAACGGTCCCGGGCCCCCATGCAGCGCATGGCCGACAAGGTGGCCGGCGTGTTTGTCGTCGGAGTCGTCAGCGTCGCCCTTCTGACGTTCTTCGTGTGGGGCATCTTTGGGCCCGAACCCAGCTGGGTATTCGGTCTCATCAATGCGGTGGCGGTGCTCATCATTGCATGTCCCTGTGCGTTGGGTCTTGCAACGCCAATGTCCATCATGGTCGCGAGCGGCAAAGGAGCCACAACCGGGATTCTCTTTCGCGATGCGGCCGCGATTGAAAATCTGAGAAAGATCGATATACTGATTGTCGACAAGACGGGAACGCTGACCGAGGGGCGTCCCGCCTTCGAGCGGGCCGTGGGCACAAACGGATACACGACCGACGAAGTGCTTCGTCTGGCAGCGAGTCTCGACCAGGGCAGTGAGCATCCGCTTGCCGCGGCCATCGTCGCGGCTGCCCGTGAAAAGAACCTGACTTTGGACCGCCCAAAGAATTTCGAATCCGCGACGGGCATCGGTGTGAGAGGACTGGTCGCAGGCAGGAAACTCGTGCTGGGCAACACCGCGCTGATGCAGACTGACGCCGTATCCGTCGAATCGCTGGCCAAGGAGGCGGACGGCATGCGCGAGCAAGGTGCCAGCGTCATGTACCTGGCGGTCGACGGAGGCTTGGCCGGGCTGCTGGCAGTCGCTGACCCCATCAAGGCGACGACGCCGGAAGCGCTTTCGACATTGAAGGAGAACGGTATTCGCGTCGTGATGGCGACCGGCGATGGCGTTGTCACTGCCAAGGCCGTGGCCGAAAAGCTCGGCGTCGCTGAATTCCATGGCGAGGTGAAGCCTGCCGACAAGCTCGACCTGGTGACTCGGCTTCAGCAAGCCCGGCATGTCGTGGCGATGGCTGGAGACGGCATAAACGACGCCCCCGCGCTTGCCAAGGCCGATGTCGGCGTGGCGATGGGAACGGGCACGGATGTGGCAATGAGCAGTGCCCAGGTGACGCTCGTCAAGGGCGACTTGCGCGGTATCGCGCGTGCTCGAGAGCTGTCAGAGGCAACTGTCGCGAACATGAAGCAAAATCTTGGCTTCGCGTTCGTTTACAACACGCTCGGGGTTCCGCTGGCGGCCGGGGTACTTTACCCGTTCACGGGGCTACTGCTCTCGCCGATGATTGCGGCGCTGGCGATGAGTTTGAGTTCCGCGTCTGTCATCTCGAACGCGCTGCGACTGCGCAATGCGAAGATTTAGCTTGTCGCGCAGCGTGTGTCGGCAGCTCTTGAAGTGACGGACTGTGCTGCTTTCGAATCTCTGCGTTAGCCGGTTATCGGAAGCTCTGCGCGCCTCGCAACCAAGGGGTGTAGCGCTGAACGCGCATCTACTGCGATAACAGCAAACCTTGGTCCATCAACGTCCAAACGATATCGGCCTGCAGTTTGTCGCGTTGACGTTTACGCGGGTCGCGGTCCGGGGCTAAATTCGCCATCCAGGATTTGAACTCGATGAACACTTCTGGGTCAATGGTCGTCATCCTCGCCATTTTTCCAGTCGCGGCCACCACGACCTGCTCGAATTTCCGCGCCGACGACAATACTTCTGCACGCCGGGCCTGTACAGGCCACAGGTGTTCTTCATAGCCCGACAGTCGGACAGGATGTGGGTCAGAGTCTTGCGGTGGGCGCCGCAAGAAATCAACCTCAAAACCTTTGCTGTTGATGGCCGTCTCGAGATGCCCATCTTTGCGCTGAAAAGTCTTGTCCACGCTCTGCAAAATACGAAGCATCGAAACGTCCAGGCGTTCGATGTCTGTCAGAAAACGAACATGCTTCTGAGCGTCCCAAAGCATGTCGACATCCTGGGTCGCCAATGCGCCCTGCGCAATTCGAACTCCAGCTGCGGCTTCATATGCGTACAGGGCGTGCGTACCAACGACCGTAAAGTAGGAAGACCGTCCCGCTTTCTCGATAGCCCGCAGAACATCGACGACGATAGCCGGGATCCGGCCCACCCTGAGCGCACGATTTAATCGCTCTGCGTCAACTACTGCAGCATGAAGGTCCGACAGGCAAGCCTCGATTTCTGCCTTCTTGGACGTGAAGGCTGCGTAGGTTTGTTCGGTTTCGGATGAGCGAGGTTCGATACGCTTTTGCCGGTTGCCTGCGGTCGTTTTCACCAGGTATTCGTAAGGACCCTGGATCTTCCAGTACATACCTCCGGCATATTTCAAAGACTCAGATTTCGTCCGACAGAACTCCTCGAACACGGTAGACGAGTCGATAGCCTGACGAGCAGCATTGTCCGTGAGTAGCAGGTAGTTGAGCATTGGCCGTAGAGATGTGTTTTTTGCACCATAAACGGCCAATCTTTATAAATCAATAGCTTACGATGATTTCCAGAGGTGTACTGGCCCGTTTTTCCACTGAGAAACTTTGGAAAGCTCACCGGGGTCCCCGTCCGCGCTCGACAGAGCGTTCGAACGGTTGAACTAGCACGTCGCTGTACAGAAAAACAGGCTATATGCACGAACACGGTCGGTATCGACGGGCCACCCGCTTCGGCGTCACGCCCACATCGCTGGAAAAGCGCTGCTGCAGCGTGCGCGCGCTCAACCCCGCACGCTCGAAATGTTCCGTTGCGGCGCCCCCTTTCCCGCCCAAAGACTCCCGCAACAAACCCACTACTTCGAGAAACTCAGCTTCTTCAACAACACCGCACCACTCGCCCGACTCACGAGCGAAATGGATTCGACATCCAGGTGCAACCTCGAAGTTCTCGTCGTGATATCAGTCGGCTCGTCGTTGTTCGGCTCGGCGTGCTCGACGTGTTCGGTCAGGTACGGCCGGACCAGGCGCCCGGAAAGAGCGAACGCGAACCCGCCCTGCGCTTGCGCGTACGCAGCGGGTGACAGCCTCACGCTGCCGCGCACGGTGGACTTCCCGCCTTTTCCGGGATCGAGCTCGATGATGTCGATCTGCTGGATATAGCCTTTTGCCTTCGCCTCGGGTGCGATCACGAGCCCTCGCCCTCGCGGCCCGGTGATGACCTTTCTGAGCAGGATGCCTGTCCGGCCTTCGCCGTCGGCGTCAACCAGGTCGACGTTCACCTTCAACAGATGCTTCTGCGACTGATATCGCAGCCCGTACGACACCGGCACCAGGAAAGTGACCTCACGATCCAGGTTGACCGCGGCCAGGTCGGTGTCCTGGCCATGCTTGTCGGCCACGCCGGGGATCAGGCCGCGGACGCGCTCGCTCAGGGACGGGGACGCGCCTTTGACGTGCAGCTTCTCCAGTGCTTCCCGAATCGCAACCGGATCGTCGCCGACGATCGGCCGCGTGGGCGACGCGTTGGCCGAAACGGCAGGCGCGACGATCGCCGTTTCGTTGATATTGTCGGCCGCTGCACGCGTCGCGACCGGGGCCAGCATGATCGCCACGGCAACAACGCACGCGACATTCCGACAGCCCAGCATGGATCTCCGGTGAAACACGACACACTCCTGATTTTCTGGCGGATCGGTTGACGATGAGACCGGCAGGATAAAACGATCGGTAACGGTCCAACCGTTCGGGTTCACCGATCGCCTGCGCGACACATCGTAGATTCATTGTCAGGTCGGCGGCAGGCCGATGCACCACACTATCGTATTGCCCAGACTACAACAATCCGTGGCAAGCGAGCAGCGGCGAGAGAGTCCGGTGCCGAGCGGACCGGGGGTGTCAGAGTTTCCGTGTCCAAGGCGGGTGAGATTCACACGGATGGTCGAACGAATCGATCCTCGTAGAAGATCGCGAACGGGTTCATCGCCGTCTTCCAGTCATGAGCCGCCCGCCCCCGACGGCAACAGGCGGTTTCATGACCCTTCCGCGAATGACGGCTGGTGTCACGAATCCTGTTGCCGTCGCAATGCATCCGCAGGCTCAGCCCTCTGACGACCCAATCGACACGTCGCCGACGACCACGCCTCTCAGCCCCTCCCGCAACGCCGTCACGTTGTCTGCCCCGTTCAGTTGCTCGAACTCCCGTTGCGCCTCCTGCCAGAGCGGGGCCGCCCTGTCGTGCAGGCGCCGCCCTTCCTCGGTGAGCTCGATCAGGCGGCTTCGGCCGTCCGTGGGCGACGGCTTGATCGTGACGTAGCCGTCGCGCTCCAGAAAGCCAACCATTTTCCCCATCGCCGTTCGTTCGATATCGAGCCGTTCGGCAAGGGCGTTGACCGGGGTACTTCCCACCTCGCTCAGGGCGGCCAGCGTGAGGAATTGCGTGATGCGCAGGCCCGCGGGCTCGAGATGGCTATCGTAGAGCCTGGAGATCTGCCTGCTCGCTTTCCGTACGGCGAAGCAGTTGCATTGATCGATTCCAAGCGGCTGGTTGACCGGCAACATCTGTTCTACTCCTGGTTTCGGTTGATCGCGCAAACGCCAAGCGTACGTCACGCGAAGGTGCAGCGGTATCTTTCGATGAAAGCCGGCAGCGGTGGTGTACGGCGATCCGCGCACCGCATGTCTCGCTGCCGCGCCCGCCCCGTGTCGTCCGCGGCGTTCAAAGCCCTGCCGGCGGCGTGATGTAGCCGGGTATCTCGGCCGCAAGCGTACTCTTCAGCAACGCGGTGCCCTTGTCGGCCATCACCTCGCTCTTGCCGAGGGCGAGCGCGTCGTAGGTCTGTCGCACGACGTCCTCCGGGCTGGCTTTGGGCACGTCGATGCCATGGGTCAGGTCGGTATCCACGAACCCGACGTGCAGGCCGAGCACCTGGATGCCGCGCTCGTGCAGAGACAGGCGAAGCTGGTTCGTGTAACTCCACGCGGCGGCCTTCGACGCAGCATACGGCGCCAGATAGGGTCGCGGAAGCCACACGATGTCGGACAGCACGTTGATGATGGCGGCATGCGGCCGGGCCGCCAGGATCGGCTCGAAGGCCTGTGTGACGCGCACCACGCCGTAGTAGTTCGTATCGAACATGCGGGCGGATTGCGCTTCCATGTCGGCCGCCAGAGGCCCGTCGATCAGCGCGGCAATCCCCGCGTTGTTGACCAGCAGCGTCGTATCCGCCGCCAGTTTCGCGGCCTCGGCGATCGACGCCGGATCCGTGACATCGATCCTGACCGGCACCACGCCCGGCTCGTCGAAACCGCTCGTGTTGCGCATGCCCGCATAGACTTTCGCCGCTCCGCGACGACGCGCCTCTCGCGCAAAAGCCAGACCCAGGCCGCGATTGGCACCGGTGATGAAGACGGTGGCGTTCTTGATATCCATCACATGCTCCTGTTTCAAAAGCCGCTTGCCGGGTGCGGGTCGACTCCCGCCGCCGGCCTGCGCGTGCTCGGTTCAAAGAAAGAGGTTGTCCGGCAACTGCTTCGAGAGCGCCCCCCGCAGATGGGTGGCGAGCGTCAGTACGGCGCCAAGCGGGCTCATCCGCACGCTGACGCGCGGCACCGATCCGTCGGCGTTGCGATCGACGACAACGACCGCGCTCAACTTCTCGCCGCTCGTCAGGACAGCCTCGTATTCCAGAAAAAGCCGCGAGCCGACGGTTTGAAGAAACGTGGGCGTCTGGGACGCGTAGAAGGCTCCGACGGCGTCGACGGCGAGCCGGATGTCGTTGCGTCCGGTGACGGGACCGCGCAACACCGAGCTGATCAGTTCCGCGTCAGCCGTCAGATCGTCGAGAAACGGGTGACGCTCGTCTTGAGTGAGTGACATGTTCAAACCTCGCTTCGTTTCAAGGATGGGTTCACGCGAATGCGGACCGATTCCTGGCGACGAACGCCTGGACAGACAGCGGCGGCGTGCCGGTGATTGTCTCGACGACATCGTTGGTGCCCGAGAAAATGCCATCGCGGTAGTTCTGCGCGACTTCGACCAGATGCTGCGTAAGGAACGGCGGAAACTTGTAAAGGGTTTCCATCTTGATTCGGAATTCTTCGATGGAAGTCGGCGCGTATTCGATCCGGGTGCCGAGAACCTCGCTCATCGCGGCTGCGATCTCGACATGGTTCATCTCGACGGGGCCGTGGAGCGTGTAGATCTTGCCCTCGTGGCCTGCGGGGTTGGCGAGGAGATGCGCGATGACGCGCCCCTGATCGTCGGAGGCGATCGGCGCGTGACGGCCGTTGCCGAACGGAAATTCGATCTTCCCCGTGGCCCGGATTTCCTTTGCAAAATGCGGATAGACGAGCCAATCGGCAAAGAAGGTGGGGCGCAAATGCGTCGTCGCGACACCCGACCAATCAAAGACCCGTTCGGATACCCAGTGATCCTGTGCTGCGTGGCTCGCCGACTCCCGGCGCGCGGAAATCTGCGACATGTTGACGATCGCCGAGACGCCCGCTTCCTTTGCCGCCTGCGCGAAATAGGCCGCTGCCCCGATGATTCCCGGCGCGATCGGATAAAGGAAATAGGCTGACCGGATGCCTTCCATCGCTGCCCGGATGGCGTCGATGTCGGTAAAGTCCCCCACCGCGATATCGACACCGCGCTGCCTCAGCGCGGCCGCCCGGTCGTCATCCGTGCGCACATAGGCCCGCACGCGTTTGCCCATCTTCAGCAGTTCGTCAATGGCAAAACCTCCGGTCCGTCCGGTGGCACCACTCACAAGAATGTCGGCTTCGTTCATCGCTTCGCTCCGTTCGAAAGTGAGAGCATATGCTCCCTTAAGGCAAAGATAGGAGCATGTGCTCGTATTGTCAAGTTTTTCTGGTTGCGTGCATGCGGAGGAACGCCAGGCGCGATTCAGCCGGCGGCATTGGGGGACGAGCGCACAGCTTGAAATGGCCGAACGGAGTCGGCCGATCTGACGCTGCCGGTTTGATCTGGTCCTATCTTTGACAACCGAGGGGATCGTTGCCTGCCCGCTTCGGCCGAGACGGCGACGACGAGCATCCGTCGTCTGATGGCCGCTCCCGGGTGAATTTCAGGAGGCGGCCGACCCGGCCCGCACGAAGTGATGCTCCACCCTCGTGCGCAGTACGCCCTCGAGCGCGGCCAGTCGTTCGCGCAGTCGAACCGCTTGCCCTTCCGTCATTGCCCCGAGAACGATCTTTTGCTCGAGAACGTCACCGCAGCGGGTGATGGCCCAACGGTCGACCGTGGCGGTTTCACCTTCGAGCACGGCAGCCGCGGTCGAGACGATGCCCGGATTCCGTCTCGACACGAGATGAACCGTATGCGTCAGCGTGAAACCGGGAAGGAAGTTTGACCAGTCTTCACGGACTGTCGGACAGGAGGCAGAGGTAGCTTGACGCATGGTTGCTCCGGATGAGTGGTTATCGAACCGGTGCCAGCCATGCTGCTCCCGTTTCGTTGCCGTAAATCGGCCGCATCGCCTTGGAGGCGTCCACCTTGCCCGGGAGGGCAGGTTGGCGTCGGAGAATCCGACTCTGGATGCTTGATTCCTTACGTTCGACATTCCGAACGTGGATTCATTATACCGAAAAACAAACGTCGAACAAGGGCCCCCGGGAAAGCGCCCCTTCGACCGGGCGGGACCTTCGATCCGGGCCTTGTCCTGCGGCACCCCGGCCCGGCACGACAACCGCCCGGACTAAAACCACACGCTGAACCGCGTCCCCGTGGCCAGCACATCCACCGTCAATTTCCACTGATGGGCCACGGCAATCTCCTTGCAGATTGCCAGCCCGAGGCCGGCACCGTCATACCGTGAATCCGGCGCCCGCCAATACCGGTCGAAGAGCAGCGGGACATGCTCCCGCTGAATGCCCGGCCCCTCGTCGTCGACATGAATCGCCGTATCGAGTACGGTCAGCACGACCACGCCGGCCGCGGGCGATGCGTTGATCGCGTTCTCGAGAATGTTCTTGAGCAGGATGAAGAGCGCCCCGCCATCGGCCCGGATGGGTGACGCGGAGTCGCGCGCTTCGATATGGAGCTTCACCTGCTTCGCATCGGCCTTGCCGGCCAGCAAGCCCACGGCGTCCCGTGCGACTTCGGCACTGTTCACGTCGTCGAAGCTGAAGTTTTGCACTTCGCTGACCTCAGCCAGGTGCAGCAACTGCTTGACCTGCCGAGCCATCAGGTCGATCTCGCGAAGCAGAAGCGCCTTGTGCCGGATGTCGGGCTGCAGCTCGATCTGGCCTCTGACCAGCGTGAGCGGTGTCTGCAGCTCATGCGCGGCGTCGGCCAGAAACCGCTGCTGAACGGCAAAGCCATTCTCGAGTCGCGTCAACGCATCGTTGAACGCATCGATCAGCGGCTTGATCTCGCTCGGAATCCCGTCCGACGACAGTCGCGTCTTCAGGTTGTGCGGCTCGATTCCGCTCGCGGCACGCGATACCTCCCGCAACGGCTTCAACACGTGGCTGATCGTCAGTGGAAGCGTCAGCCCGAAAATGACGGTCGCGATGAGCAGCACATAGCCGACGATCTTCGGGATCGGCTCGATCTTCGACACGACAAGCGCGTCCATCAGCTGCCTGCTTTGCGCAACCTGCACGTAATAATCGACGCCTCCTTTCGACATGCGTCGTGTGGCGACGGCGTATACGTTGCCATCGATCGTGGCGGGCACCACCTTGCCGGCCGCCTTCGCGAGGTCTTCCGTCAGCCACGGCCGGCCCCCGTTCGAAGGCGTCGACGCCAGCAACAGCCGCCCCGTCGAATCGAGCACGCGATACTTCACCTCGCTCGACAAGAGCCGGAACATCAGCGCCGGACGGCCGTCCAATTGCACGGATACCGGACGCCCGGCGGCGTCGAAGTGCAATCCGGTCACGACGTGACCGACGATCTCCATCTGCTGCCGCCGCCCCAGGAACTCCGGATAGCGATCGAGGGCATACACGGCGAGCGCGGACAGCAGCGCCAGGCTGATGGCGAACGCAACGACGTTGGTCATCCACAAGCGCGTCGACAGGCGTCGAATCCAATGATGGAACATGGTCGCTTTCTTACCCTGAAGCTGAAGCGGAAACGAGCACGACGCGGCGAAGCGTCATGCCTCCCGCAGCGCGAAACCGGCACCGCGAATATTGGTCAGCCGCGTCGTTGCGCCGATCGCCGCCAGCTTCTTGCGCAAGCGATGCACGGTCACCTCGAGTGCGTTCGGCGTGACCGCCTCCCCGAGCCCCCACGCGGCATGCTCGAGTATCGAATGCCGTACCGTCCGGCCCGCGGCTTCCATCAGGCACAGCATGACCTGCAACTCGGCCGGCGCAAGCGGTATCGTCCGGTCGCCACAGCACATCGCGCGCTGCGGCGGGTCGACCGTCACATCCGCGAACGATGCGACGAGCGTCGTCAGCAGCGCCGGGCGCCGCATCAGCGTGCGTACACGGGCAACGAGCTCGCTCATTTCGAACGGCTTGGTCACGTAGTCGTCGGCCCCGCTTTCGAGTCCGTCGATGCGGTCATGCAGCGCATCGCGTGCGGTCAGCATCAGGCAAGGCATCATGCGCCCCGCCGCGCGCAGCGTCCGCAAGAACGCCAGGCCATCGCCGTCGGGCAATCCGCGGTCGATGATCAGCAGTGCGTAGTCGGCCCGGTCGACGCCGTAGGCAGCTTCACGGGCATTGCCGAAGCGGTCGGATTCGATTCCCGCTGCGGCCAACGCCTGGCTCAACATGTCGGCAAGGCGCTCATGATCCTCGACAATCGCAACTCTCGGCATCGCCGCTCTCACTTGAACCGGTACATGTAGCCCACTCTTGCTTCGGGAACGAACCGTCTTCCGACGATCGGGCTGTCGGTGATGGCGTCACCGAGGCGCGACACGCCGACGTCCAGAAATATCGTCTGCTGCTTCGTCGGCTGGTAGTCGATACGCGTGCCGGCCGACACGTTCACCGTCGAACCGGCGCTGTAGGCGGCACGTCCCGCACGCGCCTCCGATGGTCGCACGCCGTAATAGTAGTCGACGTATTTGTTGCTCAGCCATTCCGCGCCGACATGCGGCGTGATCGAGAACTGGCCGAAAGCAAACGCCTTCTCGAAGCCGATTTTCGCGCGCTCGCCCTTGTTTCCGCCGAACAGGAAGGTACCCGATAACGTACCGAACCCGGTGCCCCATGACAGTGCAGGTCCGTACCACAATGCGCCCTTGCGATTTTCCATGCCGTTCAGGATCGGGGCATCCGATCCCTTGTATCCGTCGAAAAGCGAGAACTGCCCACGAAGCGCGACACTGACGCCGCTCCAGCTCCCGATTTTCAGATCGGCGGTGGTACCGATGACCTGTACCCATTTGTTGTCGAAATAGACCAGCGGAAACGGCAGCACGCGGGTGCTGTCGCCCCTGTAGGTCGACGGCTCGAAGCCGACGCCGGCACCCAATCCCCAATGCGTCACATTGGTCGCGTTGTTGAGGATGGTCAGCCCCGAATTATCGGCATCGGGCGGGATCATGCCGTCGTCCGCCCAGGCGGAAGCAGACGCAAATGCGAATGAAGCGGCAAGCAGCAGTAACGGACGTTCGCGGCGGAAGGCTGTTTTCACAATCATTTTCCTGGAGTCGACGATCGAAACGGGGGCTACTGTAGGACCAGTCGACTTACCGCTCACTTACCAGGAAAATATCGTCGTGCTGCCAACTCTGCGGCGCATATCGGTGACGGGAAATATCGACGCAGGGCGAGCATGGGCCGCCCCGCGCGCTTGAGGAACGGGCGCCACGCCCCGTCAAAACACCGTATGCAACCCCACCCGCGCCACCGTCTGGCTCGCGGAACTCGATGCCCCGTTCGGATCCAGCACGCCATTGACCTGCGCGTTCGCGCCGTTGTTCGCGCGCTGGTAGTCCGCCGACACGTACACCATCGTCCGCTTCGAGAACAGGTACTGAAGCGCCACGGTGACCTGGTGCGCGTGGTTGTCGTTCACCGCTTCATTGCCCTTCATGTACATGTACTTCGCGCCCAGCACGACATCCGGCCTGACGTGCCACAACCCGCCCGCTTCGGCCATCCACACGCCGGCGTCGTTGAACGAATTGCGCACGGCGGTCATCAGCGCATTCGCCGTGACGACACCGAAGTCGTAGTGCATCCCGACGCCCCAGTTGCGCACGCTGGTGGACGGCACGCCGGGCGCAGGGCCGTATTTCTCGTTCGTGTAGGCCGCACCGATACCGAACGGCCCCGCTTCATAGTTCAGCCCGGCGCTCACCGCATTGTCCGCGCCGACCGACCCGGCCACCCCGCCGAACGCATACATCGCGCCGCCGGAAAAACCCGACACCGTCGGCGAACTGTACTTGACGGAATTCGCGATCGGTTTGCTGCCCGCCGTACGGTCCCAATCGAATGCACCGGTCGGATTGCCTGGAAGCGCGAGACGTTGAAACGGGCCATTGCGAAAGCCGTACAGCCCCGAGATATCCCGTGAAACCGCGTTGTTCCTTGAAAACAGCGAATCGACCATGAAGTCGTACTGATTGCCCAGCGTGATGCTGCCGAACCGGTTGCTGTCGAGGCCGACATACGCATTGCGCCCGAAAATCCCCGTCCCGATGATCGCGCCGTTCGCCATCGAGAACTGGTTCACCAGCGCGAAAATTGCGCGATATCCGCCACCGAGATCTTCCGTGCCGCGAAGGCCGAATAGATTGGGCGCGAATATGCCGTCGTCGAACTTGACGTTCTTTCCGCCGCCCTCGTTGCTGACATAAGACACGCCGGCGTCGATCAGACCGAACATCGTCACGCTGCTCTGCGCCCATGCGCCCTGCGCCACGGCGAGAATCGCCACTGCTCCAAACCTGAGTTTCATTGCGTCTCCGTCTTTCTTATGAAAATGCGAGACCGCCACCTGCTACGTGGCAGGTGCTCGCTCGGTGCTGCACAAGGAATCGCCATCATTCAGGCATCGATTGCCGGACACCTGAAATATGATTAGCTTTACTGATCAAACGACAAGATAGCCGTCGCATTGAACGGCCAGGCTCGCCCTTCATCAAAGCACCAGAATCAAGCGCCTCGATAGACGACCCACGCGGCAGCATCCACCTCGACCGCCACGGCCTCCAGCGCCGATCCCGAGCAAGGCCCGTCGATACACACGCCGTCGTCGAACCGGAACAGCGCGCTGTGATGGGCGCACATCAGCACCTGCGACCGGTAGCAGGAAACGCTGCCCGGCACGAAATCGAGCGGCACCGAGAAGTGCGGGCAACGATTCACATAAGCCCACACGTGCTCGCCCCGCCTCACGACGATCACGGGACGCCCGATACATGCTTCATCGACGACCCGCGCGCCGCCGTCGGGCACATCGGAAAACCGGCAGAGTTGTCGGGCTTCCATGAGTCACACCCGCTGCTCGGGGTTGCCGAGGCTCCAGTCCCACGGACGCACTTCCACGTGCGAGAACAACCCCTCCTTCACATACGGATCGTTGCCGATGAACCGCATCACCGCCTGAATGTCATCCGCCTCCACGACGAGCAGCGTGCCGTTCATCGCGTCGCCGTGCGGGTCCAGCGTCGGGCCGCCGAGCCGCACCACCACGCCGTGCTGGTCGGCCGAGCGCAGGTAAGTCCGGTGAATCGGCCGCACGCGATCGCGCACGTCGCGCATACCCGGCTGATCCGTCGCAAACACCGCAAAAAATCTTGCCATGGCGGTCAGCTCCGATCGAGGACGAACGCATGAAGATGCCGCACGACGCGCTGCATCGGCGCACGCAAGCACGGGCTCGGCATGCCGTCGAAGCGGGCGACGACCGGCTCGGCCGGCGTGGCGTCACCGTCATGGTGGTCAAGGCTCATGGTTGTCTCCGTTGGCGCATCCAGCCATTCATTGCGGCGCGCGCCCTTCCCATGCATGCTGAAGCAGCGCGCGAATGGCGTCGCGTTCGATCGGCCGAGGATTCACATACGGATTGCGGCATGCGAGGTCGGCCGCTTCATCGAGGCCGGCCTCCGGCATCCCGAGGTCGGCGAGCGCCGGCGCGATGCCGAGCCGTGCGTTCAGCGCGAACAGCAGCGGGCCCGCTTCGGCCGCGTCGCTCCCGCCCAACGCGCGCGCCACGCGGCGCAGCGCATCGGGCGCGGCAGCGTGGTTGTAGTGCGCGGTATGCGGCAGCATCGCCGCATGGGTCTGCGCGTGCGGCAGGTTGAAGGTGCCGCCGAGCGTGTGGCACAGCTTGTGATGCAGCGCCATGCCGACCGCGCCCAGGCAAGTCCCGGCAAGCCACGCGCCGTACAGCGCACGGCTGCGGGCGTCGCGGTTCGCCGGATCGCGCACGACCACGGGCAGCGCTTCGCCGAGCGCGCGGATCGATTCTTCCGCCATCAGGCTGATCACCGGGTTCGCGTCTTCCGCATAAAGCGCCTCGACGGCATGCGCCATCGCATTGATGCCGGACGCCGCGGAAATGTCCGGCGGCAGCGACAACGTCAGCGACGGGTCGTAGAGCACCGTGCGCGGCAGTACGCGCGCGTCGCGCCCGGTACGCTTCAGCCGGCCTTCCGTGAGCCCGAAGATCGGCGTCATTTCCGAACCCGCGTAAGTCGTCGGCACGGCCAGGATCGGCAGCACCGACTCGAGCGCAATGGCCTTGCCGAGCCCGATTGTCGAGCCGCCGCCGATCGCGACGCAGCAGTCCGCGCCGAGCTCGCCGGCCATCTCGCGCGCCGCGTGTGCAACCTCGACCGGCACGTGCATCACTGCCTGCGCGCAGATGCCGGCCGCACGCTCGCCCAGGATCGCCGCCACCCGCTCGGCGAGCGGCCGCTGCTCGGGCGTGGACAAGATGAGTGCTCGGCGGGCGCCGAGCGTCGACAGCTCGTCCGGCAGCCTGTCGAGCGCGCCCCATTCGAACACCACGCGGGAAGGGGTGCCCTGATAGACGAAGCGATCCATGGCGAACCTCAGCGCTTGAAATGCGGCGGCACGTTGCCGTCGACGTTGACCCACACCGACCGCGCCTCGGTGTAGTCGTGCATCGCCTCGAAGCCCATCTCGCGGCCGTAGCCCGACTTGCCGACACCGCCGAACGGGCTGCCCGGATTGACGCGCTTGTAGCAGTTGATCCAGCACATCCCCGCGTTGATCTGCGACGCCATCTTGTGTGCGCGGGAAAGATCCTTCGTCCAGAGGCCGCTGCCCAGCCCGTATTCGGTTGCGTTCGCAATGGCCAGCGCTTCGTCGTCGCTGCCGAAGCGCAGCACCGTGACGAACGGGCCGAACACTTCCTCCTGCGCGACGCGGTCGGTTGCACTCCTGGCTTCGATGACCGTCGGGCGCACGTAGTAGCCGTCGGCAAGCGCCGGATCCTGCGGCGCGGTGCCGCCGGTGAGCACGCGGCCGCCCTGCTCGCGCGCGACGTCGACGAACGACAGCACGCGCTCGAGGTGCTGCTTCGACGTGAGCGGCCCCATCTCGGTGTCCGCGTCGAGCGGGTTGCCGAGGCGGATCGACGACGCGAGCGCCACGAAGCGTTCGAGGAACGCATCCGCGATGCGCTCATGCAGCACGAGACGCGAGCCGGCGATGCACGCCTGCCCCTGGTTGTGGAAGATTGCCCACGCGGCGCCGTTGATGGCCGCGTCGAGATCGGCATCGTCGAACACGATGTTGGCGCCCTTGCCGCCCAGTTCGAGCTGCACGCGCTTCAGGTTGCCCTGCGACGCTTCGACGATCCGCCGGCCGGTGGCCGTCGATCCCGTGAACGCGATCTTGCCGACGCCCGGATGTTCGGCGAGCCGCTGGCCGGCGGTATGCCCGTAGCCGGGGACGATGTTGACCACACCTGCGGGGAACCCGACCTCGGCCATCAGCTCGACGATGCGCAGCGTCGACAGCGGCGTGATTTCAGACGGCTTGAGCACGACCGTGTTGCCGGCGGCGAGCGCCGGGCCCATCTTCCAGCTCGTGAACATCAGCGGAAAATTCCACGGCACGATCTGGCCGACGACACCGATCGGCGCGCGCTGCACGTAGTTCAGGAAGCCGGTCTCGACAGGAATCACCGAGCCCTGCAGCTTGTCGGCCATGCCGCCGAAGTAGCGGAAGCACGCAGCCGTGCGCGGCACGTCGAGCGCGCGCGAATCGCGGATCGGGTGGCCGGTGTCCAGCGATTCGAGTTGCGCCAGCTCCTCCGCGTTGGCCTCGATCGCGTCGGCCAGACGCAGCAGCAACCGGCCGCGTTCGGCAGCCGGCAGCGCCGACCATTTGGGGAACGCGCGCGTCGCGGCTTCGACCGCCAGGTCGACGTCCGCCGCGGTGGCTGCTGCGATCTTCGTGATGACGGAGCCGTCGTGCGGGTTCAGCACGTCGATCGTGCCGCGGTCGACGGCGTCGACGAAGCGTCCGTCGATGAACAGTTGGGTTTGCATGAATCGTCCTCGGTGTATGGCTTGAAGCGGAAGCGGAAACCGGCGCACCGCTCAGAACGCGATCGGATACGGCGCGAGCTCGCCGCTCTCGTAGCGCTGCGGCAGGTTCGGTGTCGCGTTTTCCCAGACCAGCAGCATCGACCGCTTCGTGGAGTAGCCCTGATGCCGGATGTCGGCGGGCATCGCGCAGATGTCGCCGGCGCGCATCGTCACGCGTGCGCGCGGCGCACCGGTGTTCTTGTCGCCGATGTCCCACACGATTTCGTCGGACAGCTGCAGGAACCATTCGACGCGGTCGTTGCCATGGAACACCGGCAGGATGAATTCCTCGGTGGTCGGGCAGAACAGGCTGCGCCCGCACACCGACGTGACCGACGGATTCCACGTCACGTCCGAACGCGACAGGTACTTGAACAGGTTGAACGCGTGCAGCTCGCCTTCGAAGCCCGGCTCGACATGCACCTCCGGTTCGTCCTGCGCGACGTCGAGGAACGCGCGGTTGACCGGCAGGTCGTCGCGCAGCGGCGAATCGCCTTCGAGGCCCGGCATGCGGCGCGTCGCAATCCGCGTACGCTCGATCGCCGAGCCGTTCTCGCCGTGCTTGCGCCCGAACGCCGTGCCGGTTTCCTCGGGCGCCGCGAACGGATCGAAGCCTTCGTTCGTCCAGTCGTGCAGCATCGCCTTGAAGGTCGCCATGATCGTGGGCGTTTCGAAGGTCTCGGTGTAGTCCACGCCGGCATCCTTCAGGATGCCGTTGAAGGTGCCCGCATACATGTCCACCTTGCCGTAGTGATTGCGCGTGCCGAACACGTGGTCGAAGTTCACCCAGCCGTAGAAGAAGCCCCACGCCACGTCGCGCATCATCGCGCGCAGGAACGCGTCCGCCGGCATCGCGTGCGTGCGGGTCTGGCCTTTCGCGGGCCAGCTGATCTTCACGAAATATTCGTCGCGCTGGAATTCGAATGCGCCGAGCCGGAAGCGGCGGTAGCCGGTAACGGCATCGGCTTCGGTGGCTTGCACCAGATCGGCGGCGAAGCCTGCGGAAGTGTCGAGGGTGTCGAGCGTGGCCATGACGTGTCTCCTGGAAGTGTCGAATGAGGTCGGACGAATCAGTGCAGGCAAATGTCGGCCCACTTCTCCACGGACAGCTCGCCCAGGACGGTCTGCACGAGTGCGACGCCCGGCCGGCTGGCGGTGAAGCGGTATGCACAGCCGGCCGGCAGCAGCGCCTGATGGCCTTGGCGCAATACGACGTAGCCCATCTTGCGGCCGGCCGGTTGCGTGCCGGCGCTGACGGTGCCGCGACTCGATGCAGGCGGCGTATCGAGCTTGATGAATTCGATCCGGACTTCGCCGTCCATCTGGATCACGAATTCATCGTGCGAGCAGGCGAACCACGGCGACTGACCGTCGGTCCGCAGCACTTCGATCACGTATTCGAGGTTCTTGCCGGCGACGACCTTTTCGTAAGGGGCCGACTTCGATGCGACCTCGAAGACATTCGAGAACGCGTAGTGTTGAGCGCTGCCGCTCGTGATTTCGATCTCGCCTTTCCGGTAATGGTCGAGCGAGCCAAAGACGGTATGGAATGCCGTGTCGGTCATTTCTGTCTCCTGAGTTGAACCGCTTGTTGGATTCCACTCTAGGGGCAAGGACCCACCGCAACAAGGCACGGGACGGCGACTACGGCATTTGCGTTTCGCGAATAATCCGCGCGGTTCAACGCACCCAGCCGCGCTCCAGGAGCGGACGATCCCACGGCGATTCGTCGCCGATCGCTTCCGCGAGGAATTCGACCAGCGCCTTCACTTTCAGCGCCTGTCGCTGCGTTGCGGGATAAACCGCGGCAAAGCTCAGCGGCGCGAGCTGGAAATCGGTCAGGATGGGCACCAGCCGGCCGGCGACGAGCGCCTCGCTCGCCACCAGCGTCGGCAGGCACACGACGCCGCCGCCCGACAGCGCGTACTCGCGCAGCAGGTGCACGGAGTTCGAGCGGATCATGCCCGGCAGCTCCATTTCGACGACTTCGTCGCCGCGCGTCATCGTCCAGCGGTTGCGCGACGGATAGCCTGAATACAGCGCGGTGGTGTGCTGCAGCAAGTCGCGTGGATGTTGTGGCGCACCATGCGCGTCGAGGTACGCGGGCGACGCGCAGAAGAGGCGCCTGACGGTGAACAGCCGCCGTTCGATCAGCGACTCGGAGATCGGCGGAAAGATCTGGAACGCGATGTCGAACCCTTCTTCGACAGGGTCCACGACACGGTCATTGACGATGACGTCGAGCTGGATGCCCGGGTAGCGCCGGTTGAATTCCATCAGCGGCGCACCGAAGTGATCGAGCGCGAAACCGGGCAGCATCTGGATGCGCAGCCGGCCGGTCGGCGTCGCACGCAGTTCGCGCATCTGGTCCGTCAGCTCGTTGACGCGCCCCACCACCTCCGCGCACTCGCGATAGAACGCCTCGCCCACTTCGGACAGGCGCACGTGGCGCGTGCTGCGATGGAACAGCGGCGCGTTGACGAACTTCTCGAGCTGCTGGATGCGGTTCGTCACGACCGAGCTGGTCACGCCGAGCTGCCGCGCCGCCTCGGCGAAGCTGCTCGCCTCCGCCACCCTGACGAATGCCTCGATGCTCAGGAACCGGTCCATACCGCGCCCTTTTTCGACAGCGAAACCGGCAGTCTACCCGTGCGGATGACGAGCTGTGTCATGCGGGAGGCGTCTCTCTGTCACCCAATCGATGTCAATCGCCGATGACGCCGGCCCCGCATGCGCGGCCCTTACCGCGATTGCTCGCCCGCCGCGAGTTCCGGTTGCACGGCCACGCGGCGCTGCAGCACGGCCGGCGCGGTTTCCTTCAGCAGCAGGCTGACCACGATGCCCAGCATGACCGCGCACATCGGCAGCCACAGGATGTTCTGGATGCCAAAGTGGGCGGCGACGTAGCCGCCCAGCGCCGGCGCGATGCCGCCGCCGAAGATCTCGCCGACACCGACCACCACGCCGATCGACGTCGACACGAGCCCGATGGGCGCAGCCTCCGTCGCCACCGGGCCGGACAGCAGCGACACCAGCCCGAGCGTGAAGAACGACGCAACGAACAGCACCCCGAACAATGCGAGCGGCTGCGGGCCGAGGCCGCGGAAGAGGTAGAGCATCACGGCCGTTCCCGCGAAACCGACGATGCTCGCGAGGCGGCGGCCGACCAGGTCCGACAGGCCCGGCAACCCGAACTGCCCGAGAAAACCGCCGAAGCCGATCGCGGACACGACGAGGCCCATCTTCTGCGTGCCGAGCGCCAGGTAGTCGGTCAGGTACAGCGGCAGCAGCGCGCCGAGCACGAATACGCCCGTCATTGCACAGCACAATGCGGCCATCGCCACGAGGATGTTGCGGCTCTTGAGCACGTGGCCGAGCGACGCCGGCGCATGCTCCGACGCGACGGCCTTCGTGACCTTCGGCTCACGGATGACGAAGAACATGATCGCGCCGAGGATCAGGCCGGGCACGGCGACGAGCGCAAAGACCCAGCGCCACGACACGAACCCGAGCAGCTGCGTCGCGATGATCGGCGACAGCGCGAGCCCGAACAGCGCGAAGCCGCTTTGCTGCAGGCCGAGGTTCAGCCCGCGCCGCCGCGGGTGCGACGCATCGGCCGTCGCGGCGAAGCTCGTCGGGCAGAACGAGCCTTCGGCCACGCCCATCAGGCCACGAATCGCCATCAGGCCGAGCAGGCCGCCCGCGAGCCCCGAGAAGCCCGACAGCAGCGAGAACGCGACGATGGCCGGAATCAGCACCTTCCTGCGGCCGATCTTGTCGGAGATGCCGCCCATCAGCGCCGCGAAGATACCCCACGACAGGCCGAGCACGCCGATGCAGTTGCCGACGTCCTGCGCGTTCAGGTTGAGGTCCTTCATGATCGAAGGGAACAGCGGCGCGATCAGCCAGCGATCGAGGCCGACCAGCCCGAAGCCGAGCGCCAGCAGCGTGACCGCCTTCCACTCGTATGAGGTATCCCACTCGTTTGCTTTCATGTCCGTCTCCGTGGACACAGGTTCGCCTGCGCGCGCCGCAGCGCCTGCGCATGAGCCAGGTCCGATGGTTTTTGTGTGCGACGCGAATCGCGAGGAAGTGCCGGCTGGCGTTCGGGTTCGACGCGTTGCGTTCAATCAGCCGACGTCACCACGATAGGTGCACGGCTGCCAATCGGGTATGGAACAACCGGCGAACGCGCCATTCGCGAAACGCAAATAATCGCGGGCGGTGGGCGGGAAGGCGTGACGGGAAAGCGCGAAGCGAACGGGCGCGGCGTCGACGCGACGCTCGCTCATGCGTCACGGGGAATTCCCTCATGGACATCGGGGCATCCACGCACGGCGCCATTCACGTCACGCATGCATACGATGAGGCAAACCCTTCACGAACCATGCAAGAAGAAGCCGCCCGCCGGGTAGCGGGAGGCGAAAAAACGGGGGCAAACCAAGATGCATCGGTCGAGCACCCGCGCAATCCTGGTCACTGCCCTTTCCTGCATCACACTGCGCCGCAGTTCGTTCAGACATGAGATAAGTCTCATTCTTCCTTTTTAAATTCAATTTATATCTAAAAAACAAAAACCATCTCCCCTCGATACACCACCATATTCTTATCCATAGCATCTAAATCCATTACCAAACACAAATTCCACACTCCTCACGCAGAAAGTTAAATACAGTATCCGCCCAACAAAAAATCCATCTCAAAATATCAAATCATTTAACACGCCAAACAAGTTTGATATTCTTCACCACGAATTTTCCAGAATCCTCCTTTTTCACTTAAATCCACAATTCCGACCATTCGGAATTGCGGCGAAAGTATCCAGATTGCGGTGATGTCGATAGAAAGTACATTTCGGAATTTCGTGTACGGTCGGATTAGCGGCAACAAGCGGCCTGTCGATCTCCATTTCGGTCTCGCCCAACGCACGGTCGGCCATCTGCTGGCGCTCCATCACGCCGATATTCGCGAAGGGTTGATATCGGGGATCGACGGACAACTGACCTGCGTGTCCACCCACGCGCATCTATCGCCCGCGCTGTTTCTCGGTCTGCCCGTGTCGGTCCGGCTGACGACCGATCGGGGTGGCATACGCGCGATCAATGCGATCGTGCACGACGTGCGAGCCGGTCAATCCGACGGTGAACTGACCGTGTACCAGTTGCACGTGTGCGACGCCCTGTCGCTGATGGACCGCCGCACGAACGTCCGCATGTTCCGATCGTGCAGCATGATCGACATTCTGGCGACGCTGATGAACGAGTGGAAACATCGCGGCCCGGCACTCGCGCAGGCATTCGATTTCGACCTGTCGGCATTGCGGGCCGAACGCTATCCGGTGCGCGAATTGACACGGCAGGTGAACGAGTCCGACGCGCGCTTCATCCGGCGCCTGTTGCGTCGGGATGGCATCACGGTATTTGCGAAAGCCGGACCGATCGGTGGGGCGAGCGGCAAGCCCGACGAACGCCCGGTCCACACGCTCCTGTTTTGCGATGATCCCTATCGCCTGGCGGAAGCGCCGGCCGGCACCCTCCGCATCCATCCACGCGATGCCGGCGTCGAACAACGCGACACGGTGACGCTCTTTGCATGCTGCCAAAGCCTGTCGTCCGGCAAAGTCAGCCGTCCGTCGTGGGACTACAAGAAAGCCCGTGTAGACGAATCCACGACCGTCACCGGCATCGACCAGGGCGAGTCGGGGAACGACCTTGCGCACCTGCTGACCGACGTGGCGATCGACATTCCGCACGTCGGCGATTCGTGGAGCGATCACGATCGCATCACGCGCGACCGGATGCTCGCGCATCAGTTCGAAGCCGTACGCCATGAAGGCATCAGCAGCGTGCGCGACATGCCGGTCGGTCACTGGTTCACGTTGACCGGCGACCCCGAGCTGGATATGAAGCCCGCCGATCATCGCCAGTTCGTCGTCACGTCGGTTCGGCACGATATCTGGAACAACCTGCCGAAGATCCTGGCAGGTCGCGTGAACGGGCTATTCGCGGCAAGCCGTCACCTGGCGCAAGTCGTTCCGCCGGCACCGGCCGATGCATCGGAACGAACGGACACGCGCTATGAGAACAGTTTCACGTGCGTGCGACGCGGCGTGCCGCTCAAGCCTTCCTACGATCCGCGAATCGATGTGCCGCCGGTTCACCTGCTCACCGGCACGATCGTCGGCACACAAGGCGAGGAAGTGTTTTGCGATGAGGCCGGCCGCGTGCGCGTGCAGATTCACGGCTACGACCCGGTCGATCACGCCCACGCACAAGGCGCCGGAACGACCGGCCTGGCCGGCGACAGTGCGCCGATTCGCGTCGGCGCAAGCCTGGCGGGGAAACATTTCGGCGCGCTTTTCCTGCCTCGGGTCGGGATGGAGGTTTTGCTGGGCAGCCTGTCGGGCGATCCGGACCGTCTGGTGATCATCGGGATTTTGAGCAACGGTGCGAACCCGCCCGCGACCTTCAGCGATACCGGTTCGCTACCCGGCAACCGTTACCTGTCCGGGATCAAGACCAAGGAAATCAAGGGCCATCGGTACAACCAGCTTCGCCTGGACGATACGCCGTCGCAAATTTCGGCGCAGTTGGCGAGCGAACATGCGCACTCCCAACTGAATCTCGGCTATCTGACGCAGCCCCGTAACGATGGACACGGGAGCGACCGGGGTGAAGGCGCGGAACTGCGCACCGACGCCGCTGCGGCGTTGCGCGCCGCCCAGGGCATGCTGTTGACGACCTATGCGCGGTCGCATGCGACCGGTGGTCAGCTCGATCGCGATGAGCTGATCCGCTTGCTCGACCAATGCACGGCGTTGTTCGAGTCGCTCGGCGATTACGCCGGCCAGCATGGCGGGCAATCCGCCGACACGGGCGGCCAGGACAACCTCGTCAGCGCATTCCGTCACTGGAAACCCGGCGGTTCGGAATCCCGTGCCACGGGTGACGCATCCGCGTTCATGGCGTTCGGCGCGCAAGCGGGGTCGCTGAACGTCACGCCGAAAACGCACGTCATGTATGCGGTCGAGAACATCGATCAGATTGCGCAACAACACATGCAGATCACGAGCGGCGAGCGGATCAATCTGCATGCCGGGCATGGCGTCGCGATGTTCGCGCACAGCAACGGCGTATCGGCGATCGCGAATCAGGGGAAAGTGGCCATTCAATCGCAGAACGACGACACGCAGATCGAGTCCGGAAAAAACATTCGGTTGACTGCCGCTGCCGGCAAGCTTGCCGGCACGGCAAGCGACGAAGTCGTATTCGTCACGTCCGGCGGCGCGTATCTCAAGCTGCATGGCGGCGATATCGAACTGGGATGCCCCGGCAAGTTCACCGTGAAATCGAACGGTCATGCATGGGATGGCCCCGCAAGCATGAGCGTCGACTTGCCGACATTCGATCAACGTACGCTCGGCCGCGTCCCGAAGCTGGTCCGCCCAACGGACGGTAACGCGGCACCGGGGTTCGAAGGACAGGTTCGAACGACATCGGGAACGCTGTCGGATTTGACGACCGACATGGCCGGGGAACTGCCTGAGATCGATACCGACCGGTTCGAGAGGCTGGCGGTGCAGTTCACCAAGAAGAATGTTTAACGCAAGCGCAGGAGTCCGGATGATTGATTCATCTCTCGATCCTCGGCCGGAAGAGGACGCGCGCACCGACGAGCGCGCCGCGAAGGCAGATATGCCCGACGCGGCTGCGCCGCGCCCGGAGCCACCTCAGATCATCGTCGGCCGGAGCGACGGCGTCTCGATGTGGACGAAAGGCACTCGGCTGATCTGCATCAAGCAACTTCCGTTACCCGGTATCGTCATCTTCGTGCATGGGGTGAACTCCGAAGGCGAATGGTTCGAGGCCGCCGAGCAAGGATTGTGCGACGGCCTGAATCGCCGGCTCGGGCGGCTGGACGATCAACTCAAGTATCGCGGCATCGATGCCGGGCAACTGGTGCCCGCGAAGTACACGGAAAGCGTGACGCCGGACGGGTTTCTGAATCCGAAGCTCTGGGCCGGCGACTACATCAAGCCCGATCCGTCGTTTTCACCGGTCATTCATTTCCGGTGGGGCTATCGGGCGACAGCCGAGGAACTCAAGGAATACGGCGACAAGATTTTCCTGAACGAGAAGGACTATTGGGGCGGCGGTCCGTTCACGGACGGCTGTGCAAGCTTGCCCGATCTCTGGCAAGGCGGCCTCGACGACCGGGCGGCCGGCTGGATAACCGTGCAGGGCATCAATCCGACCAATCGGCCGCTGTATCGCGCGCCGCCCCGCGCGTATGGCGTGCTCGCGGCGTTGCGCCTTGCGAAGTTGATCGAGTCGATCCGCCGCATGCAGGCCGACGTGCCGATTACTGTCGTGTGCCATAGCCAGGGCAACATCGTGGGCCTGACGGCGGCGTTCTTCGGCGACGCGCTACCGGATGTCGAAGATCCGTGGGGGCGTAGCGGGCATTGCGTGGCAGACGCCTACGTGCTGGCGAATGCGCCGTATAGGCTTGCGCGTGCAGATGGTCCGAATCCATCCGATACGTTCATGGATACGTGGTCGCAACGCGCGACCAAGGACGGCGATGGCCGTCGCGGACGGCAGACCTACGCCGCCCGCACGAAAACGTTCGGCAAGTTTCTGTCGATCATCGGCACGCGGAAGGCCTATGAACTTTCCGCCGACAAGATCGATGAAGACATGGCCAACGAGCGAGTATCGCCGACCAGCAAGCGGTCGTATGCGGCACACGAGGATCGGGTTCGCCACGGCCTGAACGGATCGACGTATGGTCGCGTCACCGCGTATTGCTGTCCGCACGATCAGGTGATTTCGGCGATCACGGTTCAAGGCATCGGCTGGCGCGGCATCGACAAGCACGAACTGAACGATATCGGCGTCCCCGGCGTGCTGACGCAGCGCGTCTTTGCCTCCGGCTTCCACGTCGGCGTGCAGGAGCAATATCGGTATTGGGAAGATGACTGGCGGCATGTACAGAAGGGAGCGACGTCGGGATTCTGGTATCCGCCTTCACCGCCTGCCAAATTCAATCTCATCGGTGCACTCAAGGGAAACGAGTCCGTGTTCGGGGTGGCGGCCACGCTTGCATCTGCGCCGATCATGTTTTTCGTGACCCAGATCAGCTCGGCATTGAATATGTTCCGCGTGAACGCCAATCCGCCGGAGGGTTGGACCGTGGTGGCGGACGCTCCGACACTCGACGAACCGTTCCCACCGAAGGCGTGGCGGTTCGGCAAGCCCATCGAAACGAAGGACGGCAATGCGACAAGCGACTTCAACGAAGGCAACGATCCGCCGGCTGCGTGGCGCGACGCAAGCAAGAGCGAGGCAGACAAGCGCGCGGACGATCCGTACGACCAGTACAACGCGAAGAACGACGATAGCGTCGCGCAAGGTACTGCGGAAAGCGAAGCCGGACAGCGTTATGAGGACCGCGCGTTGATGCGGATGGAGGCGCGGCGAACGCTGAATACGGAATGGCTCGATGGTGATGGCCACGTGATCGGCGAGGACGGCAAGAGCGAAATGCCGGAGGGCTACAAGGAGTGGCGCGACAAGCAGATTGTCGACTGGCTCGATCGTGGTTCGACCAACAGCCCGACGAATCATTCCACGACGATGACTAATCCGGAGCATGCGGAAAAGGCGCTTTCGTACGATGTGGCGATTGGGGTTTGCTATTTGACGCCCGAGCAACTCTATGACTTGCGGATTGAGGCGGATTGGCGGATGGGGGACGGGATTCCTCTAGATATTCCGAACAAGACGTATGCCGACTACTTTGCATCGGGCACTCTCTATAGAACGCCTCTTCAAGAATGGATACATGCAGATAAAAGCGAAGGCAAGATGCCGAGCGCGATCGTGGATGAGCGTGAAGGTCAGCTTTATTTGAAGGTCGGGGGTGCCGTATGAAGATGCTGATCGCTACATGGCCGCGACGTGTCGCCGTCGCCGTTTCGACATGGTTGATCGCAACCGTGCTCATGGCCTCGCTGATGACGCACGTAGAACAACCTGACCCGGCCCATTTGGAAATAGGAGATTGGATGAAGCGATTCGTTGTCGTGCCCGGCTTGGCTGCACTCATGGTGTTTCTGTTCACCACCGTCCTAATGCGTCCAGCACGGGCCACGCCTGTCCGGGAGCATGCCACGCTAACCGCCGATGAGCCGGCAAAGCCGTTCGTCGCGCAGGTTGTTGGCCTGATGTGGTTGAATCCCTTGCAACGTATGGACTACCCCACCCAATGGCAATTATTGTGGACACAGGGACTGGCCGCGCCAAACAAGACCGACGATATGGTTCGCACCGATGCGAAATCCTTTACTACCTTGCAGTCTGTAGCGGGGATCGCATACGGCAACGACGGCAAGGAGACGATCAAGGGCTTCTACGCCAAGTACGTGGACAAGTTCATCTTGCTGGTGCGTACCAGATATTTTAGTAACGCGAAGTACTTCTACAATGTGGGATCCCAAAGCCAGCAGAACTGGCGTGAACTCGCTGGTATACACGTCGAAGTTGCCATTCCACCCCGACTTGATCTGGCCTTTGCCAAGTCACGCGTGGTCGATCGGATGATGAATTTCTTCGAAATCGGCCCGCCGTCACCCAAGACGCTTTGGAGCCGCGACACGCCCCCCGACGTGCAAATCACCCAAGGCGGCGCAAACGCAGGCTTTACATCGCTGAACAAGGCACTGGACTACTTGCAGGCGAACCCCGACAAGAGCGTCTGGGTAGTGAACTGGGACGCGCCCAACTTCCCGCCCACGGATGCACAGATCAACGAGAACCTTGTCGTACTGTTCCTCGCCGGCCCAACCTTCAACACCGAGCGTGAACCGCTCGCGTGGATCGGCAAGGCCGCAACCGGCAACACGCTCGATTTTCCGCGGAAAGTCGGCACGACGCGCCCCGTGCAGGCGTGGAAGGCGACCATCGACCAAGCGGCGCGCAACGCCGGCATCGCGGCGCCCGACATCAACTACATCGTCCACGACGCCGGTAAAGGCAGTGACGCATCGTCGGCACGTCTTGCCGCCCTCGCGCAGACCTTGACCGAAATCCTTCCCGAATACGACTACCGTAAACAGACCTTCAACACGGCCGCCCTGCTCGGCGACATGGGAACCGGCAGCGCATTGACCGACGTTGCACTCGCCATCGGCCGAATCAATCACTTCGGCGGCAACGCCCTGGTTGCCGGCACGACCGATCCAGAGCATCCCGTCGCGGTTGTCGTCCTACCGCCATCGAAGCTCACGACGATCGATCCCGACAAGGACTGGTTCCGCGCACGCGGCGGCAACAATGCCTATCTGCCGTGGTGGGGCCGCCGACACGATACAAATTACGGCATGCAAGGCTATTCGTGGTGATGCACACCGACAAGGCAGCGCGTTACATGTGAACGTAGCTGTTGTATCGATCAGCAGGAGATGGGATGAAACGATTTGTAGTTGTACTTAGTTTTGTGGCACTTGTGGTGTTTCTGTTCCCGACGGCCATGATGCGCTCGGCGCACTCCGCACCTGCCGCTGAACCAATAGCGAACGCAGTTCCCTCCGTCGAAGAGCCGGTGAAGCCATTCGTTTCCCAGGTCGTCGGACTCATTTGGTTGAATCCGTTGCAACGCATGGACTATCCAACCGAATGGCAATTGCTGTGGACGCAAGGACTCGCGTCTCCGAACAAGAACGACGACATGGTGCGGACTGATCCGAAGTCCTTTACGACGCTCCAGTCGGTAGCAGGTATTGCATACGGAAACGAAGGCACAGAAACATTCAAGGGTTTCTATAGCAAGTACATGACCAAGTTCCCGCTACTGCTTCACTCACGCTACGCGAGCAACGCGAAATACTTCTACACGGTCAAACCTGACGATAAAAAGAACTGGCGCGAGTTGGCTGGCATCCGTGTCGAGCTTGCGATTCCGGAACGACTCGACGCGGCCGAATCGCAAAACTACTTGCAGGACTCGATTCGAAGGACGTTTTCGATCGGGAATCGGTATTTTCCAACGATGTGGAGCCGCAACACGCTCCCCGACGTACAAGTCGCACAGGGCGGCCCCAACACCGGCTTCACATCCCTGAACAACGCACTGGACTACTTGCAGGCGAACCCCGACAAGAGCGTCTGGGTAGTGAACTGGGACGCGCCCAACTTCCCGCCCACGGATGCACAGATCAACGAGAACCTCGTCGTGCTGTTCCTCGCCGGCCCGAACTTCAACACGCAACGCGAACCGCTCGCCTGGATCGGCAAAGCCGCAATGGGCAACACGAAAGAGTTTTCACCGAAGGTCGGCACGACTCGCGCCGTGCAGGCATGGAAGGCAACCATCGACCAGGCGGCACGCAATGCCGGCGTCGCGGTTCCAGACCTCAAGTACATCGTCCACGACGCAGGTGCAGGCAGCGACACCGCGTCGTCCCGCGTTGCCGCGCTCGCACAGACGTTGACGGAAACGCTTCCGGAATACGACCACCAGAAGCAGACGTTCAACACGGCTGCACTACTCGGCGACATGGGAACCGGAAGCGCATTGACCGACGTTGCACTCGCCATCGGCCGGATCAATCACTTCGGCGGCAACGCACTCGTCGCAGGCACGACCGATCCCGAGCATCCCGTCGCGGTCGTCGTCCGGCCACCATCGAAGCTCACGCCCATCGATCCCGACAAGGACTGGTTCCGCGCACGCGGCGGCAACAACGCCTACCTGCCGTGGTGGGGCCGCCGACACGATACCGATTACGGCATGCAGGGTTACTCGTGGTGATGCAAACCGACACAGACCAACTCGACGGCACGTCGCATGCGAACGCGAGCACCACGCCAATCATTCGGGGAATGAGTCATATGCGAGGAATTATCCGGGTAGGCGACGTCCATACCCACGGCGGCCGGGTCGAATCCGGAGCCGGAACGAGCAAGGTGATGGGGCGCTCGGTCGCCCGCATCGGCGACGTGTGTTCGTGTCCGATTCACGGTACGTGCACGATTGCCGAAGGCGACGCGGCATTCGAGGTCGAAGGTCGAGACGCTGCCTTCGATGGTCACAAGACTTCATGCGGCGCGACCTTGATTTCTTCACTTCACACTTCCGGGCGAGTTTGAATGCAAAAGACCCGACGCATGACTGCCGAACAGTTCCGTCTGTTGCGCATGCAAAATACACGAATCAAGCCCTTGAACCAGTGGGCCCGGCACGAGATTTTCGTCAAGGGCCGATCGCAGCGGGCTGTGGCGGCGGAAGTCGGCATGACGGGTTCCGCGATGTCGCAGCTTGTACGTAAGGCGTGGCAGCGGTATCTGGATCTACCGGCAAACTGCACGCGCCTCACCACCCTCACGATCACGATCCCGGCCAGATATGAGCCCGCACTCCAGGCATGGGTGCGGGATGCATATCGATTGGCGAATCAGAATGAACAAGATACGGCAACCTGATCGATTCCCGCCCCGGACCGTCTCTCAAACCCAATTCACAACAGCTTTTACGTCACAGGAAGTTTTCGATCATTCCGGATGCGGCCCGGTACGCGACGATCGCGTTGCGTGCCGGCGTGCCGACGCCGTAATTCGGCCCTCAGGCCGGCCGGCATTCCATCCCTGAGACTGGCGGAGAATATCCGGCACCAGCCTTCGCCTCGTGCTGCCCTCGACAGCACGAGGCGAAGCGGCCTCATCGGCGATTCAACGAAAGTTCAGCACAGCGGCGACCACGCCTCCGGCAGGCAAATCGTCGACGTGGCCCGCTCGATCTGCTGCGGCCCGCCCTTGGGCGGCCAAAGCCCTTCCGCATAGTGGCGCGCGCGCAATGCCATGCGCTCCTCCAGGCTCGAGAATCCCCAGATATGGGCAATGCGAGGCGGCCCATCGATCGCGTACAGGTTCGCGACGAGATGCGACGTATAGGCTTCGGCCGGGCCGACGGCCTGCTCCCACGCGGCGATCGTCGGCGCGATCCCGGCCGGTTTGAGCCAGTAGCGGCGAAGTTCGTAGAACCTGCCGAGTTTCGACGGCTCGATCTCGGGCAGGAACGGAAAGAGTTCGTAGGTTTCCATGCTGAGACCCACATGGTCACCGTCGATATTGAACGGCCCGCCGCTCATCAACGCACGACGGCGCTCCTGCCGCAGTTCGTCGACATCGTCGAAGCCTCGCAATACGACGATCTGCCCCAGCTCGCCGATTTCCGAACGCCACGCGCCGAGGAGGCGCCCCGCGGCCCCCGGATCCGATACCCACCGATGCGCACCGGCGGAAACGGCATCCTGCTCCAGCAGCAAACACGACAGCGTTGTCAGTTCATACTGCATGTCGATCATCCCTCGCAAAATGGGCTGCGGACACGTGCATCGCACCCGCTCGCCACATGAAAAATAAATTCCCCCAATCCACATTCCGATAAAACGTTATTCCATATCAAGCTGAATCACCAGCCAACTTTGGATCCTTTTTCCCTTCTGTCCCCCGTATCATTTCTTCCATTCCGAAAGAAACGAGCATGAGAAGGACATGAGCGACACCACCCCGCTGCACTACCTCGACTACGCCGCCACGACGCCCGCCGATCCGCGCGTGATCGAAGCGATGACGGCCTGCCTCGGCTTCGACGGCATCTTCGGCAACCCGGCATCGAGCTCGCACGCCGCCGGCCGGCTCGCGAAAGACAAGGTCGAGCAGGCCCGCGCACAAGTCGCCGCGCTGATCGGCGCGGACGCCGACGAGATCGTCTGGACGTCGGGCGCCACCGAATCGAACAACCTCGCGCTGAAGGGCTATGCGGAAAACGCGACCGGCAAGCGCCACCTGATTACGAGCCGCATCGAGCACAAGGCCATTCTCGATACGATGGCGAACCTGGCGAAGCACGGCGCGTCGGTCACGTTCCTGACGCCCACGCGAGACGGCGAGATCACCGCCGACTCGGTCGCGGCCGCGATCGGCCCCGATACGGGCCTCGTGTCGCTGATGCTCGTGAACAACGAGCTCGGCACGCTGACCGATATTGGCGCAATCTCGCGCATCGTGCATGACGCGGGCGCGCTGCTCCATGTCGACGCCGCACAGGCGCTCGGCAAGACGCCGATCGACGTGCGCGCGCTCGGCATCGACATGCTGTCGATGTCCGCGCACAAGGTGTACGGCCCGAAGGGCATCGGCGCGCTGTTCGTCCGCCGCGACATCGCGCACCGGATCGCCCCTCAGATTCATGGCGGCGGGCATGAGCGCGGCTTGCGTTCGGGCACGCTCGCGACGCACCAGATCGTCGGCATGGGCGTTGCATGCGAACTGGCCGCCGACAAGCTCGACGGCGAAGCCGCACGGATCGCGGCGCTCGGCGCCCGCCTAACGGACGCGCTGGTCGCACTTGGCGACGTCACGCAGAACGCGGCCACGGCACGCCGGATCCCGCACACGCTGAGCCTGACGGTGAACACGCCGGGCTTCTTCCCGTTCATGCTCGGCGAAGCGCTCGCCGTGTCGTCGACGTCCGCATGCAACTCGACCAGCGGCGCACCGTCCCACGTGCTGACCGCGATCGGCCTCGACGCCGAAACGGCGGGCCGCACAGTGCGCGTGAGCTTCGGCCGCTTCACGACGGAGCAGGACGTCGACTTCGCGATCGCCTGTTTCCGCCACGCGATCGAGCAGTGTCGCGCGACGGCGGCGAACGGCTTCTCCGCGTCGCGGCAGATCACGCCGGCCGACCTGAAGGCGATCCGCAATGCCGGCTTCCGCTCGGTCATCTGCAACCGTCCCGACGGCGAAGGCGACGTACATCCGGCATTCGACGAAATCGCCGCGGCGGCCCGCGAACTGGGCATCGAAGCGCGCTACCTGCCGGTCGAGCGCGACGGCATCGGCGATGCGGAGATCGACGCATTCGGTGAGCTGATCGACACGCTGCAGAAGCCGGTGCTCGCGTATTGCCGCAGCGGCAATCGCTCCGGCTTGCTGTGGAGCCGGCTGTCCGCCCGGCGGACGGCCGAAGCCCCGGCCTCTGTCTGATCGATCAGGAACATCGCCCCGCCAGCGCGTGAGCGGCACAGCGTTCGCGAGGAGAACGACATGAAACGGCCGCGCCTCGACATTTCCGCTGCCCGGCGCCGGTGAATTCCGTTACAAGCGCGGCACGCACGACGGCTACTGCTTCGGATACTCCAGTTGCAGCGCTACCCAGCCTGAGGTCGTATCGCCATAGCGTGCCGCGATGTCGTCGAGCACACCGGGCAGCACCGCTTCGCCGCGCCGGTCAGCCGACATCGTCATGCGCGCGTGCCGGACGTTCGCCGGCTGCGCCAGCAACCGCAGCCCGTACTTCGACTCGATCACGCGCGCGTCAGCCGTCGCGACGACGTCACTGCGCCAGGTCCGCGCCCACGCGTCGGCGGTCAACGCAACCGCAAGCTCGTCGAACCCGGTTTCTACCGGAAGATCGAACGTCTCGTGCCGCCAGAGCGCGACGCGGTTCGTCAGCGCGACCGCCACCGCACGCGCAGTCAACGCAAACCGGCTACCGTCGTGAACGTCACTCCATGCGTGCACGCCGACGCGCCGCGCAGTCTCGCGCGCCGCTGCCGGCCCGGCCAGCGCATCCACCAACGCCAGCGAAGCGGGAATCGACGCCGATACGCCGGTCGTCGTCATGACGTTGCCGTCCATCACATAGCGGCGATCGTCGACCCACGCCGTATCGGCAAAGCGCCGGCGCAGGCCGTCGCGCGCATACCAGTGGGACGTCGCCGTGCGCTGCTGCAACAGGCCCGCATTCGCGAGCACTTCCGCGCCCTCGCAGATCGCCACCATCGTTGCGCCGGCAACGGCCTGCTTGCGCAACCATGCCAGTACGGCCGGGCCGTCCGCGCGGTGCAACGCCGGCACGATCACCACGTCGGCCCCCGCAGCGGTCGCGGCATCGAACCGGTCGAACGTCGTATCGGCCAGCATGCGCAGCGCGGGCATCAGTTCGACCTCGCCTTCGTCGGCCGATACGGTGACGACATCGACCGCCCCGGACGCCTTCAGCATCGCGTACGGCACGATGAAATCGGTCGTCTCCGTTCCGGCGTTGTCCGCGACGATCGCCACGAGCGGCCGCGTGCGGCCCGCCTTCGGCGCGCCGATCATGAGCGCTTGTGCGACCGGCGGCGCATCCTCCGCCACCGCAGGCACATGCCACCCCGCCGCACACGCGCCCAGCATCGCGCACACGAGCAGCCCTGCCCCGCCTGTCTTCCATCCCCGCATCGTTCACCCGCATCCGTCGATTGCATGTCCGGAAAATTACAAGGATCATGCTCGCGGTCACAAGGACAACTCCACCGCACTTTCCGCCATGTCCCAGTCAACCTGCCCGGCGCGCGACATCGTCGTCGTCGGCTTCGAAGGCGTCCAGTCGCTCGACGTCACGGGCCCGATGGAAGTGTTCGCGGTCGCGAACCGTCACCTTCCCGGCCATGCCGTGCCGTACCGGCTCACGCTCGCGTCGCAACACGGGGACGACATCGTCACGCACGCGGGCCTGCGCCTCGCCGGCACGGCCGCGCTCGCGGCGCTGCCCGAGCGGATCGACACGATCATCGTCGCCGGCGGCAATGAAGCGGCGCTGCGCCACGCCGCGTCGGAAGCCGGCGTGCTGCCGTGGCTGCGCACGCGGATCGCGGACACGCGGCGCATCGCGAGCATCTGCACGGGTGCGTTCGTGCTGGCCGCCGGCGGATGGTTGGACGGCAGGCGCGCGACCACACACTGGAACCAGTGCGCGATGTTGCAGGCGCTGTGTCCCGACGCGCGGATCGAACCGGACGCGATCTACGTCAGCGATCCGCCGTTCCATACGTCGGCCGGCGTGACGGCCGGCATCGATCTGTGTCTTGCACTCGTCGAGGCGGATTGCGGTGCGCCGACCGCGCTCGCGGTCGCACGCGAACTCGTGCTGTTCATGCACCGTCCCGGCGGACAGGCGCAGTTCAGCGTCGGGCTCGGCACGCTGGCCAACGCGACGCCGCGCATGCGCACCCTGCTCGCCGAGATCGCCGACGATCCGGCCGGCGATCTCGGCGTCGCCGCACTGGCCGCGCGGATGCACATGAGCGAACGCACGTTTGCGCGCAATTTCCTCAAGGAGACCGGACGATCGCCCGCGCAGTTCGTCCTGGCAGCACGCGTCGAGCGCGCGAAAGCGCTGCTGGAGCGGGCCGACTGGCCGCTCGAACGCATCGCCGAGCGGTCGGGATTCGGCAGCGTCGACGCGCTGCAGCGCGCGTTCGCGAAACAGGTCGGCGTATCGCCGCGCGACTATCGCGCCCGCTTCGGATCGCGACGCGACATGTCGCAAACGGAGTAGGCCGTCCCCGGTTCCCGCGTGCGTCCGGGGCGGCTTGCCTGGCGGCGATCCGGCGATCCGGCGATCCGGCGATCCGGCGATCCGGCGACCGCCCGTCGCCGCCGCCGCGCATCCGTCACGCGCCCGGTCCTCCCGGCGACGAGACGGTGCGACGAGCCCTGTTCCGGTGCATCAGTCCGGTTTTTTACTGGATTGCCGAAATCTGATAGAGCCGGGAGATTTGATTTCATACCGTTCACGCATCGGACTGGAAAGCGATGACCGCTCGACACGGCATCGCGAGCCGCCGACGAATCCCAGGAGCGGGCCGGCTTGCCTGGCCCGGGCGGCGATGACGGTCCTGCCACGCAGGACATTCGTGACGGAGCGACCATGGATGCAAAACTCCAGCCTGATTCAGGCACCGACAGTGACGTAAGCCTGCTGCACAAGATGGGCTATGCGCAGGAACTGTCGAGACGTATGAGCGGTTTCTCGAACTTCGCGGTGTCGTTTTCCGTGATCTGCATCCTGTCGGGCGGCATTACCGCGTTCCAGCTCGCGTTTTCCGCCACCGGCGGCGCGTCGATCGGCCTCGGCTGGCCGTTGGGCTCGCTGTTCGCGCTGATCGTCGCGGTGTCGATGTCGCAGATCGCGTCCGCGTTTCCGACGGCCGGCGGCCTCTATCACTGGGGCGCGATCCTCGGCGGGAAGAAATGGGGGTGGATGACCGCGTGGCTCAACCTGCTCGGCCTGATCTTCGTGATCGCCGCGATCAATTTCGGCACCTACGATCCGTTCTTCAAGACGCTGATCGCGCCGATGTTCGGCGTCAGCCCGGACAGCCTGACCTGGTGGCATCAGACGGCATTCATCGCGTTCATCACGATCTCGCAGGCAATCCTGAATGCGCGCGGCATCCGGATCGCGAGCAGGATCACCGACCTGTCGGGCTATCTCATCTTCGTGGTGACGATCGCGCTCGTGGTGTCGCTGCTCGTCTACTCGCCGGTCGCGTTCGATGCGCATCGGCTGGTGACGTTCACCAATTTCACCGGCGTCGACGGCGGCGCATGGCCGAAGCAGGCCACGCCGCTCGCGTTCCTGTCCGGCCTGCTGCTCGTGACCTACACGATCACCGGCTTCGATGCTTCCGCGCACACGTCGGAAGAGACGCACGACGCGGCCAAAAACGTGCCGCGCGGCATCATCGGATCGGTGTTCTGGTCCGCGGTGTTCGGCTACGTGATGGTGTGCGCGTTCGTGCTGGTGATGCCCGACCTGACCGCCAGCATGAAGCAGGGCACCGGATTTTTCGAAGCGATTCTCGCGCCGATTCCGAAGACGCTGCGCGTCACGCTCGAACTCGCGATGTTCTTCATCAACTACGTGTGCGGGCTCGCCGCGATCATGTCGACGTCGCGGATGGTGTACGCCTTTGCACGCGACGGCGGGCTGCCGGCGTCGAAGCTGCTGCGCAGCGTGAACCCGACGCACCGGACGCCCGGCCCCGCGATCTGGACATGTGCGGTGCTCGCGATCGTCGTCACGCTGTACGGCGATGCGTTCTCGGTTCTGAGCGCCGGCAGCGCGGTGTTCCTGTTCATCTCGTATGCGATGCCGATCGGCTCCGGGATGCTGGCCGAAGGCCGCTCGTGGACCGACAAGGGCCCGTTTCAACTGGGGATCTGGTCGAAGCCGTGTGCGCTGCTCGCGCTGGTCGGCGCCTGCGTGCTCGCGTACGTCGGCATCCAGCCGCCGAACGAGAAGGTGCTGTACGTGCTCGTCGGTTTCGTCGCGGTGCTGATGGTGATCTGGTATGGCTTCGGCGTGCGCAACACGTTCGCGGGGCCGCCGGTGCTGAAGGACACGCGCAATCTCGACCGCATCCGCGAACTCGAGGCGAACGTCGATCCGACTGTCTGACGCGTTTCGAAGCAGGCTGAAAAAAACCGACTCGCCGGCTTCGTGCCGCGAGTCGGTTTTTTGTCGCAACGTAAAGCGAGAATCAGACGGCGGAGAAGCAGTTGTCGACGAACAGGTGCGTGCCGTTGACGAAACTCGACTCGTCGGACGCGAGGAACAGCGCGGCGGCCGCGACTTCCGACGGTTCGCACAGGCGGCCTTGCTGCACGGCGATCGCTGCCTCGGTCGCGTCGACACCCATCGCCTGCAGATCCCGAAGTTCGCGCATCCCGTGCGGCGTGCGGATGAACCCCGGCGCAAGCGCGTTGCAACGAATGCCGCGGTCGCGATACTCGACCGCTATCGCCCGCGCGAACATGTGGCACGCGCCCTTGGTCGCGTCGTACAGCACTTCGCCCGGTGTCGCGCACACGGCCGAAATCGACGACGTACAGACGATGCTGCCGCGCCCCTTCTCCAGCATCTGCGGCAGCACCGCCTTCGTCATCAGGAACATGCTCTTCACGTTCACGCCCATCAGCCAGTCCCATTCCGACTCCTCGATGTCGAGGAACGGTTTGACGATCAGCGTGCCGGCGTGGTTGAACAGGATGTCCGCGTTGCCGTACTGCTCACGCGCGGCGCTCACGGCCTGCTGGACGTCCGCCTGTTTCGACACGTCGGCGCCGAGGCCGATCGCCTGCAGGCCCGCGTCGCGCAGCCGGGACGCAAGCGTTTCGGCTGCGTCGCCGTCGCGGTCGACGATCGCGACCTTCGCGCCCTGGGCGGCGAACAGTTCTGACGCCGCGCCGCCGCAGCCGCCGGCGCCGCCGCTCACGATCGCGACCTTGCCGGCCAGGCGGCCGTCAATCTTGACATTCATGCTTCGTTCTCCAGTCTGGTTCGTTCGGTCTGCTCAACTGAACAGCGTCCGCAGGTGATCGTTGAGGAAGGTGCCTTCGGGGTCCACGCTGCGGCGCAGCGCGCGGAACGCTTCGGCCTTGGGGAACCAGCGATCGACATCCTCGCGGTTCGTGAAATGCAGCTTGCCCCAGTGAGGACGCGAGCCGTAGTCGCGCAGGATCGTGTCGACGTCCTTCAGGAACGGCCAGTAGTCGACACCGTTCGGCCCGCCCGAGCATGAAATCGTGACGCTGTCCTGGTGGTTGAACGGGCTGATCCACGCCGGATCGCCCTTCGTGAAGCGGTATTCGACCGGGAAAATACAGTCGCGGTGTTTCGTGAGGATGAGCTCGCGCACGCGGCGCAGCGCCTCCTTGCCGTGGTGCGCGGGCACCGCGTACTCGAGCTCGTGGAAGTTCGGCACGTAGTGGATCGCGTACACCTCCGAGCTGTAGGCGATCTTCTCGTGCTCGCCTTCATGGAACGTGCGCGCGTCGGTGACATCCATCACCTTGATCTCGCACACGTCGTAGTCCTTCTTCGAATTCGACACCTTCGTGGTGTCGGGCAGGCAGTAGAGATCGCGGCTGGCGGAGGTCGGGCACCAGAAGAAGCCGAAGTGCCGGTGCTTCGCGGCCAGGTCGTCGTATTGCTCCATCAGCGCGTCGAAGTCCTCGCGCCACACGCGGTCGTGCAGCCAGAACGCATCGGTCACCTGCAGCGTGATCTCCGACACCACGCCGAACATCCCGATGTTCACCTGGGTCGCATGCAGCAGGTCGAGGTCCTGCCGGTCGCTGACCTGCATGATCGAGCCGTCCGGGCGCACGATGCGCATCCCGACGACCTGCGACGACAGGTTGCTCAGCGTCGCCCCCGTGCCGTGCGTGCCGGTGGCCAGCGCACCGGCAATCGCCTGCGAATCGATGTCGCCCTGGTTGACCAGCGACAGGCCGAGTTCCTTCAGGTGGCGCGTCACCGCATTGATCTTCGTGCCGGCCTTCACGGTCACGCGCTTGCGTGCTTCGTCGACATCGACGATGCCCTGGTAATCCTGCAGCGACAGCAGCAGGCCGCTGGTGGCCACCACGGGCGTGAACGAGTGCCCCGACCCCGCGCATCGCACGTGCTTGCCTTGCCGCGCCGCGGCATGCACCAGCGCCGCGATCTCGTCCTCGCTCGCCGGCGATGCCAGGTGCGCGGCCATGCACGACTGATTGCCGACCCAGTTTCTCCAGAATCCGCCACGGGGAAGTTCCATCACCGTCTCTCCAGCGTCGTATTGGTGCCAACGATAGGGTGCCGAAAGGTTTTCCACTATCGGATTTCGGCAAGTCAGGGTTTTGGCGAGGCGACGCCCATCCGGCACATTTTTGACCGGCGCGGCGAGCGACTAGAATGAATCGATCCGGCCCGCCCGTTCCCGTCCTCCGCCCTCCGCCCTCGATGACGCCGTCTGCCCATCCGAGCGATTTCTCCGGCAACGCGCTGTTCGCGCGAACGGTCACGTTCTGCGCGTTTACCGACGTGGAGGAGCAGGCGCGCTCGTTCGACGGCTGGAACATGAACTACACGCAGATCTCGGGCGGGAGGTTTCATGGCTCGTCGTCGATCGTGTCGCTGGGCGGCATCAAGCTGCTGGTCGAGGATCTCGACAAGGTCATCCTGCAGCAAGGCGCGGTGCCGACGGAGCGGATCGCCGTGGCCGTGCCGCTGGAACTGGAAGGGCATGCGCGCCTGTGCGGCGAGAAGAGCGGGCGCGACAGCCTGCACGTGTTTTCCAGCCAGCCGCAATTCGAGTTCTATTCGCCCGACCGCCATCTGCTCGTGAACGTCGAAATCGAGCCGGAGAAACTGTCGACGCAGGCGCTGCGCTCGGTGGCCGCGTCGCTGCGCGCGCAAACCCACGCGCCGGTGATCCCGATGGCGACCGGTGTGGCCGATCACCTGCGCGACCTGCTGCGCCAGACACTGGCCGCCGCCGTCAGGACCACACGCGTCGACGACGCGACGACGCAGGACAGGATCGAACTGCTCGAACGCACCGTGCTGTACGCGATCTCGGAAGTGATGACGGCCGCCACGCCGGAAGCCGGCGCACAGATCGTGCGCCCGACGAAATACTGGTCGCTGGTCAATGCGGTGCGGGAGCGGCTGCAGGATGCGTCGACCTGCCCGCTGTCGATCGCCGAGCTGTGCGTGGAACTCGGCGTCAGCCGGCGCACCGCGCAATACGCGTTCCAGGATACGTTGAACCTGAACCCGATCGCGTACCTGCGGGCCGTGCGGCTGAACCACGTGCGCCGCGAGCTTCGGCTCGGCGGCTCCGTGACGTCCGCGGCCACCAAGTGGGGCTTCTGGCACCTGAGCAGTTTTGCGCAGGACTATCGCGCGATGTTCGGCGAACTGCCGTCGGCCACCGCGAAGCGCTGCGCGCGCCAGGCCCTCTAGCGCCTGTCGTTCCCCCTGTCGTTCACCTTCCGGCGGCCAGTGCGCAGGAGTCCGCACCGGCCGCCGCCCTGCCTGCTACGTCACTCGTCCTGCTGTTCCTGCTGCGCCTGCACCTGCCGCTGCTGGATGAACTGCCGCACATCGCTCATCGTCACGCGGCCGGTGTGCTTCGCATCGATCTCGTCGAAGTGCTTCGACACGAAGCCGAGACCGCTGCTCTGCGCCTGCGCCTTCGTCACGGCCGCACCGTTGCTCAGCACCGTATTGGCGCCGAGCCGCGCATCGACACGCTGCTGCGCCTGCTGCTGCAGCGTCGCGCCGGTCGACGGCAACACCGGCGCCGCTTTCGTGGCCGGAAAGAACGGACCGTCGACACCGCGCCCGCCGTGCGGCAGCTTCACCGGCGCGACCGCCTGCGGCGGCAACGCGTAGGCACTGCTCGTCACGGCACCGAGGACGATCAACGGAGACATACGCCGCATCAATTTGATTAGGGACATGATCACTCGCATTCAATGGATGAATAGAGGGTTCCTTTGACAAGGAGTCCGTCGCTCTGGGTCGCTCACGGGGCCGCAGCCAGCGTCGTTCCGGCGGTCGCGCCCGGGACGCTGCCGGTCGGTACGCTGGGCGGGTTTTCATCCGGCCACGGCGGCGGCAGCGTGTGCAGCGTCAGCGCCGTCGGAATCCGCGCCCCCTTGTAGAACGTCTTCAGGTCCCGCTTCATCTGCGGACGGGCGACGTCGTCCAGGTAGATCATGTGGCCGCCCTGGAAGAAGTTCACCTGCAGCTTCGGATTCAGGCAATTCACCGTCTGCAGCCGCGCGAGTTGCTTCTCGGTGTTGAAGAACGGCGTCGCGAGATCGTGGAAGCCGTTCTCCGCGAGCACGCGAAGCTTCGGGTTGAGCTGCAGCGCACCGAGCAGATCGGGGATCGTGTCGGGCATCGGCTGGCCGTCGTGCGTGAAGTCCCAGACGCCGATGATGTTGTCGTTCAGCGGCAGGTACGTCGCGTTCGGTGCGGTGTAGCCGAGGTAATCCGGCATCTGCGTCGCGAGCGCGTTCGTGAACGGCTGCGAAATCAGGATGTCGGACGGGTCGCCGTCGTTCTGCAGGCGCGGATCGGAATTCGGCAACGACACGCGTCCGTCATACCGGCCGATCGTCGTGCCGGGCAGCAGGCTCGTGCCGAACGGATTCGCGTTGAAGTAGCCGCGCAGCGCCTGCTGCGTGAGGCTCGACGGGATCGACCACAGCCTGAGCGTCGCGTCGCTCGGGAACACCGGCGTGCCGAGCGCATCCGGAATGCCGAGCTGGCTCAACACCCACGACTGCGAGTACTTCTGCAGCTGGTTGTAGATCAGCGTCGTGAACAGTTCCGTCTGGAATGCGTACAGATCCTGGTTCACCGGTGCCGGCGAAACCTGGTTGAAGTACGCCGCGACCGCCGCATAGCCCGGCAGGTAGCCGGCCACGGTATCGGTCTCGAGCAGCAGCCCCTCCGTCGACTGCGTGATCGCCACGGCTTCCACCGCATCCGCGAAGTAGTTCAGGATCGCCGACTGCAGCACGATGCCCGTCAGGTGCACGCCGGCCGATTCGAGCGCCAGCGCGAGCATGTCGGTACGCGGCGTGCCGTACGATTCGCCGTACAGGTAGATCGGTGACGTGCCGCGGCTGTTGACGTTCAGGTAGCGCTGGATGAAGTCGCGCATGATGTTCACGTCCGCATCGGAACCCCAGTACTTCTGGTTGGTGTTCGGCAACACGGCTTCCGACAGCCCGGTGCCGGGCGGGTCGATGAAAACGAGGTCGGTGGTGTCGATCAGGCTTTCGGCGTTGTCGACGAGCGGATAGTTCGGCCAGTTGCTGCCGAACAGCGGATCGGGCGTGGCCACGCGGGTCGGCGCGAACGAGCCGAGCCGCAGCCAGATCGACGACGAGCCGGGGCCGCCGTTATAGACGAACGTGACCGGGCGCGGCTTGCCGTTCGTGCTCGGCGCGGTGTATGCGACATACGACATCGACGCTTCCGCATTGCCGTTCGCGTCCTGCGCGGTCAGGTGGCCGGTGGTCGTCGTGTAGTTGATGGTCGTGCCGCCGTTTTTCCACTGGTAATGCATGACGGCGGTTTTCTCGGACACCTGCCCGGGTGCCAGGCCGTCGGTCGCATTCATCGAATACGCGACCGGGTCGACGTACGGCTGGTTGGCCGGCGTCTGCCCGGCCGCCTGTTGCGCGCTGGCCTGCTGGCTGGCGGTGGCCTGCGCGAGGCTCGACGCACCGACGGACGACGAATCGTCGCCGCCGCATGCCGCGAGCGCCAGTGTCATGACGGTCAATGCACCTAGCCCGGCCAACCGGCCGTGACGGCCACGGCGGCTGCCGGTACAGCTCCTGTCTGGTTTCATCTCTGTCCTTTGGTTCGGATACCGCATCACAAAGGCCGCCAACGCCTGCGAAACGCGCAGGCCGACCCGCCACTCGCGTTGCACGGTCGGCAGTCGGCGGTTGGGGATTGGACTTCTAAGAGACTGAACTTGATACAGACACAGCAAACTGCTGGCGAGAATGGTGCTCGGACGCCCCCTGCAGTCTGGACAACTTTTATATGACCCAAATTTACGACAACACAAAAATAGGCGGTGCTGCGCCGCGTTGTCAAAGATCATTCGGATATTAAAAAACCCGCAATGATGCTAATGGCGGACAGTGTCTGGCAATTGAAAGAAAACGGGATTATGCGTGCATTGCACGCTCCATCGACACTAATCGGCCGAATCCGCCGCTTTTGTCGCACAAGCGGCGATCCTTTACCGGTGTTGATGTTGCGTCTCGAAAGCCTTCAGATCTCCGGAATTATTCTTTCATTTTAATTATCCGGAATCGATTAATTCAGCGTGACGGCAGGCGTGGACTGCCATTCAATGATTCAAGTCACTTCAATCATTCTTCAATCGCTGCGCTTATCCGCATCGCGTCATCCATAAAATACCGATTTTCCCAATCCTCAAAAAATCAGCGGAATTATTTACCCTTTCTCCTGCCGGCGCTTCCGGTCGGAATGAAGCGCGACATGCAGCCTCGCCGCACGCCGCGATTCTTCCGCCTTCAATCCGCCGTTACTTCCCTCCGCCCGGCAGCGCGATATCGATCAGCACCGGATCGTGATCCGACGAACGATACGCATCCGGCGCGTAGAACGTCTTCTGCTGCTCCGCCGACTTATACGCGAGCGTGTACTGCAGCGCGAGCGGCTCGTCCGCGTTGATGTGCCATTCGTGCACGGCCTTCACGTGCGACGCGAGCGGCAGCGTCGCGAGCGCGTGATCGAGATAGCCGGCTTCGCCGTTGTACACGTAGCTGTACGCATTCGCGCCGATCCAGCGCGCGACGAGGTTGCGGTAGCCGCGCGATTCGAGCGTGCGGATCGGGTCTTCGTACGTGTAGCTGTTGAAGTCGCCGATCAGCAGCACGCCCTGGCCTGCGACGCCCGTCGGGTTGCCGGCGAGCCAGTCGGCCACCTTCGCCGCCGCGCGCGTGCGGGTCGGGTTCCAGCAGCCCTGGCCGTCGCCCTGGTCGAGATCGTCGTTCGCGGCGTCCGGGCAGTTCTTCGACTTCAGGTGGTTCACGGCCACCGTCAGCGACTGCTTGTTGCCGTTGACCAGCCGGAACGACTGCGCGAGCGGCTGGCGGTTCTTGTCGTCGATCGCGAGCGTGGCCGCGCGGCCGACCGGTTCGACCTTGCGGCTGTCGTAGATCATCGCGACCGTGATCGCATCGCCACCGAGGCGCGACACGCCCGGATCGACGACACGCCATTGGGTGCCGAGCTTCGCCGCGAGCTGGCGCACGGCGCTCAGTTCGCCGTAGCCGTTGTTCTGGATTTCCATCAGGCCGATCACGTCGGCGTCGATCGCCTTCAGCGCGCTGACGATCTTCGCTTCCTGGCGCTGGAATTCCTGGAAGTTCTTCGCACCGCGATTGTTCGGATCGTCGAAACCGCCGCCGAGACCGTTGCCGTTGAAGTAGTTCAGGACGTTGAACGACGCCACGCGCAGGTTCGATTTCGGATCGCGCGCCGGTGCTTGGGTGCGCGGGTTCGTGCGCGCGTCGAATGCCGGCACGGCCGCGCCCGGCAGCGGCTGCACGCGCCATGCGCCGTAGCGCACTTCGAGCAAGCCTTCGACGTCGCGCACCGTGTAGCCCGCGCGCAGCGTGTTCGCGGCCGACAGGCCCGGCGCCGGGTACGGCACGGTCGCGGGGTTCTGCTTGTTCGAGCCGTCGTCGAGGATCAGCCGGTTGCGTGCGTTCGCCTCGATCTGCGTTTGCGCCTGGGCGGGCGGCACGACGCTCGTCGGCGTGCGCAGGCGGCCGTTGCTGAGCATCACGCTGCCGTAGCGGCCGAGTTCGTAGTTGTCGGTGACGTTCAGCGTCTGCGGCAGGCGCACCCGCATCCCTTCATACGCGGCGAACGTGTTCGGGCTGTCGACCGGCAGCGTGAGCGTCACGGGCGTGACGGTCTGGTTGTTCGCGCACACCGCGATCGCCCCCGACTGCGTGAGCTGCGTCTGGCCGTATTTCTCCTCGACCTTGCCCGTCACGTGCACGAGGTCGCCCGCTGTCGCACGCACCTTCGGCGCGTAGACGAACAGCCCTTCGGACACGCCCGGCTGGTTGCGGCGCTGCGCGTCGGCCTGCTGGACGAAGAAGCCGCCGAAGCCGTCCGTGCCGCCGAAATCGGCGGTGACGACCGCTTCGATCGACACGTTCTGGCCGGCGAGCGGCGACGGCGCGCCCGGCCCCTGGATATCGGCGATCGGCGTCGTGCTGCCGCCGCAGTTCGCGCTGACGGGCGCGGCAGTGGCGGCGAAAACCGGCGCGGCGAGCGTCGGGAGCAGCAATAGCGGGGTGAAGAGGCGGATTGTCGAGCGCATGACGGGGAATCCCGGTTGTGAGGGTGGCGAAAGCTTAGCGGCGCTCAATGACAGTTTTTGGTAATCGCGAGACAGGTTGATGTAATTATCGTGATCGCGCTGCGATCGCCGTCGAGCGCACGTTTGCACCTGAAAAAGCGGGGAAATCGTCTGATGAAAATCCGCCGTGAACGAGGCGACTCCCCCGCGGGCCTTCGCTGCCGCTGCGTCGCGCCGCCCCGCTACACCGTGCCCGGCAACGCGCTCGACACGAGCACCGCCGCGACCATCAGCACGCCGCCGAGCACGACCGCCTCGATCCTCAGCACTGTGCCGAACCGTTTCAACGCGCTGGCCGGCATCGAGGCGGCCGGATCGTTCAACGCGGCCAGCAAAGTCGGCATCCCGAAGAAGCGGTTGTGTCCGCCGAGCGCTGCGGCGATCAGCACGAGCGCGAGTTTCAACAGCAGGATCTGCCCGTACGCCGACGCGAGCAGGTTGGCGGGCGTATCGACGCCGCGCCAGCCGTTGTACGCGCCGGTCGCGAACAGCACGATCAATGCGCAGGTCGACGCATCGGACAGCGACTGCACGAACGATGCGCCGGTCTTGCGCTCGCTTGCGGGCATGCCGACGAGCCTCGGCATCACGCCGACTGCCGTCACGAGCACGAGCCCGACCCATGCGCTGATCGCCAGCAGATGCAGCCAGTCGATCCACACCGGCACGCTGAACAACCCGGCATCCACCGGATGCCCGCCGTTGCTGCGCGCGAGTGCGACGCAGGCGAGCGCGGCCCACATCGCGAACCGCAAGCGCGTGTCGTTCCCGCGCCGGACAAACGACAGCACCACCACGACGAGCATGAACCCCGCGCCGGCCAGCCACGCATGACCGAACCCGGTGCCCGCGAGCATCGAGCAGACGGCCGGCCCCGCGTCGAGCAACGACACCTCGCTCATCAGCGCGCAGTGCGCCCAGAACGCGGTGATGCTCGCGACCAGCGATACGACGGACGCGATGCGCAGCGTCGCGACGAGCCGCCGCCCGATGCCGCGCTGCCACGCGGATGCGCCGTGCGCGAGCCAGTGGCGGCCGAGCAGCGCGCCGACGACGACGGCGAACCCGGCGTTCTGGATCGCCACCGACACGAGCCGCAGGAGACCGACGAGGCCGTCGTTCACCCCTTCACCCGGAACGTATAGGTGCCCTTCGTGCGATGCGCGTCGGCCGTCATCGCCGCCCACTGCACCGTGTACGCGCCGGGCGCGAGCTTCGGCATCGCGAGCGTCATCACGCGCGGGTTCGCCGCATCGACCTTCGCCGTGTCCTGCGTGACGGCGTTGCCGTTCGCATCCGCTACCTTCACCGAACTGAACGCCGGTTCGAGGTCTTCGTTGAAGGTCAGCCGCACCGTGTCGGGCGCGATGTCGACCGTGCTGCCCGTCGCCGGCGCGGCACGTTCCAGCTTGCCGTGCGCGGCTGCCGCGAGCGGTGCCGCAGCGAGCATCGCGCCGGTCGCGACGATCGCGGCCAGCCGCGTGAGGTTCGTCATCTTCATGTGCACGCTCCGCGTCACGGCTTCTTCAGTTCGACGACGGTCAGCGCGCCGCCCACGTCTTCCGCGACGAAGTCGATCTTGTCGCCCGCTTTCACCTGCGACAGCATCGCCGGGTCCTTCACCTTGAACACCATCGTCATCGCGTCCATCCCGAGGTTGTCCAGCGGGCCGTGCTTGATCGTCAGCTTGCCGGCGGCCGTGTCGACCTTGCGGATTTCGCCGTGCGACATGCCCTGTTGCGCCGCGGCTGCCTGCGTCGCGCCGCCGCTCATGTCCATGCCGGCCACGTCGCCGGCCGCGTAGGACGCCGCGGAAAACGCCAATGCACAACCCGTTGCCATCAAACCCAGTCCCTTCTTCATCGTGTCGACTCCCGAATAAATGAAACGAAACCGGCGGCTGCATTCACGCAGCCGCCGTATGCTGCTGCTCAACCGTCCGGCAGTTCGCCGGTGTACTCGTACGCGACGGTCCCCTTCGGATGCCGGAACCAGCCCGGATCGCGATAGTCGTTGCGGCCGAGCCCCTGCCGCACCTTGCAGACCGTGAACATGCCGCCCATCTCCAGCGGCCCGAACGGGCCCGTGCCCGTCATCATCGGCAGCGTGTTGTCGGGCAACGGCATCTCCATGCCGCCCATCGCACCGCCCGTGCTGCCCATCGCCATGTAGTCGGGCACGAGCTTGCCGATGCGCTGCGCGAGATCCTTCTGCGGCACGCCGATCAGGTTCGGCACCTGGTGGCCCATCGCATTCATCGTGTGATGCGACTTGTGGCAGTGGAACGCCCAGTCGCCCGGGCGATCGGCGGTGAACTCGATCGCGCGCATCTGGCCCACCGCGACATCGGCCGTCACTTCCGGCCAGCGCGCAGCCGGCGGAATCCACCCGCCGTCGGTGCCCGCGACTTCGAAGCTGTAGCCGTGCAGGTGGATCGGATGGTTCGTCATCGTCAGGTTGCCGAATCGAATCCGCACGCGGTCGCCCGCTCGCACCGGCAGCGGGTCGATGCCCGGGAACACGCGCGAGTTGAAGGTCCACATGTTGAAGTCCGTCATCTCGTTCACGCGCGGCGTGTAGCTGCCCGGATCGATGTCGTACGCGGCGAGCAGGAACACGAAATCGCGATCGACCGGCATCGTGCCGCGATCCTTCGGGTGCACGATGAACATGCCCATCATCCCCATCGCCATCTGCACCATCTCGTCGGCGTGCGGGTGATACATGAACGTGCCGTGCGCTTCCAGCTGGAACTCGTAGACGAAGGTCTTGCCGGGCGGGATATGCGGCTGCGTCAGGCCGCCGACGCCGTCCATCCCGTTCGGCAGCCGCAGCCCGTGCCAGTGGATCGTCGTGTGCTCGGGCAGCCGGTTGGTCACGAAGATCCGCACCTTGTCGCCTTCGACGGCCTCGATCGTCGGGCCCGGCGACTGGCCGTTGTAGCCCCACAGGTTCGCGTTCATGCCGGGCGCCATCTCGCGCACGACGGGCTCGGCCGTCAGGTGGAACTCCTTCCAGCCGTTCTTCATCCGCCACGGCAGCGTCCAGCCGTTCAGCGTCGCGACGGGCGTGTAGGGACGGCCGTTCGGCGGCACGAGCGGCGGCTGGGTCGCCGCTTTCGCCATCGTGGGCGCTTCGGGCAGCGACGCGGCGCCGGCCTTGCTGACCATTGCGGCGCCCAGCAGCGCGGCGCCCGAGCCGCTGAGAAATTGTCGACGGGACACCATGTCAATGACCTTCCGGATGCGGTTGCGTCGCGGGCGTCGGTTGCGCCGCGGGGGTCGATGCCCGCTGCGGCGCAGCGTCGGCGTTTGAAGCGGGTTCGGGTTGGGTCGGTTGCGTCGTACGCGGCGTGGCATGGCCGGACGGCAGCCGGCCCCCGACGGCCATCTGCAGATCGGTTTCGGCGAGCCAGTAGTCCTTCAGCGCATCGATGTAGCCGTTGACCGCGCCGACCTGTTCGCGCGCATCGGCGAGCAGTTCGAACACGCTCGCGAGCATCCCGTTGTAGCGCAGCAGCAGTTCGTCGGAGATCGTCTTGCGCAGCGGCACGACTTCGTCGCGGTAGTGGGTCGCGACGTCGTAGCTCGTCACGTATGCCGCATACGATTCGCGCACTTCGGAGCGTGCGTCGATCGCCGTCTTCGCGAGGCGGTTCGCCGATTGCATGTAGACGGCCTCGGCGCGCGCAACCTTCGCGCCGCCCCAGTCGAACAGCGGGATCTCGACGCTGATCTCGTAGCCGTGCTCGTGACCCTTGCCGGTCTCGTAGTTGTTCACGTAACCGAGGTCGACCGCATTGACGAAGCGCGTCGCCTTGCTCAGGCCGAGCGACGACGCGACGCCCTGCGTCTGCAGCTTAGCGGCCTGGATGTCGAAGCGGTTGCTCATCGCGAACCGCTCGAGATCGGGCAGGTTCGGCCGCGCTTTCGGCAGGTCGGGCAGGCGCTCGGGCAGCGCGTACCGCGTGCGTTCACCCCACAGGCCCATCGCACGCGTGAGCTTCTCGCGCGCGGCGACGGCCTGCTGGCGTGCCTTCGCGTGCTGCGCAACCGCATCGGCATGGAACGCCTGCTCGCGCGCGTAATCGAGGCGGCTGAAATTGCCGGCCTGCCGCATGCGCAGCGCGAGTTC